>JAEUVR010000022.1 GCA_016786785.1 Chitinophagaceae bacterium
ATTTTCTGCGCCGCGATATCCTTATCTCTTGAAGAGGCAGAGGCAAGCGTTACGGCATTATCATCGTCAATAAGCTGCACATATATATCGCTATTGCTTCTGAATACAGACAATCTTGGCTTTTGAGCCGTGCCGGAAATCTTTTTACGGATCCCGAAGCGAATTTTTTGCCTTCTGATTAATTTAGTAGCCATTGCTGTTTATTATTAGTTATTTTAAAATAGGCCTACGGCCTGCCCCGGTTATTTTCCGGCTGCCTTACCTGCTTTGCGGCGCACCACTTCGCCTGCATACCTCACGCCCTTGCCTTTATAAGGTTCAGGCTTACGCAGTCCGCGTATTTTAGCCGCTACCTGGCCTACCAGTTGTTTATCTATACCTTCCAGGAATATCTTGGGGTTTTCTCCTTTTTCCTGCGTTGTCTTTACGGTCAATTCTTTGGGGATCTCGAATATGATATTATGCGAGAATCCTAAAGAAAGGTCCAACAGGTTTCCCTGGTTAGACGCTTTAAAACCTACGCCGACCAACTCGAGGTTTTTCTTTACTCCTTCCATAACGCCTGCGACCATATTAGCGATCAGCGAACGATACAGTCCGTGTAAGGCGCGGTGACGTATCTGGTCGGTAGGCCTGGTCAGTTGTAGCTGGCCGTCCTTTACTTCAACAGTAATATCCCTGTCAATAAGTTGTTTCAGTTCACCCTTAGGGCCTTTAACGGTAAGCAGGTTATCTTTCCCAACAGAGATCGTTACGCCTGCAGGCACTAATACGGGTTGTTTTCCTATACGAGACATAGTCGCTTAATTTTAAAGATCAATATATATAACACAACACTTCGCCGCCCACATTCTGCGCCTTGGCCTGCTTATCGGTCATCACGCCTTTGGAAGTGCTCAGGATAGCTACGCCAAGACCATTCTTCACTCTTTTGAATTCCGAAGGGCTTGCATATTGGCGAAGGCCCGGACGGCTTACTCTTTCCAGCGAACGAATAGCCGGTTCTTTAGATTGAAGATCATATTTCAATGCGATCTTGATGACGCCTTGTTTATTGTCGTCCTCAAACTTGTATTTAAGGATGTATCCCTGGTCATACAAAATTTCGGTCATCCGCTTTTTCAGGTTCGATGCAGGAATCTCTACAATTCTGTGTCCCGCCAGTTGAGCGTTACGGATTCTTGTCAGGAAATCTGCTATAGGATCTGTTACCATGTTATATTCAATTGTGTATTGTAAATATTGTAGAATCGCCGGTTAGCCCTGGATTACCAACTGGCTTTCCGTATTCCCGGAATCTTGCCATTCAGCGCCATATCGCGGAAAGCTACCCTTGATAGACCGAAGTACCGGATATACCCCCTGGGGCGGCCGGATAACTGACAACGGTTCTTTAACCGCACTTTGGAGGAATTCCTTGGAAGTTCATCCAAAGCTTTCCAGTCGCCGGCAGCTTTTAATTCAGCTCTTTTTTCCGCATACTGCGCAACCATTTTTTCCCTCTTGTTCTGTCTGGCTGTTATTGATGTTTTTGCCATAATATAATGATATAAAATTTCAGTGTTTGTTCCAGGTTCAGCCGCCGCAACGGCGGGATAAACCTGGCGCAGGTTAATTTATAAGGCCTGCTCCTTTTTCCTGAAGGGCATACCCAGTTCCTTCAGCAGTTCAAACGCTTCTTCGTTAGATCCCGCGGAAGTCACAAAAGTGATGTCCAGCCCGGTTATCTTATTGGTTTTGTCGATGTCTATTTCCGGAAAAATGATCTGTTCCGTAACGCCGAGGGTATAATTACCGCGACCGTCAAACGCTTTTTCATTGATCCCCTTAAAATCACGAACGCGGGGAAGAGCGGCGGCGATCAACCTGTCGAGGAACTCGTACATTTTAACGCCCCTGAGCGTAACCCTGGCGCCTATAGGCATCGCCTTACGCAATTTAAAGTTGGAAATATCTTTCTTCGACTGGGTAGGCACCGCTTTTTGCCCGGTTATCTGCGACAGTTCATCCACTGCCACGTCTACCAGTTTTTTATCTGTAACGGCCCCGTTCACGCCGCGGTTCAGGCAGATCTTTTCAAGACGCGGAACCTGCATTACGTTATCGTAATTAAAACGTTTCATTAAGGCAGGCACAACTTCCTTATTGTACTTGTCTGATAATCTCGGAGTATATTTTGTAGCGCTCATTGTTGATATAAATTATTTGATAACCTCGCCGGATTTTTTTGATACGCGAACCAGTTTGCCATTTTCCCTGGTCCGTTTAACTTTTGTTGGGGCGCTGCTCTTGGCATCCCATAACATGACGTTAGAGATACTGATGGGCGCTTCCTTCTTAACGATGCCGCCTTTGGTATCGCGGGCGGAAGGTTTAGTATGTTTGGTAATAATGTTCACGCCTTCTACCAATACCCGGCCTTTGTCCGGAAAAACTTCCAGCACCTTGCGCGGCTTTTTCAGGTCCTTATCATCGCCGGTAATCACCGCCACGGTATCGCCTTTCCTGATATTGAATTTAGGTTTGAATCGATTGCTCATTTTATATTCTTTTACTCCTTAGGGGAATGTTGTTTGTTTTTTTATAATGCCGTCGCCGCAATTACAATACCTCCGGGGCCAGTGAAATGATCTTCATATAGCCTTTGTCGCGGAGTTCCCTGGCAACCGGCCCGAAAATACGGGTGCCCCTGGGTTCGTCGGCCTGGTTAAGCAGCACCACAGCATTATCGTCAAAGCGGATATAAGATCCGTCCTTACGACGCAGCTTGTTCTTGGTGCGTACGATAACCGCTTTGGTAACGGTTCCTTTTTTAATGCCTCCCGCGGGGATCGCGTCTTTTACGGTCACCACGATCTTGTCTCCAATTTTGGCATAATCCTGACCGCTGTTCCCCAGAACACGAATACACAACACCTCTTTGGCGCCGCTATTATCAGCTACATTTAATCGACTTTCTTGCTGAATCATTTTTTTAAACTTTAAGCTGTCAGCATTTTACTGTCAGCAATTAAACACATACATAATATTAAGTACCGTTCCGGAGAAGCGGATTATTTTGCTTTCTCCACCACTTCCACCAGTCTCCAGCGTTTCAGTTTGCTCAGCGGGCGGGTCTCCATGATCTTCACCGTATCGCCGATAGCGCATTCATTCTTTTCGTCATGCGCGTGAAACTTGGTCGTTTTCTTCACGAACTTGCCGTAGATAGGGTGTTTTACCTTTCTTTCGATGGCAACCGTAATGGTTTTATCCATTTTATTACTGGTTACCAGGCCGGTTCTGGTTTTGCGCAAATTTCTTTCAACCATTGTATTATTATTTAGTCAGATTAGCCTGATGCTTTTTATTCAATTCAGTTTTTAAACGCGCAACATCTTTACGAAGGCTGCGAATACTCATCGGATTCTCCAGGGGAGAGATGGCATGAGCGAATTCGAGCTTTTTCAAACGCAGTTCATCTTCCTGGATCCTTGCTTTCAGATCTGCTTCGCTTATATCATTCAGCGTTTTTAAAAAATCAATTCTCTTTGACATTTTTCGAAATTTGTAAGTTGAAAGCGATTATGGTTTATGCCTGATAATCCCTGCGAATAATGAATTTTGTTTTGATCGGCAGCTTCTGCGCAGCCAGCCCTAACGCCTCTTTTGCCACCGCTTCCGCAACGCCGTCGCACTCGAACAGGATGCGTCCCGGTTCTACTACCGCAGCCCAAAATTCAGGATTACCCTTACCCTTACCCATTCTCACTTCCTGAGGCTTGCGCGTAACCGGCTTATCGGGGAATACGCGTATCCAAACGTTTCCTTCCCTTTTCATGCTACGGGTAAGCGCCTGCCTTGCCGCTTCAATCTGACGGTTTGTTAACCATATCGGTTCCAGCGCTTTGAGAGCAAATGAACCAAAAGCAATGGTAGCGCCTCTTTTGGCTACCTGGCGGATACGTCCTTTTTGCGCCTTCCTGTGTTTGCTTCTTTTAGGTTGTAACATGTATAGAAATTAAAAAAGTAAATTAATAATGTAGTTTATCTTCTTGCTTCACGACGCTGTCCGCCGCCTGCTCCTCTTCTTTCGCCGCCGCCTCTCCTGTCATCGCGTCTTTCCGGTCTGTCTTCTCTTCTTTCTCTTCTTTCGCCGGGTTCATTTTTACCGCCCACGAAATTCGGGTTAAGATCTCTTTTACCCAGTATCTCTCCTTTACAGATCCACACTTTGATGCCTATCTTACCATATACCGTGAAGGCGAATACATTGGCATAATCGATATCCATCCTTAACGTATGCAATGGCGTACGGCCCTGCTTGATCTCTTCCGAACGGGCTATTTCCGAACCGCCCAGGCGACCGCTGACCTTCACCTTGATGCCTTCCGCTCCCATACGGAGAGAAGAGGCAATAGCCATTTTAATGGCCCGTTTATAGTTAATACGATTTTCGATCTGGCGGGCAATGGTATCTCCAACAATCATAGCGTCCAGTTCGGGACGACGGATCTCAAGGATATTGATCTGAACATCATCCTTGCCGGTAAGCTTTTTCAGCTCTTCCTTGATACGATCCACTTCTCCGCCTCCCTTGCCGATAATGATACCGGGCTTGGAAGTATGTATGGTAATGATCAGCTTATTCAGCGTGCGCTCAATAACGATCTTTGAAATACCGCCCTTATTGATACGGGCATTCAGGTAAGTCCTGATCTTGTTGTCTTCGATCAGCTTAGTAGAAAAATCTCTTTTATTACCATACCAGTTCGATTCCCAACCGCGGATAATCCCCAATCTGGCGCCTATAGGATTTGTTTTCTGACCCATATTATGGTTTAAATATTTTTTTAGTCAATTAAATTTTAACGTCAACTCCTAATGTAACATGGTTACTGCGTTTGCGTAAACGGTACGCTCTGCCCTGGGGGGCGGGGAGCATCCTTTTTAACGTGCGCGCATTATCTACATAAATTGTTTTAACAATAAGACCTGCATCGGCGGCGCTCTGTCCTTCGTTTTTCTGTTCCCAGTTATTGATCGCGCTTTTCAGCAGCTTGAATAAAGGCATAGCCGAATGCTGGGGATGGTGTTCCAGTACCGCCAGGGCTTTCTCTACTTCCATTCCGCGTATCAGATCGGCCAGCAAACGCATTCTGCGAGGCGATGTAGGATGATTTTTAAGTTTAGCTATTGCTTCCATGTTATAATTGATTTCGATAAGGGTTCAGCCTGCGCCTGGCCCCTGTCTAATTTATGCCACTTTTTTACTTGAGTGTCCTTTGAAGTTACGCGTCGGCGCGAACTCGCCGAGTTTATGTCCTACCATAAACTCAGTAACATAAACAGGAATGAACTTATTTCCGTTATGCACCGCGAACGTATGACCCACAAAATCGGGAGTGATCGTAGAACGACGGCTCCAGGTTTTGATCACGCTCTTCTTAGCTTTACCCTCATTAATCGCCAACACTTTATTTTCAAGTTTGGCAGCTACATAAGGACCTTTTTTAATTGAACGACCCATGGTATATTGTTAATTTGATAGTATTATTTATTTCGCCAGTTTTTTGCCTTTCTTCGTCTGGATGATCAGCTTATCGCTTCCCTTTCCTCTCTTCCTGCTCTTAAGCCCCTTGGCATATTTGCTGGTCCTTGACCGGGGATGTCCGCCCGAAGCTTTTCCTTCGCCGCCGCCCATCGGGTGGTCGACAGGGTTCATGGCAACGCCTCTGTTGCGGGGACGAATGCCTTTCCAGCGGTTACGGCCCGCCTTGCCCATTGTTTCCAGGCTATGGTCGCTATTGCTTACCACGCCAACGGTAGCGTAACAATTGATCAGGATCTTTCTTAATTCGCCGGAAGGCATTTTAAGAATAGCATATTTTTCTTCCTTGTTGGTCAACTGGGCGGAGGCGCCGGCGCTTCTCACCAAAATTCCTCCCTGTCCGGGCTGCATTTCAATATTGTGAATATTGGTTCCCAAAGGAATATTTTTCATTTGCAGGGCGTTCCCGATCTCAGGCGCAACCGCATCGCCGGAAACGATCACCGCTCCTACCTGTAATCCCTGCGGCGCCAGGATATATCTTTTTTCGCCGTCGGCATAATGCAATAAAGCAATAAAAGCCGTACGGTTCGGATCATATTCGATAGAAGCTATGGTAGCGGGAATTTCTTTTTTGCTTCTTTTAAAATCAATGACGCGGTACATCTTCTTGTTTCCGCCTCCCCTGTAACGCATAGACCTTCTACCCTGGAAGTTCCTTCCGCCCGTGGAAGACTTTTTTTCCAGCAGGCTTTTTTCCGGGTTATCCGAAGTAATTTCTGTATAGGCGTTCCCGATTCTCCACCTGGTTCCGGCTGTGATCGGTTTATATTTTCTTAACGGCATATGCTAAGTCTTTTCAGTTTATAATTTCCGGCTATTTGCGGCTCCGGAAGCCATTCTTTTAATTGTTTCTGATCTATATATTAGAATAGAGATCGATCGTTTCGCCCTCCGCTACTTTTATATACGCTTTTTTATAAGCGGGTTTACGTCCGGAAATAAAACCGGCTTTGGTAAACTTCGATTTTGTTTTGGCAGGAACGACTATCGTATTAACGTCTACGACATTAACGCCATAAAAATCTTCGATAGCTTTTTTAACTTCTAACTTGTTAGCCCTACGGTCAACTTTAAAAGTATAGGTCCTGCTCTGATCAGAGAGTTTATTACTTTTTTCCGTCACTATAGGTTTAACCAGAACTTCAGAGAGCTTCATCTCTTAATAATTTATCAATGATTAATTAGAACTAATTTCTTTCACGTCCTCAACGATCATCTTGGCCGCGCTTTCCGTGAGCAGCACCAGGTTCGAATTCACAATATCATAGGTGTTCATGTCATTGAACGGGTATCCCGTAACATTGGGCAGGTTGCGGAAAGACAACCTGAAATTATCTTCCTGGGCGCCGGTAAGGATCAGCGTCTTTTTGTTATCCGCTTTCAGGTTCTTAAGAATGCCGGCTACTTCATTGGTTTTCGGCGATTCGAGCGTAACGTCTTCCAGCACCAGGAGGCTGTTTTCTTTCACCTTATAAGAAAGCGCAGAACATTTGGCCAGTCCTTTTACTTTATAGTTCAGCTTAAAATCGTATGTCCTGGGTTTGGGACCGAAGACAGCGCCGCCGCCTTTATACAGCGGGTTGCGGATATTCCCTTTACGGGCGCCGCCGGTGCCTTTCTGGCGATGCAGCTTCTTACTGGAACCCTTCACTTCCAAACGGGTTTTCACTTTATGCGTTCCCTGGCGCTGCGCGGCAAGAAACTGTTTTACGGCCAGGTAAATGACATGGTCGTTCGGCTCAATGCCAAATATTTCATCAGGCAATTCAACTGAGCGCCCTGTTTTTTCACCCTTTATATTTACAATATCTACTTGCATCTTTCTTTCGGTTATGATGATTACTTCTGTATCAATACGATTGATCCGTTATGCCCCGGAACGGAGCCATTCACCAGTATATAATGCTTATCCGGGAATATTTTTACCACTTTAAGGCTCTTGACCTTTACCCTTTCGCCGCCCATACGACCGGCCATGCGCATTCCTTTGAACACCCTGGAAGCGTCGGACGAGTTGCCGATGGATCCCGGAGCCCGCTGGCGATCGTGCTGGCCATGCGACTGTTCGCCGACGCCATGAAAGCCATGACGTTTTACCACGCCCTGGAAACCCTTTCCTTTGGTGGTTCCGACAACGTCCACTTTTTCGCCTTCTTCAAATATTTCTACGGTAATGGCTTCTCCTAAATTCTTTTCAAGGGAGAAATCGCGGAATTCTTTTACAAATTTTTTGGCGCCTGTATTGGCCTTGGCGAAATGATTATTTAAAGCCGCGTTGGAGTGTTTTTCTTTTCTTTCGCCGAATGCTATTTGGGTAGCATTGTATCCGTCAGTATCCTTGGTCTTAACCTGGGTCACCGTACAGGGACCCGCTTCAATGATGGTGCAGGGGGTTTGTTTACCATCCGGGGTGAAGACACTGGTCATCCCGATTTTCTTACCGATAATACCTTTCATTGGTTGATTCAGTTTGTGCCTTCTGAAGTTGAAGAGACAGCAATGATGAACAGATCATCATGACTTCAATCCCCGTTCGCCGTCGACCTTTTCCCTTGTCCGCCGCAGCTTTAGCGAAGGCGGAGGAAGTACCGACAGTAAACTAACCCAGAATGGCTAGTTCATATTTTATATTGTTAACCGTTTGGCCTTTAGGCTTTAACGGCGGATCCAGCGCTGCTTATTTCCCGGAGGCTTTCGCAGATGGATGTAAAGAACTTTTATGCCTTGATCTCAACGTCAACGCCGCTTGGCAGATCCAGCTTACTCAACGCGTCCACGGTACGCGAAGACGAAGTGTAAATATCCAGCAAACGCTTGTGCGTAGCCAGTTGAAACTGCTCGCGACTTTTCTTGTTAACGTGAGGAGAACGCAGTACGGTAAAGATCTTCTTACGCGTGGGCAAGGGAATAGGTCCGGTTACCACCGCGCCTGTGCTGCGAACTGTTTTAACGATCTTTTCGGCGGATTTATCCACCAG
>JAEUVR010000030.1 GCA_016786785.1 Chitinophagaceae bacterium
GATATCCATCAGTACAAGATCAAACGCATGGTTTGCGGCCTTCTCCACCGCCGTCATTCCATCTCCAGCAATATCAACTATACAACCCCATGATTCAACCAGCCGACGCACAAGATATTGGTTCATCTCCACATCGTCTGCAATCAGTATCCTTTTCCCTTCAAGCCCCATATATCGTTTTTGTTGATGCATGCTCAGTAATTATCCCGGTCTGCTATAACTTCTTAACGGTCTGCTTATTTATTGCTCACCTCGCCAGCTTGTATCATCCTGTAAATGGTAGACTTGCCCACGTCTAATTTTTTGGCTACCAGCAATACGTCCTTATCGTATTTATCAAGATAATGCTGAATGATGCCTATTTCATATTCTTTTAAGGTCTTTTCCGTATTCAGCAAACCGCTCACCGAGCTGGCTGTGTTCAGAGTGATATGCTCCGGCAACACGGTTTCATCATCCGCCATGACAACGGATAATTCAATGACCGATCGCAACTCTCTCACGTTCCCGGGAAAAGGGTATGCCAGCAGTTTCTGCTGCGCTTCCTGTGATAATGTTTTTTTAGCAAGGCTGTTTTCCTTGCAAAAAAGATCCATAAAATGTTTGGCAAGCACCAGGATATCATTGCCCCTTTCTCTTAATGGCGGCAAATGAATAGGGAGGCCGGCAAGCCTGTAGTAGAGGTCTTCCCTGAATGTTTTATTCTGCACTTCCTGTAACAGGTTGCGATGCGTGGCGACAATTATCCTTGCATTTATGCCGACTACTTCGTTGCCGCCGACCCTGGTGATCTCGCGCTCCTGTAATACCCGCAGCAGCTTAGCCTGCAGGTTGATGTCCAACTCGGCGATCTCGTCTAAAAACAAAGTGCCGTTATGGGCCTCCTCAAATTTTCCTATCCTCCGCGTAACGGCGCCTGTAAAAGCGCCTTTCTCGTGGCCAAACAGCTCGCTCTCTATCAATTCCCTCGGAATAGCGGCTACATTCACCGCCACAAAAGGCTTTTTGCTACGGTCGGAATTATAATGAATGGCTTTGGCAATGACCTCTTTTCCGGATCCTGTTTCGCCCGTAATAGAAACCGTTATGTTCGTCTTCGAGGCTTTCTCTATCATCGAACAAACCTTCAATATCGCATCGCTATTGCCAATTATAAATTTAGCATAATCATGCTTCTTACCGACCTGCTCCTTTAACTCTTCCACTTCCTTTCTTAAGCCCTTGATCTCCTTAACATGCAATATGGCATTCCATACCCTGTCCTTGGTCTCATCGTCCTTCACCACATAGTCGAATGCCCCGTTCTTAAGAAGGCTGATAGCCGTAGCTACATCTTCCTGGCCGGAAATAACCAATACCTGGATATGAGGATAGTTTTCCCTGATCTTTTTAAGCACTTCATCTCCTGCCATATCCGGAAGAGAATAGTCGAGCGTTACAACATCAGGGTTTTCATGTAGATGATTAAAAAATTCACCGGAGTTCTCAAAGCGCCTCACCTCATAATCGGGATTCAGCGATAAATAATGATGGAGCATCGATCCATACCATGGATCATCTTCAAGAATAAATATCTTTAGACCATTCTGGTTTTTCATAGGAATTCTGTTCTCATTCTTAAGAACGTAAAACTTGCCAAAATATTCCCAAAAAAAGAAGTTTTCCATAAAAGAAATTCCCGGGCAGGCGCGATAAGCGACCTGAGCTATATCCCTGGCTGGATAGCGAGGTATTGAATGCTATCTTTTCCATCATACCCGAAGGCTATACCTCTGGCCGGATAAGGCGGGGCCTGAGCCGGCTTTATTTGCCGCAATTGCATTCGAGCATTCCCCTATTGCCCTGTACGCCAGGGCTGCCAACCGGATAAGGGCCCAAAATATCTTTCGGCCAGTCCTTCAATAACCTCTGCCCCTGAAATTCCGGCCCTATTCTGTAATTTCAGCGCCTATCTTTGGCTTATGAGCGTCAACAGGGAAAAACTGAACCGCAAATTTGAAGAGGAATACCTTCGGCTTAATGAGGCGCAACGCCAGGCGGTGGATAAAATAGAGGGGCCTGTAATGGTTATTGCGGGGCCGGGAACAGGAAAAACACAGATTCTCGCCGCCCGGATAGGAAAAATATTGCTCGAAACAGACGCTTCCCCCCAAAATATCCTCTGCCTGACGTACACGGATGCCGGCGCGCTGGCCATGCGCAAAAGACTGGGGTATTTTATCGGCTCCGACGCCTATAAGGTGAATATCTACACCTTCCACGCTTTCTGTAATGATATTATCCAGGAAAACCTGTCTTTATTTGATAAAAATGAACTGGACCCCATCTCGGAACTTGAAAAAATTGAACTGTTTAAAGACCTGATCGACGCCTTTCCGAAAAACCACCCGCTGAAAAAATACCGCGGCGACGTATATTCTGAGATCAAAAGACTGGCCGCTCTTTTCTCTACGATGAAAAGGGAAGGGTGGACGCCCGAATTCATCGGCGAAGCCATCGACAGTTATATAGCCGATCTCCCCTCGCGGGATGGTTACACGGCAAAACGGGCGACCAAAAATTTTAAGAAAGGCGAGCTACGCACCGACAAGATCGAAGAGGCTAAAGAAAAAATGAATAAGCTGAGAGCGGCCGTTAATGAATTTGACAGGTACCAGGAGCTGATGCAGAAAAGGAACCGGTACGACTTTGACGATATGATCAACTGGGTGATCAAAGCTTTCCGGGAAAACAAACAACTTCTTCTCAACTACCAGGAACGTTATCAATACATCCTGGTGGATGAATATCAGGATACCAGCGGAACCCAGAATGCGCTGGTGCAACTGTTGATCAACTATTGGGAACAACCGAATATTTTTGTGGTGGGCGACGACGACCAGAGCATCTACCGCTTCCAGGGAGCCAATATTGAGAACATGGAAAGGTTTGCAGAAAATTATACCCGCGACCTGTTTACAGTGGCGCTTACCCATAACTACCGCTCTACCCAGCCCATCCTGGATATCTCCAAAACCCTTATAGAACGCAACGAAGAGCGGCTGATCAGGAAGATGGAAGGACTTGCCAAAAACCTCAAAGCCGCTCATCCCGAGATCAGCTTACTGGATAACCCGCCCGTTATCCTCGAATATGAAAGCCAACGCGAGGAGATGATCGATATTACCCTGCGGGTGGAAAGACTGATCTCGGAAAAAGTAGAGCCCGGCAGGATCGCCGTGATCTTCAAAGAAAATAAGTTTGGAGAAGAGCTGATCAAACTATTCCGTTACAGGAATATACCGGCATACAGCAAACGAAATCTGAATCTCTTCGATATCCCTCTCTCGAAAAAGATCATTGATATCCTCAGCTATCTTGCGGCGGAGCACGACGCCCCATACGGGGGAGATGAATTATTGTTTGAGATCCTGCATTTCGATTTTTTTGCTATCCCGCCGATCGAGATCGCCAAGTTAGCGGTTGAAGCGGCCGACAAACAATTCAGCGAACAGAAAACATCGATCCGCAGGCTGCTGAATGAGCAATCAAACGCAAAACCCAAAGATCTTTTTGATGCCGGCATCCCCGCAAGACTGAAGCAGGCCGGCGCTGTCCTGGAACAACTGATCGCCGACGTATCCAATACCACCCTTCAGGCGCTGCTCGAAAACATTACGCGTCGGGCAGGCGTATTGAACGTAATCATGCAATCGCCCGACAAGCTCTGGCTGTTGCAGGTTCTTACCGCGCTTTTTGATTTTGTCAAAGACGAAACGAGGAGAAATCCCGACCTGAGCTTAAAACAGCTGATCAGGAATATAGACCTGATGAAGGCCAATGGCGTTATCATCCCCCTTGTGCAGATCGGAGGCAGCGAAAAAGGAGTAAACCTGCTTACTGCGCACGGCTCAAAAGGGCTGGAGTTTGAATATGTTTTTCTTGCCGGCGCCAACTCCTCGGTATGGGAGAAAAAGCGCAAGCCGTCAAACAATTTTCAGTTCCCCGATACAATATTCTCCAGCCGCCCGGCATCCAGCGATGAGGAAGAGTTGAGAAGATTATTTTATGTGGCCATTACCCGCGCGCAGAAACAATTATATATCAGTTTTGCCGATTTTCAGAACGATGGCAAGGGGCTCGAGCCCTCGCAATTCATCGCCGAGATACAGGATATCCACGAACTGCCTGTGCAAAAACCGAAAGTGGAAGGGCAGACGATGATGGAATTCCAAAGCCTGCTCTTTGCCGAGTCCGCCGCGCCGGAGATCGCTAAAATGGAGGAAGATTTTATCTCCCGCATACTGGACAAATTTGTGATGAACGTTACGGCGCTCAACAACTACCTGAACTGCCCGCTGGAATTCTATTATAAAACGCTGATCCGTATTCCCTCTTCTAAAAACGAAGCGTTGTCGTTCGGTTCGGCGGCGCATTTTTCCCTGCAAAGGCTTTTTGAAAAGATGAAGGCGGACCCGGCGCAGCGGTTTCCCCCGAGGGAGGAAATGATATCCGATTTTCAATGGTACATGTATCGCCATCGCGAGAGCTTCACAAAGGAAAGCTTTGACAGGAGGATGGAATACGGCCAGGATATCTTATCTAATTATTACGACCGGTATGTCTCTGAATGGAATAAGGTCATCGTGGTCGAACGAAATATTAAAAACGTCGTATTAAAGGGCATCCCCCTGAAAGGAAAGCTCGACAAGCTGGAATTTGACCATAAAGACGTGAATGTGGTGGATTATAAAACCGGCGATCCCGCTAAAGCCGATAAAAAGCTGGCGCCGCCCAATGAAAAACAACCCAATGGCGGCGATTACTGGCGGCAGGCGGTATTTTATAAGATATTGCTCGATAATTATGGTCAGAAAGACTGGAATGCGGTAAGCGCCGAATTTGATTTTGTAGAACCCGATAACCAAAAAAATTACCAGAAGAAAAAACTGGTGATCAGTCCCCCCGATATCGCCACGGTAACCAACCAGATCACTGAAACCTGGGACAAAATACAGCGGCGTGAATTTTATACCGGCTGTGGATCGGCGGATTGTCATTATTGTAATTTTGTCAAAACAAACCAACTGCAAATTGCCTTGCATGAGGTGAATGAAGAAGAAGAAGCATGAAAATAAACCAGGCCTTATCCCTGATCGTTATAGTCGCCATTTTCGTTTCGGCGCTCGCGTCGAGCCCGGGCTGCGCAACCATCGTTCCTCCTACCGGCGGACCCAGGGATACCCTGCCTCCGGTCCTGCTAAGGGTATCGCCCCCCGACTCCTCGCGGGATTTTGCGGCAAAAAAGATTGTTTTTGAATTTGACGAATACGTCCAGCTGGACAATATCCAGCAACACCTGCTGGTTTCTCCGACGCCTAAGATCAACCCGGTCGTTCAGTCCAAGCTCCGAACCATAACGGTGCAGCTAAAAGATACGTTGGAAGAGAACGCCACGTATTCTATCGATTTCGGCAATGCCGTCAAGGACCTGAACGAGGGCAACCTGCTAAGAAACTTCTCCTATCTTTTTTCCACGGGAAAAACGCTCGATTCCATGACCTTGTCGGGAGAAGTGATCATTGCCGAATCAGGTAAAAAAGACAGTACGCTGATCGTAATGCTCTACCAGGACCTCGACGACTCCGCAGTGGTCAAGGAGCGCCCCCGCTATATTGCGCGGCTGAATAAGGAAGGGCAGTTCCGGTTCTCCAATCTTGCGCCCGGAACCTATGCCATCTATGCCCTGAAAGACGAGGGCGCCAGGAGATACCTCGACAAGAAGCAGTTGTTCGCCTTTGCAGATAGCGCCGTGCAAAGCCAATCATTAAAAAATGATATTGTGCTATATGCTTATGTGGAAAAGCCCAAGCCCGACACGGCCGCTTCAAAAAGAGGCAAACCCGCTCCCAAAGCCGGCGGAGCAGATCAATACCTTAAACTACAGCCTAACCTGACCGGCGGTCAGCTCCAACTGAATACCAACCTTAGCCTCTCCTTTACCGAACCGCTCCGGACCTTTGATCCCTCCAAACTGTCGTTCGTCAACGATAGTTTTCAGGTGATCTCCAATTATACGCTGCAAAAGGATTCCAGCGATAAAAAAATAACGCTTGTCCATCCCTGGAAAGAGAATACCCAGTACCACCTGATCATGGATACCGCTTTTGCCGAAGACACGATGGGAAGAAAGATAGCCCGGACCGATACGCTCCATTTCCGCACAAAAAAACAAAGCGACTATGGAACCGTTCGCTTACGTTTCTCAAAACTCCTGTTAGATAAAAACCCGGTGCTGCAGTTTGTTCAGTCCGACCAGGTAAAATACTCTCATCCTTTTACCAATGCCCAGTTCAATTCCACGCTGTTTGAACCGGGCGAATATGAGTTGAGGATATTGTATGACGAGAATAAAAACGGAGAATGGGACGCAGGAGAGTTTTTTGGCAAACATATCCAACCGGAAAAAGTGCAGCCTATTTCGTCGAAATTAACCGTAAAAGCCAACTGGGATAATGAAATGAATATTGAATTATAGCTTCCCGATACCAAGCCGCAATCAGGGACCCTCTTGCCAGATACCGGCAGCCCGGGCGCAGACCAAGGCCATCGTCACAGTGAAATGAATATTGAATTATCGTTAGGCCTAAGGCCGGCCTCCGTATCTTTGTTATATGCAATTCTCGTCTTCCTTATTAGAAAATGCGGTGAATGAATTTGCCAGGCTGCCTGGCATTGGCAAGAAAACAGCATTGCGGCTCGTACTGCACCTTATTAAACAGGATGCCCCGGCAGTAGCTTTCTTTGGCGAAACCATACTTAAGATGAGGCGTGAAATTAAATTCTGCCACCGTTGTTACAATATAGCCGACGCCGATATCTGCTCTATCTGCGCCAATTCCATGCGTAAGCAGGAAATGATCTGCGTGGTAGAGAATATCCGCGACGTTATCGCTATCGAAAGCACCCAGCAATACAATGGCGTTTACCATGTGTTGGGCGGTATTATCTCGCCCCTTGACGGCGTTGGGCCCGACCAGCTATCTATTGAGCCGTTGATAGAACGCGTAAAGAAAGAAGGGGTACAGGAACTCATATTTGCGCTTAATCCGACCGTACAGGGCGATACCACTATTTACTATATCCAGAAAAAGTTACAACCTCACGCGATAAAAGCCACTACTATTTCAAGAGGCATAGCCTTCGGGGGCGAGTTGGAATATGCGGATGAGATGACGCTGGCCAGAAGCCTCCAGAACAGGGTCCCGGTGCAAAACTTTGTCGCTTACTGACCAATGAAAGCGGACGCCTTATCTCCGGTCGCTGCCTGGCGCAAAGCTTTGTCGCTTACTAACCCTGCCGGCGCGCTGCCGACTCGCGTTATATATTGTTATTATGACGCCAATGCCGTACCTTTGCCGTATATTTTTACAGGACGATTTGTTTATTGTTCAGCCTGTGTAAAAAATTGAACTAATAAACGCAAACGAAACGCCTCCAAAAGTTTCCCAAACGTTTAAATGGTTCTGTACAACCAGGCTGGCTTAAGGCGCAGCCGGCGCGAATATTTTACATAGCCTGCCGCCCCGACCAAAGCTGATCAAACAGTCCGCTATCGCCTGTATTAAATCATTTCATTATGAAAGATATTCGGGAAGAGCTGAAGAAAAGGATCCTTATCATTGACGGCGCCATGGGCACCATGATCCAGCGGCACAGGCTGGCCGAGGCCGACTACCGCGGCGAACGATTTAAAGACTGGTCTTCCGACTTAAAGGGGAACAATGACCTGCTGAGCATAACGCAGCCGGAGATCATCATCGATATTCACAAACAATACCTCGATGCGGGGGCGGATATTATTGAAACCAATACGTTCAGCAGCACGGCCATCGCCATGGCCGATTACAATATGCAGTCCCTGGCCTACGAATTAAACGTTGCCGCGGTGAAATGCGCAAAAGCCGCCGTTGCCCGATCGGGCAAAGACGCCTGGGTGGCGGGCGCGATCGGCCCAATGAATAAAACCTTATCGCTTTCCCCCGACGTGAACAACCCCGGATTCCGGTCGGTCAGTTTCGACGAGGTAATGGAAGCGTATTACGAACAGATCAGTGGGCTGTCCGACAGCGGAGCCGACCTGTTGCTCATCGAAACCATCTTTGACACATTGAACGCAAAGGCCGCTATTTTCGCCATTAAAAAATATTTCCGCGATACCGGCAAAACGCCGCTGCCCATAATGATCAGCGGAACGATCACCGACGCCTCGGGCCGTACGCTGAGCGGACAGACAGTGGAAGCTTTTTATACCTCCATCGCGCATGCCCATCCCCTTAGCGTAGGGTTGAACTGCGCCCTGGGCGCTAAAGAAATGCGAACGCATATCGTGGAATTATCGGGTATCTGTCAATGTTATGTATCGGCATATCCTAACGCGGGGCTGCCGAATGCAATGGGCGAATATGATGAAGAGCCGAACCAGACGGCGCATTTTTTAGAAGACTGGGCAAAAGAAGGATACGTGAACATTGTCGGCGGCTGTTGCGGAACCACGCCGGATCATATCAGGCATATCGCCGAAAGCGTTAAAAATATCCGGCCCCGCGAACTGCCTATCGTTGAAAAGGAAATAGCCTAAGAAGATATACCATGAACAAACCCATACGCATTAAGCCATACCTCCGGCTCTCCGGCTTAGAACCGCTCGTTATCCGACCCGAATCCAACTTTGTCAATGTAGGCGAACGGACCAATGTAACCGGCTCCAAAATGTTTGCGCGCCTTATACGGGCAGGCAAATATGAAGAGGCGCTAAACATAGCGCGGCAGCAGGTGGAGAATGGCGCCCAGGTGATCGACGTAAACATGGACGATGGATTGCTCAACGGGGTGGAAGCCATGACAATCTTTATTAACCTGATCCAAAGCGAACCGGATATTGCCAAAACGCCTATCATGATCGACTCTTCAAGATTCGAGATCATTGAAGCGGGGTTAAAATGCGTACAGGGAAAATGTATCGTCAACTCCATCTCCATGAAGGAAGGAGAAGAAAAATTCATAGAGCAGGCGATCATATGCCAAAGCTTCGGCGCAGCCGTGATCGTTATGGCTTTTGATGAAATAGGCCAGGCGGATACCAAGGAAAGAAAGGTGGAGATCTGTAAACGCGCATATAAGATACTCACCGAACAAGTGGGGTACGACCCGCAGGATATTATTTTTGACCCCAATATTTTCGCCATCGCCACCGGGCTGGAAGAACATAATAACTATGCCGTTGATTTCATCGAAGCGACCAAAGAAATAAAAGCGCTGATGCCGCTTACCAGTATTAGCGGCGGCGTTAGCAACCTTTCTTTTTCTTTCCGGGGCAACGAACCGGTAAGAGAAGCCATGCACGCCGTATTCCTGTACTACGCGATCAAAGCAGGGATGAATATGGGAATCGTGAACGCCGGGCAACTGAGCATCTACGATGAAATAGAACCCGGCCTGCGGCAATTATGCGAAGACGTTATCCTGAACCATAACAATGAGAATAACGAAGCAACCGAAAAACTGCTGGCCTTTGCAGAAACGGTTAAGACGAAGGAAAAGACAGAAAAAAAGGACGAGGCCTGGAGAGGCGGATCGGTGGAAGAGCGGCTAAAACATGCGCTGGTAAACGGTATTACGGAATATATTGATATGGATACGGAAGAGGCAAGGCAAAAATACAACCGGCCGCTGGAAGTGATTGAAGGGCCCTTAATGGCGGGCATGGACGTAGTAGGCGACCTGTTTGGCGCGGGTAAAATGTTTTTACCCCAGGTGGTAAAAAGCGCCAGGGTGATGAAAAAAAGCGTGGCCATTTTAACC
>JAEUVR010000077.1 GCA_016786785.1 Chitinophagaceae bacterium
GCTTGTTTTTTATCGGCCGATATAATGGGGCTTTTAAGCAGGGCGACAAAATCGGGGTTGCTTTTACACAAGGCCTGCAGGAATACCATATCCTTATAAGCCTCTTCCAGCTGGTTCTTTTCTACCGCCAGGTCGATCAGCGATTTTGCATACCTGCCTGCTAAACGTGGATTAAGCATAATAAATAGCGTTCGCCCTCCTTAGTTTAATTTTACTTCGTTTGTTAGTTGCTTGATATAATTTTCCTGTTCTGCGCTATTGCCCAGTTCGCGACGCAATACTTTTTGAGATACTTCAATTACCAACTGTCCGATCTGGTTCTTCACATCGGTAAGCGCCGCCATTTTTTGCTGGTGAATAGCCGCCTGCGCGTCGCTGATGATCTTATTGGCTTCCGCCTTGGCCTGGTCCTTCGCTTCGTTGATGATCTTATCCTTGGTATCGCGGGCCTCTTTCAGGATCTGTCCCCTTTCTTCGCGAGCTTTTGCCAGCAGGGCTTCATTCTCGCTTTTAAACTGCGCCATTTCCGCCCTGGCCCTTTCAGCGGTAGCCAGCGAATCGGCAATAGTGTTTTCCCTTTCCTGGAGCGACTGTAAGATAGGTTTCCAGGCAAATTTTTTCAGGATAAAAAATACGATCAGAAAGGCCAGCAAGGTCCAAATGATCAATCCAAAGGAGGGAATGAGTAAATCCATAACCGCTTTTTATAGTATCTGTTTAATAATTATTGAATGAATAATAGCATTTGCATTTCACACTACGTCTTCGCCAGACAAAGTATTTACTGCATTCGCCGCCCTGCGCTTTGAATGCAGTAAATGTTTTTTTTAAACGAACATCGCCAGGATACCTGCGATAACGGCAAAAAGAGCAACGCCCTCAACAAATGCCGCGGTCAGGATCATGTTTGCGCGGATATCGTTGATCGCTTCGGGTTGACGCGCAATCGCTTCAACTGCTCCCTTACCGATCTGTCCGATACCGATGCCGGCGCCGATGGCAGCCAATCCGGCGCCGATAGCGCCGCCTGCATTAGCCCAGGCTACTTCGCTTAACAATACTGTAAGTAAATCCATAGTTGTGTGTTTATGCTATTAAAAAAAAGACTTGTTTCAAATTCATTAAATGATCACCGGGTCGTCGGGGCCTATCTGTACCTTATCATGATGATCGTGCGGGTCTTCAATGGCCTGACCTATAAACACCGCCGCAAGATTGGTAAAGATAAAAGCCTGGATAAATACCACCAGCAATTCTATCAGGTAAATAAAAACGGAAAATCCAATGGATATCGGAGAGAAGCCCCAGCCAATGGCGCTGTTCAATCCGCCGAAAATAAAGATCAGCGAAATAAGACAGATAATGATGATATGGCCGGCAAGCATATTGGCAAAAAGACGGATGATCAGGGCAAAGGGCTTGGTGAATACGCTCAGGAACTCCACCAGCACCATGATGGGCTTAACGCCGCCCGGCACGGGGGGGTTAAAGATATGTCCCCAGTAATGGGATGTGCCGCTAAAGCAGATGATCAGGAAAGCGACCACGCCCAGCACCGCCGTAAAAGCGATATTACCGGTTACATTGGCCGAACCCGGCAGCAAACCAAAAATGCTGTTGATAAGTATAAAGAAAAATACGGTGAGCAGGTAGGGAAGGTATTTTTTGTAATGATGGCCGAGGTTGGGCTTGGCCACTTCGTCGCGGATAAACGCAATCACTATCTCAACGGCATTCTGTAAACCAGTAGGCGCTTTTTTGGTTCCTATGCCGGCGGCATATTTTTTAGCGATAGACAGCATGATATAAACAAATACGATCAGGGCCAGGAGCATCTGCACTACGTTACGGGTCAGCGACAGGTCATAAACCGTTACTTCAGGGTCAACAGGAACGATCTTATTGCCAACCTGCCGATAACCCTCAACCTCATGCTCGCCATGATGAAAAGCAGAGGACATGAATACCGACCATCCTTTTTGGGGAGAATACAATATTACGGGCAGGGGAATGGAAACATGATGCTTGTGACCGTCGGAGCCGGTATAGGTCATAAAATGAAACTGGTGTCCGTCCAATACGTGCTCGAAAATTACCTCGTTGGCGTTGAATTTTTCGGCTTCCTTATGCTCATTTTCCTGTCCGTTCGCCAGGGGAGAAAAAAACAAGGAAAAAATGCTGAAAGCCGCTACCAATAAGGACTTGACTGTCCTGTTTTGCATACCTGTCGCTAAATTTGGCGCAAAGATAAGCATGGGGGCGTAAAAAAACGAAATATTAGCCTCATAAAGCTTTAATATTCTTTTCAAACTGCATATGATAGAGTTTTGCGTAAAATCCCCCCAGCGCAAGCAGCTCTTCATGGGTTCCCATTTCCTTGACCTCGCCCTTATCCAAGGCCATGATCTTGCTGGCTTTGCGTATGGTCGACAGGCGGTGGGCGATGACCACGGCCGTTCTTCCGGAGATCAGGGTATCTATGGCTTTCTGGATCAGCAATTCGCTTTGGGTATCGACGGACGAGGTGGCTTCGTCCAGTATCAGGATCGAGGGGTCGTACAGGAGCGCGCGGATAAAAGCGATCAGCTGTCTTTGCCCGAGCGACAGGGCCCCGCCCCTTTCCATTACATTATAATCATATCCGCCCGGGAGCTGCATAATAAAATCGTGCACATCTATCATTTTGGCGGCATCCTCCACCTGGGCCCTGGTTATCCGGGGATTGCGCAGGGTGATATTGTCCATCACCGATCCTGAGAACAGGAAGACATCCTGCAAGACCACGCCGATATTTTTACGCAGGCTTTCCAACTGGTAATCTTCCACGCTGATCCCATCCATCAGGATCTCCCCTTTCTGGATATGGTAGAGCCGGTTCATCAGGTTGATGATAGAGGTCTTCCCGCTGCCCGTATGGCCTACAATAGCAATGGTCTCGCCCGGAGCCACGGTAAAGGAGACGTTCTTAAGCACATAACGTTCATCGATATAGGCAAACCAGACACTCCTGAATTCGATATTGCCTTTTATCCGATCGGGGGCATAGCTGCCCTGCTCCTTAATATAATCGTCGTTATCAAGGGCTTTAAAAACGCGTTCGCTGGCGATCATGCCCATCTGCAGCACGTTGAACTTATCCGCGATCACCCGCAGCGGGCGGAACAGGAGGTTGAGGAACAGGTAGAAGGAGATCATTTTCCCGACCAGCCCGTGCGCTTCGGGGCCCTGTATATTGTACGCATGGGTAGCCGCCCACCATACCATTAACCCGGTTCCGGCGGCCAGCACGATCTCTACCAGCGGGAAAAAGATGGAATAAGCAAATATGGCTCTTATATTGGCATTGCGGTGTTCGGCGTTGATGTTTCTAAACTTGGCAAACTCTTTTTCTTCGGAAGCAAAAGCCTGCACTACCTGCATGCCGGTAATATGTTCCTGCACAAAGGCATTCAGGTTGGCCACGGCATTGCGTACGCGGATGAACGACTTGTTGACGCTTTCTTTAAATATCCAGGTTCCTACCAGCAGGATGGGAAATGGGGCCAGGCAGATAAGGGTCAGCCGCCAGTCGATATAAAACATAAAGAAAAGAATGCAGAGGATCGACAGCAGGTCGGCAATGATCGGTATCAGCCCTTCGGCAAAAATATCATTGATGGCTTCAATATCATTGATGGTGCGGGTGGTCAGCGCGCCTATCGGCGTTTTGTCGAACTGGGAAAGATTGAGACCCAGGATCTTCCTGTACACTTTCACCCGCAGATCCTTTACCACCGTCTGTCCCAGCCATGCCGTAATATAGGAGAAGTAGAAACGGATCGCCGATTCAAGGAGCAGCAGTCCTATCTGGATAATGGTGATCCAGATCACCAGTTCCTGCATTTTTATTTTCAGCGACCCGGAGCCATCCACGCCCTGTTTGATATAGTCATTGATCGTAACCTGGATCAGGTAGGGACGGATAGGGGAAAACAGGGCGAGAACGATGGACAGCGCCACGGAGATATAGAACCTGTTTTTGTAAGGCGCGGCATACTGGAGTATCCTGCGTAATAAACCTAAGTCGAAAATCTTTTTTGCTCCTGATCCCTTGGCCATTGGGCAAATTTACAGGTCATTTTCGGGTTGCCAATACGATTTCAGGTAAGCGCCTTATCAAACCAATAAAATGTTTTGACGGGCTGACCAGCGCAGCGCTGTTTTTATTAGCCTCGATTGACTGAAAACATATTGCGTTGAAAAATCCTATTCGCCCATCGATTTTCTGTACGCCCTGATAAAGATGGCGCCGAGATTTTTATACGGAGGAATATAATCGTCGAATTTCTCTTTGGAAGCATTATTGGTAAACCGCGAGCCCAGGTTGCGCCAGATTGCGATCCAATCTATATCCCTGCCCGACAACAAGGTATTGTTGATCGCCTGGAGGATGGGTTCGTTGACTGTTTTAGTGCCTACCTGCTTGGAAGAGATGATCTGCGCATCCTCGCAGATGGTCAGCACCTCATTGAGGTTATTGTACCCGCCGCAGGAGCCAAGCACTACGATCTTTGCCGAGGGCGCCAACTGGTTAAGCGTGTAGGGCAGATGATAGCTATGCCCGCGATGGATCACGATAGTAGGCTTCAGGTTTTTTTCGAATAGGTAATCGTTCAGTTTCGCCTGCGCGCGCGCATCGGGATCGTCGCTTCCCAGCAAGGGCCTGTTGGCGAATATCCATACCGGTTTGCCCTTAACAGATGTGATGGTAGCCCAGTTTTCATTGGTCTGCACCTTCCATTCGGGCCTGCCGCGGAACATGCCCATAAAACTTTCATAGGATAGCTGCCCGTCGCGATCCTCGTCTCCATAAAAAAACACCTGCTGGATAACGCGACCCTGCTCGTCGGCGAGCGACTGGTAGTCGTGGTTATACACCGAAGCGATACCCAACTGTTTGGAAAGGTCTGTCCTGGAAGCAGTGTCGGCCGACTCGAACAATATCTTCAGCAGGTTATAAATTACGATGCCTCTTTTATTATCGTTCGCCACATTTCTTTCATAGTTCCATTTCGCCTCGTCGAGGATAAACCGGGCCAGCGCCGGGTCCTTATCCATAATGCTGCTGTAGGAATCGGCCACGTCCACCGCCTCTTCCAGGCCCTGGGCGTCTTCGAGGCGTATCACAAAAGCCTTCATGGTAGTCGTGGCATTCTCTTTATCCATCTTTCCCAAAAAATCGCTGAGGGTATTATATCCTGCGGCCATCTTGAGGAATTTGCGGAAATAATCGCCGTTCACGCTCAGCAATAAACTATCGCTGCGGGGGATGCTCATCCGCTGGAATATGCGTTTGTACACATTCAGGTAGCTCGAAGTATAGATCTCGTCTTCACCGAGTACGACCAGGTAATACAATTCCTGCGGCGTCAGCCCCTCGAGACGTTTAAATCGCACCCGCTCGTCTTCCACCGAATGAAGGGCATTGATCTCCCGGATAAAATATTGTTTCGCCTTACTCGACATCCTTTCGGTGAGCGCCTGCATGCCCATTACCGAATCCCTGTGGGGCGGGAGCATGCGATGGGCGTACGAGATCCTGGTCTTAACCATTAAGCGGTAATAGGCGAAGTCGTTGTCTTTCACCTTATCAATATCTGCAAGCGTGATCCCGCCTTTCATCAGGTCGTCGAGAAAGGGAAAATAAAGTTGTCCGCTTTTGCTGGCGGCAATCGTAGCGATCATTTTCACCAGCGAATCGGGATGATTGCGTATACGGTTTCCCAGCGTATTGCGGGCGGCGGCATAATCATAAAGCTTCCGGATATCGCGGCGGGCGGCTACCTTAATAAAATGATCGGCCAGGGGGTAGCCGGGGTTTTTATTTAGCTCGGGAAGGATCTCATCAGGATGCAGCTCCAGGTATTTGGTCAGCAGCAGCGTTCTTGACGATTGTACGCCGGGGTTTTCTGTGGGAAAGGTAAAACAGTCGATCAGCAGTTTGCCCACGCTATAACTGTTGCGGGCGATGACCGGCTCAATGCTTTGCCCGTTCCGGTCGAGCGCCAGGCACTCTTCAAAGGCGGCGAGCAGCGGGGCGGCGATGGCAGCCGGAAAATCGCGATGGTTCTTGTGCAGGTTGAATCCCTTTAATAAGGTCTCCAGGCTTTTCAGCGATTTCACTTTCTGCTGGCCGGTCATCAGGGTATCCAATTCCAGCTTTTCCTGCAGTCTGTCTACGCGGCGGATCAATACGTCGGCGAGTTGGAGATTAATAGATTCGTCGGGGGATAGTTTAAACGATCCGTCTTTCTGGTACAGCAGCCGTTGCTGCTTATCCACCATATCGTGGAACAGCATACGGTCTGTAGCTATCTTAAAGCTATAGGCGGTTTGTGCCAGGATATTTTGGAACAGCAGGCAGGATATCGCGCAGATGATCAATATGGGTTTACGCATACCTTCGCAATTCTTGCAGCTAACATAAAAGATAAAAATACGATTAATCGGCGAATACGCTGTTTTAGGCCGGGCAGGAATAGCGGCTCATTTTGAATTTTTATCCGCGGTCTTGTAAAGCGTTAAAGCTGAGGCTGAACCATTTTTTACGTTTTAATAAAAGGCAAAAAGCTGAAGCCGGATCGCTGCCGGGCAAGAGCGCCCTGTTAACAATTTCATAATCTGTACGGGCTTGCCGGATCAAATGGTAAATTAACTTTGCGTAAATTTTTGATGCATGGAACCTGCCCGCAAAAAGATCCTGATTGCCGACGACGAACCGGATATTCTTGAGATCATCGGATACCATCTCAACCGGGAAGGATATGAGGTAACGACGGCAAAAGACGGGGATGAGGCGCTCATGAAAGCAAAATCGGGGCAATTTGATCTGATCATCCTCGACATCATGATGCCCAAAAGAAATGGCGTAGAAGTATGTGAAATACTCCGTTCGCAACCTGCCTTTAAAGATACGCTTATCATGTTCCTTACCGCATTGAATGATGAAAGCGCCCATGTAAAAGGCCTTGAAACAGGAGCAGATGATTATGTATCCAAACCGATCAGTCCCAAAATATTGATGAGCCGGGTGAACGCCTTGTTCAGAAGGATCAAAAAGGACGCTGAAGACAGCGTCATCAAAATAGGGGCGCTGGAAATTGACCCGGTAAAGTATGAGGCGAGGGTAGAGAATAAACCCGTGATACTGGCAAAAAAAGAATTTGAGCTGCTTCACCTGCTGGCGTCCAAGCCCGGAAGGGTGTTTCTGCGCAATGAAATATTGAACCAGGTATGGGGAAACGAAGTGATCGTAGGCGATCGCACCATCGATGTACATATCCGCAAGGTCAGGCAGAAGCTGGGCGTCGATTGTATCTCCACCGTGAAGGGAGTGGGATATAAGTTTGATCTTTAACCTTATCTGTCGTTTATGTTCACCGCCAAAAATATGTCTCCCCGCAAGCTTTCCGCGCTAACATCTGCGGCGCTGAGCATTCCCATCGCCTTGGGCATCTATCTTATCATCCGCAACGGAACGATCGCCCTGATCTCGCTGGCGGCAATATGGCTGGGCAGCTACTGGCTGATCCTTTTCACTCTGGAAAGATTTATCTACCGGAAGATCAAGCTGATCTACAAGCTGATCTATCAAACCAAGGCCACCAAAAAAGAAGAAGTATATTTTAAATATGTGCTTCCCGATAAGAGTATCGACCAGGTAAGGGAAGATGTGGAAGCCTGGGGCGCCAAAAGAAATGAAGAGATAGCCATGTTACAGAAAAACGAGGCTTACCGGAAAGAGTTCCTGCAGAATCTTTCCCATGAATTCAAAACGCCCATTTTCGCTATCCAGGGATATGTGGACGCGCTTCTGAACGGAGCGTTGGAAGAGCAGGACATCGGAGAAAAATTCCTGAGAAATACCTCAAAAAACGTGGAGCGGCTGGTCAACCTGATCAACGACCTGGACGAGATCACACGCCTTGAAAGCGGCGAGCAATTGCTGTACAAACAGAATTTCATCATCCAGGACCTTATCCGCGAGGTATATGATTCGCTTGATATCAAACTAAAAGAAAAAAATATCCGGGCCGCTATCAAAAAAGGATGCGAAGCGCCGGTAACGGTATTTGCAGATAAAGAGAAGATCAGACAAACGCTGACCAACCTCGTGGAAAATGCCTGCAAATATGGAAAACAGGGCGGCCAGATCATTGCCAGTATTTATACTACCGACGACAAACATGCGCTGATCGAGATCGGCGACGACGGGATAGGCATTGAAGAGGAACATTTGCCCCGGATCTTCGAACGCTTTTATCGCACCGATGCCGCCCGCAGCCGCGATAAGGGCGGCACAGGGCTCGGACTGGCCATTTGCAAGCATATTATCGAAGCCCACGGCCAGAATATCCACGCAAGAAGCACTCCTGAAGTAGGCTCCACCATCGGCTTCTCGCTGGAATTGAAGAGAGAATCGTAGACAATTAGGAAGGCATTACAACAAACGCAATTTCTTTTCGCCGGGATTGAAAAGAGGGTCATAGCCCCCAATACCTCCATTATCGGTTTTTTACGGACAAAGGGGGCGTAAATGCCTCTGCATCAGCTATTTCTTTACCTAACATCTATTATCCTTCGTTTATCTATCGTTTATCCTCCGTCAATCTATCATTCAAGCAATAACGATCCATCGCTCAAACCCAGGCCAGGCCACAGAAAGAGCTATAAACGCAATGGGCAAGACGGCGAGCGCGTTAACCGAATTCATAGAAAAGGTTTTAACGCTGTACAAACGCAATTATCAAAGGCCTAAGCTGCTGCGATGATCTTAGAAAAAGCCATAATGGATAAGGCGCCGGCAAAACTATCGGATGCGTTATCCGCATTAAAATGACATTAGGAAATATACTATTTTGTCGTGTTTGGAGTTTATATGGGGTCATTACCCCCGTCGCCTATGAAAGCCATACATGAGTTGCCCCAATTATCCACCGGCCATTATGCGGCGACATCTCGTAAGGGACTCCTAAAGTTGGTCTTACCCCTGTTAATAACCGTTATCCATTTACAGGCTGCTGCGC
This sequence comes from Chitinophagaceae bacterium, assembly GCA_016786785.1. Lineage (GTDB taxonomy): Bacteria > Bacteroidota > Bacteroidia > Chitinophagales > Chitinophagaceae > Flavitalea. The sequence continues at coordinate 9,066 of JAEUVR010000077.1, forward strand.
AGTGCGTGGTGCAGACGGCCATTTACGATACTACCGTAGTCGGCTCCGGCACCCAGTTATACCCGCCTTACGAATTCACTTTGCCAAAGTTTGATCCCAGCGTGGGAACGCTACTGGACGTCAGGTTGATTTCCATTGTTACCTTATCGTATAGTTTTACAATAGAAAACGACGACACCTCGCCTAAAACCTATGGCGTCAGGATCAACCGGGAAGATATGCTTTCGGGCCCCGAAGGTTTTGAGGCGGATTTTTCGCATCTCAGTCCTAAAATAAATTATTCGCTGGCCGCTACAGATTATGTTGAAGGGTCGGGACCGGATTTTTTCAGTCAACCGCCGGTATTTATCTTAAACCAGGATACGGCAATCAATGAAGTATTGCACAGTACGGCTGATTTCATGGGAATCGGAGACGTCAGTTTTTCTTATTCCAGCGATGTAGGCTCTATTACCACAGGCGGCTTTAAGGCAACCCTGAAAGGAGACGCGCAGGACGAGATCCGCTTCGTGGTCATTTATACTTATTGCGATAATTCCAACACACTCGCCGACGATATCCGTTCATTCACCGCCGTCAGGCAAAATGACATCATCAATATCCGTTGGCTCGTCGCGAACGAACAACCGGGAACGACTTATGAACTGATGAAAAGCGTCAATGGAGAAAACTATGCCACGGTAAAAACATTCAATGCCGGCGTCCAAAACAACGGATCCGGCGAATACGCCTATCAATATGTTCCCGCTCCCGGCGAATCCGGCAAAATAACTTTTCGCATAAAGCAAACCGTGAACGATGGGAAATCGAGCTATTCCGAACTGCGCATCGTGGACCTGGCCGATCTTAAAAAGCCGGGGATGCGTTTATTTCCCAATCCTTCCAGGAGCGGCGACGTAACGATCATCTTTCCTGCGTCGGGATCCTGGCAGGTGGAGTTATATAACGCAAAGGGACAAATGCTCCGGCGTTTCCAGGAAAACAACAACATATTTGTGTCTCTCGCCACAGCGCAAAACAAACTTCAAAGAGGGCAGTATATCGTAAGGGTAACCAACAAAAAGACGAACGACCTGTTTACCCAACGGCTCATTATAGAATAAGGCATCGCCCCCGAACGAATACGAGCGGAGTTGATCCGACAACGCTACGCCAGTTGCTGCGGTTACAGTCCGCTCCTGTTACAAGACGCAGATAGATCAACGCTGTAAAAAGAGAACCGCAAAAAGGCGCTTATTGCTTTTTGCCTGCCGCGTCAGATAATATTTTGCCGGTTTTCTGAACGAGTTTCCCGAATGCTTTATCCCCAAGGGTAGTTTTCAAGTCCGAAAAAGCGGCGTTAAGCTTTTCGACCGTCAGCCTAAGGCGCTCTTCGGAAGCTAACCGGCGCGCTTCTTTTTTAGCTTTTGCTTCCGCCTTCAGCAATTGGCTCCTGGAAACTTTGGCGGCTTTCTTCTCCGCTTTTTTTGCAGCGCCTGATTTTTCCTTTTTTATCTTTTTCTCAACGCTTGCTTTTCCCTTTTTCGCCTTTTTTCCAGAGCGTAATTTTTCTTCTTTTTTATTTTCTCCGGAGCCTGCTTTCTCCTTTTTTACAGGCTTTTCTTTTTTGTCGCCCTTTTTATTCTTTGCCATATCGGGGTTTTGTTTGATGGAAAACAAACTTAATAATTTAGGCCCCGCTCCAATGTTAAGTTTTAGAGCGAATGCGGGGTAAAACCGGGATAGCGCTTATTGCGCTGAACGACAGCGATAAGTCTTACCCTTTTCAGGATAGTTTCCGGTAAGGAACGCCGGGATCAAGACCCGGATCCCTGATGAAAAACAAAGCATCCGCCTCTTACCGGGAGGCGGACGCTAATCATCTGAGCGTTATGATCCGACCGGTATTTAACCAGGCGCGAATCATACAACATTAATAGACATTGGTTTTTGGCGTAAAGCTTGCCCATCCTTCGGTCCAGTTGGTCGAGCCGAAAGCGCCTCGGTAGGTAGTGGGCGTAAAGAAATTATCCAGACCCGTAAAGCTGGCTCCGCTTGCAGCGGGAGAACCTGCTTTGGGGCGAAAATCAGGAGCGGGAAAATTAAACGGATCGGTCAATAACACTTCGTCGCGGCTATTAAAGACCGTATTTCCTTCTGCTTCAGCCTTTGTCCTCACCAGGCCGATCGCCTCGCTGATCATAGCAGCTCGGTCGGTAGGCGACAGGGGATTGGCAGGATAAGAAGTAATGGCGCGGGCTCCGGAGGAATCAACATTAAAGGGTTTCGTATAGACCGCGATAACATTGTTCTTGAACTGCGATTCGCCGTTTGTATAATAATCCCTGACCGTATTACCGGATTCCATAGAAAAGCCTGCCATCCGGTGTCCAAGCAGGATGGAATTGTTCAGCGCAAAGCGGGTAGACCTTCTCCAGCGGTTGCTGAATCCATGGTTGGCAGAAGAACCGGTGGTATCATAGGGGCCGATAAGCGTCAGGTTAGACAGCTGGGGCCGGGTAAAAGGAGTCGCTGTAGTGCCGGTTCCGTCATTATCACATTCAATGCCATTGGCCTGGTCTGTATCGGCAGGTTTGTCGCGAAGCGAAACCGCAAACTGTATCTTACCGGAATAACCAAAGTCAAAATCATAATCATCATCGTAGGTAGCGTAAGCGACCAGGTTCTTTGCATTTACTGTGCCTCCGAAAAACTCATAAGCGTCGTCGGCGCCATAGGAAACCTGGATATATTCCAGGATCGTTCCTGTTCCCACGCCGCCGCAGGTCAGCCCGTTGATCTCGGAGTTCGGCTCAGCGGCTATGCCCGAGAACTCAATGCGCACATATTTAAGGATGCCCGAGTTATCGGCGGGATCTGTGCCGCCAAAAGGCCTGTTCACGCCTCCCTCAATGATCGGCGCCGGGGAAGTCGGACGGTTGGTAGGCGCTTTGCCCAATAAAATGATACCGCCCCAATCGCCGGCCGCTCTTTCGCCGGGCGCTTTGCCGGAAGTAAATACGATTGGCTCTGCAGGCGTTCCTTCTGCGATCAGCTTCGATCCTCTCTCTACGATCAATGCGCCTTTTTCGGTGATATCGCTTTTAATAATGCTTCCTTTTTCAATGGTCAGGATAGCGCCATTGTTGACATATACATACCCTTTCAGCGTGTACGTTCCTTTCCTAAGCGCGACGCTCTGGTCGATGGTTCCGGTAAGTATTTTGGTCTCATTGGGGTCTGATCCTCCAGGCAAGCCTCCTCCGGTATCATCGCCGATATTCACTTTTATGCAACCGGAAAGAACCAGGATGCTCATTAACATTGCGGATATTTGTTTCATACATTTCATTTCAGAAAATTTAATTTTTATTTTTTACCCAGGGGTATTTTAGAAATCATAGCTAAAGCCGACGGACAGGGTAACGCCGGGTTTATAAGCGCTGAACACCCTGTCGACCTTTTTGTCAAAATATCTCGACTTGTCCAGGTTTTCATAATAGGTGATCTGCTGACCCAGCAGGTCGCTCACGGTGAATTTCAGTTCGCCTTTTTTCTGCAGTATTCTTTTGGAAACCTGTATATCTATGACATCCCTGCCATTTTCATATACATCGGGGAAACCTAACGACTGGTAGCCGACCAGCGAAAGCCTGCTTCCCACCCTGTTGTATAAAATATTCCCATTCCATCCTGAAGAGACTGAAGTATACTGTAAGCCGCCATTGATCAGGTAGGGCGATTGTCCCTGTACAGGGCGATCTGCAGAAACGACCTTACCCAGGAACTCGTCATTGAAGCTAACCTGCGAAAAGATGTATGTGAAATTGGCGAAGACGCTGAAATTGCTCAGTATGCCGGTATTACCGCCAAGGAACCTGAGGCTCTTTCTCAGCTCAAGCTCTAACCCATATGTATCCGCGTCCTTGGCATTGGCATAAGAATAGTTTCTCCGGGTAGGCACGCTTTCCGTACCCAGGCGAAATTCAATAGGATTGATGAACCGCTTGTAGAAACCGCCAATGGTGATCGCCTCTCCGGCGCCGGGATATATTTCATAGCGGGCGTCGACATTATAGATATCGCTCGATTTAAGCTCGGTGTTTCCGCGAATGCCGAAGGTCGATTCATAATCAAAAAACTGGAAGGGCGCGATCTCCCTGAATTCGGGGCGGGATACCGTTTGGGAAGCGGACAGGCGGATAATATTTTTATCGTTAAGCGAATAACTGAAGTTCACGGAAGGAAGGACTTTCCAATCTTCATTATTCACGATAACGCGTTTTGCAGAGATGTCCCTGGTGTGGAGGAATTGTTCAAAATACTCCACTCTTGCGCCCCATATCACTCTTAGCTTATCGGATAGTTTATTATCCAACATCAGGTAGCCGGCGTTAAGCGTCGAGATAGCAAAATATTTATCCTGGTTATTCGTGAACTCGTCTATGATAAACCCGTTTGAAGCAATATTGGACGCAGCGAATATCTTATCGAACGGCAGGGTGCGGTAGCTGTCGTCAAAACTTCCCGAAGCTTCTACATAACGGAATATCCTGGATTTGAAATCGCGGAAACGCATCAACCCGGAGCCTCCTATTTTCAGGGATTGCTTTTCGCCCAGCAGGTTAAAGGGTATGGTAAGCGAGCCGCTTGCAGAAAAACCATGATCCTTCAGGCTCGAATAAAAACGACGGCTATCGTCCTGGTCCCATTCAAAGGGGTTTGCCGAACCTATCCCGCCTTTAAAATAGGCGGAGGTCCGCAGATCGGGTTGCGATTTATCATTATAGGAATATCCTGCATTCCAGTACGCTTTAATGCCCTTTCCGCCCAGTTGGTGGCTGCCTTCGAGAATGCCGGTATAAAAACTGCGTTGGTTCAACACAGACGACCATAGTTTTATTTCTCCCCCGCGGTCGATATTGGGCCCGCTCCTGTAATAATAATTATCCTCGTAGTATTTATTGAACAGGTTCTTAAACGATAGCTTATGCCTGCCTTTCACATAAGAAAAGTTAGCCATGGCGCCGAGGTTTGCGCTGTATTTGTTCTGATCATCTTCAAACTGCTGCAGCGCTTCATTGTTCTCCTGGTATAGCGCTCTTTGCACATTGGCCTTAAGCATGCTCTTCCGGTATAATACGGAGATCACGCTACCGAAAGAAGCGTCGTTCTTCAATCTCTTCCCCACTCCCCAGGCAATATTATATGCCTGTATCGGCGCCGCCGCGGATTTTATTTCTCTATATTGATCATTGGTAAAAAGACGGCTAAGCGCAAGTTTCTGCTGTAATCCATCGGATTGATACGCCAGCCTGTTATATGCCTGGCGGGAAGAAGGAAAACCTTCAGGCAGCTTTCTTCTTCCATCGGCGAAGCTGGTCCAGTCGGAACCGCCTCTTTCATTGCTATAAAAATCCTTCCCGGTGGAGATCGTATTAAACCCGATGTTCACGCCGAGGGTAAGAAAATTCCTGGAAGGCACGTCTTTGGTCGTCACCTGTATCAATCCCCCGGCAAACTCGCCGGTCAGATCCGGGGTAGCCGTTTTATTGATCACTATATTATCTACTACGCTCGAGGGGATCACGTCAAATGAAAATGCTTTTTTATCCGGTTCGGAGCTGGGAAGCTGGGCGCCGTTCAGGAAGGCGGTGTTGTACCTGTCGCCCAATCCTCTTACTACTACAAACTTGTTGTCCTGTATGCTGGCGCCGCTGACCCTTTTAAGGATCTCCCCGGTATTCTTGTCGGGCGTTCTTTTAATAAAATCTGCGGCGATACCGCTGGATACGGCCGTATTGTTCCGTTGAAAATTCAACAAGGCGCTGGTGCTTTCTTTTCTCACAGATGTTCTCACCACCACTTCGGCAAGCGCAGAAGTATTTTCCAGCACGATAGACAACTGGTTGTCTTCATTTGCTTTTACTTCCACTTCTTCTATCGACTTGGTATTGTATCCCGCGCTTGAAACGAGCAGGGTATATTTTTTTCCAGCCTCGAGGTTGACGGTAAACCGGCCTTCGACATTGGCGGCAAAGGATCTTTCCATCCCGGTAACGCTAATGGTGGCGCCGGAAACAGGCTCGTTATTGGCATTGATCACCCTGCCATTCAGCGGAAGGTTTTGCGCAAAAAGAATAACAGAAAAACCAATCAAAAAAAATAGCAGTAGGGTCTTTTTTGCCACAGTATAGTATTTAATACGTGCGCAAAACTATACCCGGCATATTATCGGCATGTTACCCCCATGTTAAGGAATTATTACCAAGCCGGCGCGACGGGCAACAGGAGGGGATGGCGCTCTTCAGATCTATTTGAGGACCGGCTGCCAGGAACGCTCCTGTGTGGATAGGATCGGGTTGCCGGGTTTCTTTTAAGGCGCCGGGAATGTTAATGCTAAGCAATCAATATCTCTCAGAAAATATAATATCACCGATCCCCTGGCCCGCTTCGTCTTTAAAACCTGAGTTGCACGCGGCAGGTGAGGATATTGTCTTTTACGTCTTCGGTATATCCTTCAAGGGCGGTAGGCTCATTGGTTACCCAATCGTACCATATCGTCAGTTTAATATGGTTATTAAAATAATGATTATACCCGAAGCCGATGGTCTCAAACTTTATATCGCCCCAATGCGTATGGGTATCCTGCACGCCTATTTCATGGTCCCTGAATTCGGTATTGGGATCGTACCAGTCGTATTTTACGACCAGCTGATGCTTTTCATTAATGATGTCCTGGATTAAATAAAAAAAGGCGCCGTTGAAATCGCGCACGTAATAAGGCTCGTCCAGGAGCAGCCCCGGCGTTTCGGAATGCTGCGCGCTGCCGGTCTGTTTACCCATCCAGTATTCTCCCCTTAGCTGCGTTTTGCCCCAGGAATGCTTAACAAGCAATTGCGCGTCGGCGCCGTAGTATTTTCGGGGCGCTTTTTTGCCGATATTGTTCTCGGAAGAGTCGACAATAAAATCCCGATGCCCGTTTATGGTCGCGGCGCCTGAATAGCGATACCTGGAATTTTGCGCGAGGCCGCCCTGCAATACCGAGAGCCCTGCGCTTATCTTGACCGCCGGGGAAAGAGGATAAGGATTCAGCGAGATCCTGCCGATAATATCCTTATAACTATCATACTCCTGCGGTCCGGTCAATCCCTGGCCGTTAAATATGCCAATCGCTATTTTCATATACCGCAGCGGATGATCTTTTTTTCTCGGCTCAAAAGCCGCCATGACGCCCAGGTCTCTTTCGGTTTTCATTAATATCTGCGACATCCGGCCTCTTTCAGGGGTTTCCCGATCGGAAGAGCTAAGGTTCACTTCATACCCAAAAGGGCGGGCAAACATCCCTCCCGTAAAAGAAAACAACTCCCATTCATTTTCATAGAGCCGCGCCCACAGGTCCCTGATCGCCACTCCCCGCTCTGTTCCGTCTATCTGCATCACCACCTGCGCCTGCGGCTGACCGGACGCATTAAAATGCGCATAGTCCGTCCTCAACCGCGCTCTTCTCAATAAAAACCGATTATCGGAATGGCGGGAAAAATCATCTCCCCCGCTATAATGTTCTACGCCTTTTTGCTGCGCTACCTGGAACTGGGGCTGAAAATAACCGCTGATCTGCAGATGATCGTCCTTTTTATACACAGCCCATAGCCCTTTTTCCGCTGCATTCGAAGTATCAATCATGTCCATCAGGAACTGGGCTTTTACCGGTAATTGTAAAAAACAGGTCAATACGATCCAAAAAACGGGATAAACAGGTAGCTTTGCATTCATAATTGAAATATGGGCGGGCAAAGGTAAGCAGCAGAGTTGTTAAGAAATTATTATCAATTCTGCGATTAAAGTATCCTATTTTAATAGTTCTATTTTTACGCAAAAAAATACCTACCTGATGGGATTAAATTCGATAATGAAGATTTTTATGCCGAAAGACAGGGTTTTTTATTCTCTTTTTGAGGAGGTGGCCGATACGGTGTCGAAGATGGGCAAGTTGTTAAAAGAAGTAGTAAAAGAACCCGATTATGAAAAAAGGGCAGTCCTGACCTCCCAGATCGAAGATCTTGAACACATTAATGACGATTTCACTCACCAGATCTTTACCGAGCTCGGCCGAAACTTCATCACTCCCTTTGATCGCGAGGACATCCATTATCTCGCTACTTCTCTGGATGATATCTGCGACTATATCTTCGCTACCGCAAAAAAATTGAATTTCTATAAAGTAAATCCCAGCGACCAGGGCATCCAGAAAATGGCCGAACTGATCGAGCAAAGCAGCGAACAGATCAGGCTGGCGGTCAGGGAACTCCGCAACATGCGGGATATGCGAAAAATTACCGAGGCGCTGGTGAAAGTGAACAGTATCGAAAACCAGGCGGATGATATTTTCGACATGAGCATCGATCGCCTGTTTGAGACAGAGCCGGATGCCAAGGAAGTCATCAAAAAAAGAGAGATCTACCAGGTGATGGAAATTGTTACGGATAAATGCGAGGATGCCGCTAATGTTATCGAATCAATTATTATTAAATACGCCTAATATTCCCGCCAGCGGCTTTATGCCTTCCTTGCGCGCAAACGCGGCCGGCCGGAATAAAAGTCTTTCTTTCCCGCCAGATATGGCTGGGCCGCCGTTCTGCTTGCAGGCAGTAAAGAATATAGGATATTCCGGCAGATCAAACAACGAATCAGCAAACCCGGACCGAATCTGAAAACCGATTAGTTATGACATTCCTGGTAGTTATCATCGTACTGGCATTGATCTTTGATTATATAAATGGTTTTCACGACGCGGCCAATTCGATTGCCACTATTGTTTCTACCAAGGTGCTGACGCCTTTCCAGGCAGTGGTATGGGCGGCATTTTTCAATTTTGCCGCATTTTTTGTTTCTAAATACCTTATCGGGGAATTTAAGATCGGCAATACCATCGCCAAATCGGTCAATGAAAATTTTATTACCCTTGAAGTGATCTTTGCGGGATTGGTAGCCGCCATCATCTGGAACCTCCTTACCTGGTGGTTTGGCATTCCTTCCAGTTCTTCCCATACCCTGCTGGGCGGTTTTATCGGCGCCGCCGTGGCCCATGCCGGCGCCATAAGCGAGAACGGCGTTGACGTGATCAACTATGCGAAAGTGCTTCCTACGGTCGCCTTTATCTTCCTGGCCCCCCTGATCGGTATGTTCATGGCATTCCTGATAACCGTGTTCATTGTAAATATATGCCGGCGGGCCAATCCCTACCGGGCCGATAGCTGGTTCCGAAGGCTACAACTCGTTTCCTCGGCGTTGTTCAGCCTGGGGCACGGAGGCAATGACGCCCAGAAAGTGATGGGCATTATCGGGGCTGCCATCATATTCTATGAAAAGCAGCGGGGCGTGGATATGAGCTTTAATGAATTTGTCAGCGCCTATATGTGGGTGCCCCTGGCCAGCTTTACCGCTATCGCTTTAGGCACCATGAGCGGCGGCTGGAAGATCGTTAAAACCATGGGCACCCGTATCACCAAGGTAACGCCGCTGGAAGGCGTGAGCGCCGAAACTGCCGGCGCCGCCACCTTATACCTCACCGAACACCTGGGCATACCCGTGAGCACCACCCATACCATTACCGGCTCCATCATAGGCGTGGGGGCTACCAAACGTTTGTCGGCCGTAAGATGGGGCGTCACCATCAACCTGCTATGGGCCTGGATCCTGACCATCCCGGTCAGCGCCCTTCTTGCAGGGGCGATCTATTATATCGGCAAGCTGTTTTTTGGAGGATTTTAACATCCCTGCTTCTTTATCTAAACCTTTCTTACTACTTTGGCGATCCAAACAGGTAATAGAAAACCTATGTCTATGAAAGGAATTATTCTGGCAGGCGGCTCAGGCTCAAGATTGCATCCCATTACCTATGCCATCAGCAAACAGATCATGCCGGTGTATGATAAACCCATGATCTATTACCCGCTTTCCACCCTTTTACTGGCAGGGATCAGCGAAATACTGATCATCACCACGCCGCACGATCTTCCGCAGTTCAGGCGACTGCTGGGCGATGGAAGCCAGTGGGGCATAGCCATTGACTATGCCGAGCAACCGACGCCGAACGGGCTGGCGCAGGCCTTCGTCATCGGCGAATCCTTTATTGGCAGGGAAAAAGTAGCGCTGGTGCTGGGCGACAATATTTTTTACGGCGCGGGCCTGGGCGAGAAGCTTTCGAAAAATACCGATCCCGACGGCGGCATCGTTTATGCTTATCGCGTCAGCGATCCGGAAAGATACGGGGTGGTGGAATTTGATAAGAAAGGGAAAGCTATTTCTATTGAAGAAAAACCTGAAACGCCCAAAAGCGCCTATGCCGTTCCCGGCATCTATTTCTACGACAATGAAGTGGTAGCCATAGCCAAAACGCTGAAACCCAGCCCGCGGGGCGAATATGAAATTACCGATGTAAATAAAGAATATCTTCGCAGGGGAAAGCTGACGGTTTCGATACTAGACCGGGGAACGGCATGGCTCGATACCGGGACTTTCGACTCCCTGATGCAGGCGGCCCAGTTTGTTCAGGTAATTGAACAAAGACAGGGCATTAAGATCGCCTGTATCGAGGAAATCGCTTACCGGAAGGGTTTTATTACCCGCGGGCAGCTGATCTCTATGGCGCAGCCGCTCCTGAAAAGCGGTTATGGAAAGTACCTGATGAACGTAGTAAAAGAAAACTAAGATCATTATCATACTCATTACGATAAAGACAAAAACACGCGAATGAAAAAAATTCTGGTTACCGGCGGATGCGGTTATATCGGCTCTCATACCATCGTCGACCTGGTCGAAAATGGCTTTGAGGCGATTTCGGTGGACAACAACTCGAAATCTTCTCCAAGAATACTGGAGGGCATTGAAAAGATCACCGGGAAAAAGATCAAGAACTACAAGGTCGATCTCTGTAATTTCGACGATACTTTTGCCATTTTCCAGGAGAATACGGATATAGTAGGCATTATTCATTTTGCCGCTTTTAAATCGGTCAGCGAATCGGTGGAGCAACCCCTGATGTATTTTGAGAACAACCTTGTTTCGCTGATCAACCTGCTGAAATGCGTACAGGAATTTAATATCCCCTATTTTGTCTTTTCTTCTTCCTGCACCGTATACGGCAATCCCGATGTTATTCCGGTGACGGAACAAACGCCTCCCAAGCCCGCCGAATCGCCTTACGGTTATACCAAGCAGATGGGAGAGCAGATCATCAATGAGTTTTCCAAGGCCAATCCTTCCCAGAGCGTTTTGCTGCGGTATTTTAACCCCGTTGGCGCGCATCCTTCCACCCTGATAGGCGAACTGCCCATCGGCAAACCCGCCAACCTGGTGCCCGTGATCACGCAAACCGCTATTGGCAGGCTTCCGCAGGTAACCGTTTACGGCGACGACTACCCAACCCGCGACGGATCCTGTATCAGGGATTATATTCATGTCTGCGATATCGCTCATGCTCATACGCTGGCGGTACAGTTCCTGATCAATGGCCGGTCGTCCAAACGCTGCGAGGTATTTAACCTGGGCTCGGGCAATGGCGTTACCGTTCTGGAAGCCATCAAAGCCTTTGAAGAAGTAAGCGGGGTTGCCCTTAATTATACCATTGGCGACCGCCGCCCCGGCGATGTAGTGGCTATTTATGCCAACAATGAATACGCCCGTAAAATGTTGTCGTGGGCAACAAAATACACGCTTGCCGATATGATGGCAACGGCATGGAAATGGGAGCAGCGCCTTAAGGTGGACGAAAAGTTTTTCCAGAGCAAGTCCTATGATCTGAACTGATTCCTGTTACTTTGCACCATCAAAAAAAACGAAATGCTTAAAGATATTCAGTCAACCGGGCAAAAAGACACGAGAAGCGGATTTGGCGACGGCATTGTAGAAGCCGCCAGGAAGAATCCCAATATAGTAGCGCTTACCGCGGATCTCGCAGGCTCTATGAAATTAAACCAGTTCATCAAGGAGTTTCCCGAAAGATATGTGCAGGTGGGTATTGCAGAAGCCAATATGATCGGCATTGCCGCAGGATTGACCATTGGCGGCAAGATACCTTTCACCACCACTTTTGCCAATTTCTCTACCGGCCGAGTGTACGACCAGATACGCCAGTCTGTGGCCTATTCCGGAAAAAATGTGAAGATATGCGCTTCCCATGCCGGCCTCACGCTGGGGGAAGACGGCGCCACGCACCAGATACTGGAAGATATCGGGCTGATGAAAATGCTTCCCGGCATGACCGTCGTCGTGCCCTGCGATTATAACCAGACAAAGGCAGCCACCCTGGCTGTTGCAGAATATATTGGACCGGTATACCTCCGTTTCGGACGCCCCAGCTGGCCTATTTTCACGTCTGCTACCGAGCCATTCCAGATCGGGAAGGCGCAGTTCTTCTCGGAAGGTTCCGATGTTTCCATTTTTGCTTGCGGCCATATGGTTTGGAAAGCCATTGAAGCCGGAAAAATACTGGAAGAAAAAGGTATTAAGGCCGAAGTGGTGAATATTCATACCATCAAACCGTTGGATACGGAAGCCATCATTGCTTCTATTACTAAAACAAGATGCGCCGTTACCGTGGAAGAACACAATATCATTGGCGGCATGGGAGATGCCATTGCACAAACGGCAGCCCGGAATTTCCCTATCCCGATTGAATATATAGGCACAAAGGATACTTTCGGAGAAAGCGGAACGCCGATGGAATTACTGAAAAAATATGGCCTGGACACCCCGAATATACTCGACGCCGTTGAAAAAGTAATGGCCCGCAAGTAATGCAGGGATCGCCGACACGGAAATCAATGGTAAATTTTATACATGGCAGCCGATATTCTCGATAGCGAATTACTGGCGCAGTTCCGCGACCCATCTACAAAAGAACAGGCTTTCACGGCCATCGTCAGGAAATACCAGGAAAAACTGTACTGGCATGTACGCCGGATGGTGATCCACCACGAGGACGCCAACGATGTGCTGCAGAATGTGTTTATCCGCGTATGGAACGGGCTTCAGCAATTCCGGGAAGACGCGCAACTATACACCTGGCTATATAAAGTGGCTACCAACGAATGCCTCAGCTTTCTCGAGCAGCAAAAGAAAAAAGCTTCCATATCCTTTGACGACGCCTCCCCCTACCTGGAAAATAAGATCAGGGCCGATAAACATTTTGATGCCAATAAGCTGGAATGGAAGCTACAGGTGGCTATACAGCAACTCCCCGAAAGACAACGACTGGTATTCAGCCTGCGTTACTACGATGAAATGCCCTACGAGCAGATGAGCCGGGTGTTGGATACCTCCGAAGGGGCGCTAAAAGCTTCTTATCACCATGCGGTGAAAAAAATAGAAGACTATATGCTGAATCATTAGGATGGGGACCGGAGCCCTGTCTTCTTACGATAAGAAGCTGGTAATTAGCGAATTAATGAATACCTGGGAAGATCATAGCCTCCCGGGCGCTTAATGGATCGGGAACAAACGGGTTAATGAGGTAATAAGACAAACTTTCTGCAGAGCAGGAATCAGGCGGGATACAGGGTTAACGATGTAATAGGACAACCAAAACTTGCCTGGCAGGCGAAAGGAGAAAAATACCATGGTTCATTAAACTTTCAGGCAGGTAAACCGTCTTATATCAGATTATACAGCTAATGAACAGGAGCCAAACGATAATGGATGAATTGGAAGCCATCAGCCCCCTGCTGGCAGGCATGGAAAGGCGATTGCCTTTCGCGGCTCCCCCTGCCGGGTATTTTGACGAGCTGCCGGCATTGATCCTGAAAAGGATCGAAACAGGCGGTTCGGAAACGTTGAAAGGTTTATCGGAGGATTTAGCGCTTGAGAAAAGCCCTTTGGAAGAGCTGCAAGGGCTTTCGGAGGTTTTGGCGAAAATGGATAAAAAACTCCCTTTTAGCGTTCCTGAAGGGTATTTTGACGCACTCAGCGCGGGTATCCTGGAAAACATCAGATCCGGGCTGACCGATACCGGAAAAGAAACTGATATTTTCCTACCCGGTAGCATCGGGGAGAAAAATCCAGGAAGCATACAAAAGCAGGATCCCTATACGGTTCCCGAAAATTATTTCGAGGAGTTCTCCGGAAAGCTGATGGATAGGATAAAGCGTTCGGCAGATGCCGCACCCCCCGCCATTCAGCAAGGGCAGCATTTTGATTCGGCGGGAGACATTACAGTCCCGGAAATTGGGCAAGAACCGCATTCGGCAAGTGAGCAATCACGGTCCGCCGCAAAGGAGCAGTCGTTGCCCGGGAAAAACATTCAGGGCTCTCCGGCCAAAGTTGCGCCGCTTCGTGCGAAACAGAAATGGGTACGCTATGCGGTAGCGGCGTTGGTAGCGGGAATAATAGCCGGCGCAGGATGGATATTCCTGGGCAACCAGGACGCCGATATGGGAAGAAAAAGCCAGTCGACCGTTACCGTAAGCGGGAACGATCCGCGCTTATCCAATACATCGTCTGAAGACATAGGAAACCTGAGCGTTGCGGAAATAGGCGATTACCTGGAAACAGAGAGCCCGTTCCTTCCCGAAGAAGCGGCGCTCGCTTTTGCAGAGCTCAGCCTGAACGACCTGCAGGGTATGCTGACTGATATTCCCGACGAGACGTTGCAGCGATATCTTATCCAGACCGGGAATGCGGAAGAGCGTATTAATTAATAAACAATAGCGGCATACGACATAAAGCGCATGAAGATAAACGTTAAAAACCGCACGAAACAATTATACAAAATGAAAAAATTATTATTGCTGCCGATACTCTGTTTTGCCGCCGTCTTATCCGCGGCCGGGCAAGACAGCGACACCAGCCGCCGGGGCCAGAACAGGCTCCAGGCTTATAAGATCGCCTTTCTTACCGAGAAGATGGACCTTTCCCCCGCGGAGGCGCAAAAGTTCTGGCCTATCTACAACCGTTATGAGTCGGAAATGAGAGAGGTCCGCATGGACAGCCGCCAGCATAAAGAATCGGAAATTAAAATAGAAGAGCGCATATTGAATATCCGTAAAAAGTACAACCAGGAATTCACGAATACCCTGTCCGCCGAAAAAGCAAATACTTTCTTCCAGGCAGAAAAAGAGTTCCGCAATATCATCCTGAAAGAATTCCGCGATCGAAAGAAAAAAGGGAATTAGGAGCACGCCTGCGTCTTATCTGTTTTCATGATAAGCTTTTAAACCGGTCCCCTTATCGCTGATTGGAATTGCCGGATGGGGGATAGACGGGCATTTTAATATCATGGTAAAACAAGAAGGACCAACCCTCCTGCTGACCGGTCTCCCACCATTGCTGCCGGAGCTCCATACATTTTCTTCCGTCATAGTCGTATTTGGCGATATAACGTTTTCTCATCTGCGACAGCTGGGGCGCATCATCTCCTCCAAAAAAGATCTTTTTATCGCCAGCAGCGATCCAAAACACCTGGTGATAAGGGCTATGCCCAGCAGTAACCTCATAATGGATATACCCTGATATCGAACCGTTGCCGTCAATCAATTTCAGCTTCTCCGACCCCTGCAGGCAGGCAATATCTTCTTTTTTATAGGAGCCTTCGCCGCTCATGGCCAGCTCGAACTCTTTTTGCTGCACATAATAATCTGCGTTAGGAAAGGCAAGCGCGCCAACGCTTCCCTCCCTGTTCTTTAACCCTATTCCGCCGGAATGATCCTTATGCAAATGCGACATCAATACCTTGGTGACCTCGGATGGATTTATGCCCGCATCCATGATCAGCTGATGCAGTTGCATCAAGCCGTCGTCGTTCACAAATCCCAATCCCGTATCCAACAGCAGCACATCCTGATCGGTGATGACCAAAAAAGGCTGTACCTCAACAAGCAGGCTGCCCACGGGCCTATCGCTCAATTGGTCCGAACCTATGTTAAATGGAACAAATGACTTTGTCTTATCTACGGTGAAAGCGCCTTCGCTAAGCGGGATGATCTTCATCCCGCAAATTTACAAACTGATGCGGACTAATATTATTCCCGGCAAGCCGGGTAATAGCTTATTACAAATTGTTGTCTTTCGAAAAACACGCTGCCTACTGCAATACCCGACCGGATAATATGCCGAGTGGGGCAATTCCAAATTCCTCCTATTGTCTTCTTAATGCCCATAAAAATACACAGCTTTGATATCGTCACCTCAACGCCATTTGCCTGTCTGCGTCCAGCCGGATCAGGATAAAAAGCATGACGGAAAAAGTAAGCAGGGAAGTGCCTCCATAACTCACAAAAGGCAGGGGGATGCCGATCACCGGCGCGAGGCCAATGGTCATGCAGATATTAATAGCAATATGGAAAAAAAATACGGATGCCACGCCATAGGCATAACAACGGCTGAATACGCTTCGCTGTCGTTCGGCAATGGTAACGATCCGCAATAACAAGAACACGTATAAGCTCAAAAAGATAACGCTACCTATGAACCCGAACCCTTCGCCGATAGTGCAAAAGATAAAGTCCGTTCTTTGCTCGGGCACAAAGTCGAACCGGGTCTGCGTTCCCTTCAAAAATCCTCTTCCGGTAACGCCGCCGCTGCCGATAGCGATCTTGCTTTGCCGCACGTTATAGTCTGAGGTTTTCTCTTTAGACACAGGCGCTTCATCTCCTTCTACATTGTTGATGGCGGCATAAGGATTCTCCGTTCCCAGCAAGGAAAATATACGTTCTACCTGGTGTTTCTGCAGCACATGGGTAAAAAGAAAGGGAACAGCAAACCGTTGTATGCCCACGCATACCAGCCAGATCAACGCGATGCCGAACAATATTTTTTTATTGCGCCTCATCTGTTTTCTCAACAGGTAAATAGCGATCGCGGCGATCGCGGTGAGGATGATCGCCAGGGTATTCTTCTCCACCAGCAGGGTAGCCACTACCAGCGCGGCAAAGGAAAACCCGACAACAAGATAGATGGCCGGCAACCCCTCCCTGAACATGACCAGGAAAAAGGCGAAATAAACCAAGGCAAGGCCTGTTTCTTTCTGCGCTATGGCGAGCAATGCGGGCGCCAGCACAATGGCGGTAGCAATCAACTGAGAGCGGGGCTTGGTGAAATCGGTTTCTATGCGCGACAAATACTTGGCCAGGGCCAGGTTCACGAAGATCTTACAGATATCCGCCGGCTGCATTTGAAAATCGCCGAAGCGGATAATGGATTCC
>JAEUVR010000233.1 GCA_016786785.1 Chitinophagaceae bacterium
CATATCAAACACCAGTACGCCTTTATCACAGAAGTAACCTTGTCTATTTATAAGGTCGAAGCGCCGATACCTCATTTCCAGGGAAGGGTAGGCGTCAGCATGACCAAAAATTTCAAAGACTGAGATCGCCATGATACATCCTTCTTTTGATATCGGCCTCGAACAGGAAAATGAAACATTCGGGAATGCCTGTTTGCTGATGGAAGTTGGCGAGCGGTTCTTTAATTATATCATTTATGATAGCGAATCCCGGAAACTGCTCCGCGTAAGGCAGTATATCATGGAACCGTCGGTTGATAAGGGGCCGTATGAAAGACTGGAAGAGATCGTCGCCGGCGATCCCCTGCTGGCGCAGGATATGAAGGAAACGGGTATTCTTTATAATTTTGCGGAAAGCAACCTGTTCCCCGAAGAACATTTTAGCATCGGACTGAACACGCCGCTGACGCAGCTGATTTACGGAGACGTCAACAAGGGATTGGCGTTAAGCGAAAAGATAAACGGGTGGGAAATGTACAATATTTATCGCGTTCCCAAATACATCCATACCCTGTTCCAGCAGCGTTTCCAGGCGGGAAAATACTGGCATTTCTATACCTTGTTCATGTCGACGGTACAAAAAGAGAAGCTCGAAGGCAAAATGATAAAAGCTGTTTTTTATAACGACAGGTTTGTAGCGGCATTTTTTTCCGGCGACCGGTTGCTGATCATCCAGACCTTTATCTATCAAACCCCCGAAGACGCTTCTTATCATCTTTTGCTGATGTGCAGGCAGTTTAATATTGCGGCTGCGGATATTTCCTTACAGATATCCGGACTGATCGACGAACAATCCGCCCTGTATACCGAATTAACCAAATACTTCCCCGTAGTGGAATATGAAGGAATCCCTGAAGCGATCCCGCATCAGGGCATATTGGATGAACATCCCGCGTATTATTTCTCGCCCCTCCTGAAAATATCCTTATGCGTATAATCGGGGGAACATTGGGAGGGAGAAGGATCAACCCTCCTAATAAAATGCCCTATACCCGGCCCACCACAGATATTGCCAAAGAAGGACTATTTAATATCATCGAAAACAACCTCGACATCGGCGCTCTTAAAACCTGCGACCTGTTCGGCGGCACAGGCAGCATCAGCTATGAACTGTATTCGAGAGGCGCGCGGGATTGTACCGTGGTTGAAAAAGATCCCGCTATGTATGATTTTATCAAAAAGACCGCTCTGCAGCTGAAACTGGAAAATTTCCAGGTCGTAAAAACGGAAGTGTTCCGGTTTATCCAGCAATGCGAAAAAAAATTCGATCTTATATTTGCAGGGCCGCCTTATGCGCTTACGGCCATCGACGATATCCCGGTTAAGATATTTGAAAAAAAGCTGCTGAACGAGAAGGGATGGCTGATCCTGGAACATACGCCCAGGAATAACTATACGAAGTATCCTCATTTTGCCAGTTCCAGGAATTACGGAACAACTATATTCAGCATCTTCGTCAATAAACCATAACCTGCTTTACGAGCTTGCGCGGTTCCCGGTATTTCCGGGACAAAGCTTGCATCATTTTTGAAGAATAGCCACTGAATGGTATATATATGAAAAGAATATTTGTTAGCGGAACGGGCACCGGCATTGGGAAAACGCTGGTCTCGGCAGTGTTGGCGGAAGCGCTGGAGGCGGACTATTGGAAACCTGTGCAGGCCGGCTATGATAACGGCACGGATAGCGAATGGGTGGCGGGCGTCATCACTAACGGGCATAAGCGCATACAACCCGAAACGTATAAGCTAAAACTTCCCGCCTCTCCCCATATTGCAGCCCGGGAAGAAGGCATCCGGATCGACCTTGAAAAAATCGCCGCCCAGGTTCCGGATAATAATCGTAATTTAATTATTGAAGGAGCCGGGGGATTGCTTGTTCCATTGAATGAAGACCAGTTTATGCCGGATCTGGCGAAGAGGCTGGAAGCGTCGCTGGTATTGGTCAGCCTGAATACGCTGGGCAGCATTAATCACTCCCTGTTAACCGCCAGGGTATGCAGACAGGAAAATATTCCTGTTTTGGGCTGGATATTCAATGGCAGCTATTTGCATTATGAAGAGGAGATCGTGAGATGGAGCGGCTATTCCCGCATTGCGTCTATCCCTTATGCGGCTAACCCGGATAGCGTATTTATTCAACAACAGGCGGAGAAGATCAGGAGACTGGCTTTATTTGGTTGAGCATTTGAAATAGGGCATAACCCTAATGGTAATTAAACCAGTTCAATTTGTTTATGCTCAAAGGAAATGTACGTAAAGAATATCTCCGAAAAAGGATGTCGCTATCCGAAATCGAACGGAATGAGAACGCCTTGTTGATCAGGGACAGGTTCTCCGGGCTGGATATCCCGGGAAAGCGGCTGCTTTCCTATTGCGCGCTGTCGGAACAAAGCGAATTTGACATATCGTTGGTAGAAGAGGTTTTCCTTCAGCAATCGCCCATGGCTGTGTTGGCATGGCCCAGGATATCCGAAACCAGTAAGAATATGGAAGCGGTCATCCTTAAAAAAGGCGCTTTATTTATCAAGAACAGGTATGGCATCCTTGAGCCTATTGCGGGAGAGCTTCTTTCTCCTACGGATATTGACATCGCATTCGTTCCGCTTATTGCCTGCGATGCAAGAGGATATAGGGTAGGCTATGGAAAGGGGTATTATGATCGTTATCTTTCCCGCTGCCGCAACAACATGGTTAAGATCGGGTTCTCGTATTTCGAGCCGGTTGACCGCCTCGATGACATCCATGAATTTGACGTACCTTTAAATTTTTGTATCACCCCTACGCGTATCTATGAATTTTAACGCTCCTCTACTCAGGCCTATCAGGATGCTGTTGTTTCCCTTTTCGTTGCTCTACGCGTTAACCGTCTGGATAAGAAATAAATTGTTCGATAGCGGGCTTTATGATTCTTCCTCATTCAATATGCCGGTGATCGGTATCGGCAACCTGTCCGTGGGCGGCACGGGGAAATCCCCTCTGGTGGAATTTCTACTGAAAAAATTCATGAAAAAATACAAAATGGCCGTGCTGAGCAGGGGATACAAACGAAAAACAAAAGGATATGCATTGGCGAATGAACAGACTACCGCTCTTGAAATAGGCGACGAACCCATGCAGTTCTTTAAAAAATTCCCCGAGGTCGCCGTAGCGGTGGGAGAGGAAAGAGCGGCGGCTATTCCTCAATTGCTTCATGATAAACCGGGAACGCAGGTCATTATCCTGGACGACTCCTTTCAACACCGCTCGATAAAACCGGGCTTGAATATTTTGCTGACGGATTATCATAATCTTTTTACGCGGGATTGGTTTCTGCCCACCGGCGACCTGCGCGACCAGCCGGGCAGTTATACAAGAGCGGATATCCTCATCGTTACCAAATGCCCTCCCGGGCTTTCAGAAACAGAAAAAAATGAGATAACGAAGGAGTTAAATGTATTGGACCATCAGCATATTTTCTTTACGTCTATTCAGTATGGTTATCCTTATCATATTCTATTCAAGAAAGAAATGCTGATCGATGAACATACGGAAGCGCTATTGATCAGCGGCGTAGCCGACCCCAGGCCGCTGAAAAAATACCTGTCGGATCATTCCGGCGCCTATTACGAGATACTCTATAACGATCATCATATTTTTACGATCGACGACTGGAAGGAGATACGTAAGCGCTTTAATGCCATAACCGCTCCCAATAAGATCATTCTCACCACGGAAAAAGACGCCGTCAGGCTCATGAAGTTCCAGGAATCGCTGGAGCGCCTGCCGGTATATGTCATTCCTATTCAAATACAATTCCTTTTCGGGGAAGAAGAAAGGTTTAGCAGTTTAATCGCTACTTTCATTGCCCGGTTTAAGAACAAAAATGACAAGATTAATGTCGCCTAAAAAACACACAAAAAAAAGAAGACCAGGAAATAGCGGGGATCGGTTCGTTACCGGGGTATTGGATGTTTCCCGCGCCGGCATGGGCTTCATCATCACGCCAGACGCTCCCGAAGACATTCTTGTGCGACCAGCCGACTTTAACACCGCCCTTCATGGCGATACGGTAAGAGCGTTGCTCAACGACGATCATAAAAAACGCGGAAGGCAGCAGGGCGCGATCGTGGAAGTATTGAAAAGAAAACAGCTGGAGTTTCCCGGTAAGCTGCAACTGAGCGCCAATTTTGCCTTTTTTATCGCAGATACCGACAAGGCGATGCCGGATATATTCGTTCCCATTGATAAAACAATGAACGCTACCGAAAATGATACGGTAGTAGTAAGGATAACAGAATGGCAAAAAAATAAAAAACCCGTCGGCGAAGTGATCCAGATCATGGACGCTTCGGATGAAAGCGATCTGGCAATGAAGCAGATCCTGATGGAGAACGGCTTCTCGCTGGCTTTTGGCGACGAAGCGCTGGAGGAAGCGGCCCGCATACCTGAACTGATCTCCCGCGAAGAGATCGGGCG
>JAEUVR010000248.1 GCA_016786785.1 Chitinophagaceae bacterium
TTCATAATAGCGTCAACAAGCTTTGGACGCCCGTCATTTTCCTTGTTATCGGGATAATGGACAATGGCTCCGCTATACAATTTATCCGGAACCGCCTTGATCAGCTCCAATATGCGGAATATCTTTATCGCCCGGATATTGATATCCATTTCGCCGGTCTCATACGTTTTGACGATCTCTGTTACCTCCGCCAGCGCGCCCATATCCTGCAAACGGTCATTTAATATCACCGGAATACCAAAAGGCTTTTGCAACGCATGGCATTCCGCAATAAGCTGCTTATAGCGGGGTTCAAAAATATGCAAATGCATTTTTTCCTGCGGATAAAGAATAACGCCCAGGGGGAATATAGGAATGAAATTCGTCATGAATCGATTTAAACTTCACAAATGTACCTTTTTAAATATTTTCTTACTTATTGGCATAACATGCGGGATTACCGGCATTCGCTTACGCCGCCACAGGAGCGCCTGCGCCTGTTAAAGATCCTTTGCAGCGACCGTATGTTCCTTTTTAGGGTTAACTTTGCAAAAAGTTCAGGAACATGAAAAAAGCAGGAAGGATACTGGCCATTACCCTATACTCATTGATGATTTCGAGCCTGACCATGGCGCAATGTTCTATCTGTTCCAAAACAGCATCGCAGCTTGGCGAGGATGCCGGCCGCGGTTTGAACGGCGGTATTCTATACCTGGCCAGCGCGCCATTATTGATCATCTCCTATATTGGGTACAGGTGGTGGAAAGACAATGCAGGTAAGTACAATCATAAATCCTGAATCAGGCCGCGCGTATTGGCTTATTCATACCTGGTATCCAGAGGGCATTGCGCTCCTGCCAGACGCGCCAACCTCTCTCCTTAGCTGCGATCGTTATAAGTATTGGGTTGCTTTTTGAACCGTTCGGGCCTAAAAAGGCTTCGGTTGCATCGCTATAAATATTGGTTAATGCCCATTTCACACCAGGTCAATCGTTTTGTCAACGCCGTATTTACTACTTCATCATTTTTAGCGAGACGGCTGCGATCGTTCTCATGATGATATAAATGGTATACTACGCCCTGAAGTTTAAAATATACGCGCTTGACGCCTTTATTATACAGCCTGATGACCATCTCGGTATCCTCTCTTCCCCATCCGCTTATCAATTCATTATAACCATTTATCGCAACAAAGTCCGCCTTCCAGAAGGAGATATTGCATCCCCTCAAATTGTACAGGCCACGCTCATTCCGAAGGGCTCCGATCAGCTTGGATATAACAGGTGAGCGCAGGCCGTTGAGCTTATTTCTAACGCCTTTTTTAAATAAGGAAAATTGAAATTGTCGCTGCGCCAGGCATTCCCGTGTGCGTTCCTTGTCGAGGATCACCCTGCTTCCGCCAATAAAATGACCAGGTTTGGCGGCGCTTAAATGATCTATTATAAAACAGGGATGCAGCAAGAGATCGCCGTCGATCTGGATGATATACGCTCCGGCGGCGGCGGCTATTGCTTTGTTGCGGATCTTCGCCAATCTGAATCCCTCGTCGGGCTGCCAGACATGGCGAATAGGGATAGCGCATTTTTCCGAATAAGCGATCAGCAATTCTTTTGTCGCGTCAGCGGAGCCGTCGTCCGCAATAATTATTTCCGTTGGCGGATGGACCTGCTTCATTACGCTCAATAAGCACAATTCCAGCGCTTCCGGCCAATTATAGGTGGCTATGACCAAAGAGACGCTTGGAAGAGCTTCCTGTTTCATCTTTTTTCAGGGATCGATTTATGGGATGATAATAAAAAAGTAAAAGAAAAAAAGTATAAAATGTCAATTCCTGCTGCACCTCCAAGGTCCCTTCGACCTGGGACACTAAAATAAAATGTATTAGCGTAAACATCAATAAAAAATCGGCTCTTCTCAGCGCTGAAAAGAACAATACGCCCATCATCGTAAGAAAGATCAAAAGCCCTATCAGCCCCGATTTTAACGTGATTTCAAGAAACTGGTTATGCGAATTATATCTTTCCGGGATCCCCATATTGAACTTTTTCTCAATATACTTTTCCAGCAGCGCATCGTTCGTTCCCTTAAGCCCGTATCCCAATAAGGGCCTTTCCTTGATCAATTCGATAGCCGTGGTCCAGGTGGTGATCCTTAAAGCCAGTCCATTTTGATCGTCCTGCGATCCGCTATAGCGTTTAAGTTTGGTTTCGGCTATCCTCCAGTTTAAATAATGAAGGTTTTTCACCAGCACGACAGACACAATGCCTGTAAGGCCTAAGATCAGGACGGCTTTTATCAAAGATTTTCTTTTGCGGCCGATATACAATACCATTAACAGGAGAAACAGGGTGATTAAAGCCAGGCTGAATTTTGAGGATAAGAAGAACATCATCAAAAATAAAAACACGCAAATGCCAATGCTAACGTAGATATTCAACTTAAAGACTTTAGGTCCCGTATAAATAAACGCATAATAGAGCAGCCAGATAATACACGCTATGCAATAATTAGAGAGATAAATGGCGTTCAGGCCCATTTGGTTTCCAAGATAATGATAAAAGAAAAACCGGTAATCCTGCGTTTCCTGGTATTCAATAGTCGATTTAATGAGGCAGATAATACAGACTATTACAATTGCGGCAATAAAGGCGTGCATGGCAAGCATCATTCTCGCAGGCGATATCCTGGGAATAACGGCCATTGCTATAGGCCCGAATAAAAAGATGGCATTTGCTTCAACATATTTTTCAGAGAAGCCTCCGCTGGTATCCCAGAACCATGTGGTCACAAGCCATAAAAAGAATAAGGCGGATATCTTCCAGTAACCGTCGTTCTTTAATCTTTTTATGCTTTCTGCAATGGGTTGCTGAATGATGGCGGCGATACAAAATAAAACAAGCGCCCAGCTATTCCAGTTGTTTTCAAGAGGAATGGTAACGATCGATAGGATTAAGGCGCCAAATAGGATATTCTTTTTCGTGAACCAACGCATGATTTTCCCGCTCATTGATTAGCGTAAAGTAAAGACAGATTTTCGGTAATATGAAATACTGTTCGGGCTGGTGGACGACCGGATCATGGATATTGAAACAAACGGGGATCAGGAGTATTACGCTCGCGCTGCGTATAGGCGCAACCCGGGTATTAAATAAAAACCCCCGGCGTTTTGCCGGAGGCTTAAACTATATTTCATACGCCGGGAATATTTCAGGCATTCGCGCCGGACATTGATTTCTGGGCTTTTTTCCTTTCTTCTTCCTGTAGGATCACCTTGCGCAGCCGGACTATCTTGGGCGTTACCTCAATACATTCATCCTGCTGGATATATTCCATGCACTCTTCAAGGGTCATCAGGGTCTTGGGCGCGATGCGCGCAGCGTCGTCGGCGCCGCTTGCCCGGTGATTGGTCAGCTTTTTGGCTTCGGTAGCATTCACCACCAGGTCGCCCGGTTTGATATGTTCGCCAATGATCTGCCCCGCATATACATCCTCTCCCGGATCTACAAAGAAGGTACCCCGGTCCTGTAATTTATCGATAGAATAAGCGGTTGTCTTATCCTGGTTCTTGGAAAGCAGTACGCCGTTGTTTCTGCCGGGGATCTGGCCCTTCCAGGGCTTATACTCGGTAAAACGATGAGCCATGACCGCTTCGCCAGCCGTATTGGTGAGCATATTGCTGCGCAGCCCGATCAGGCCGCGGGAAGGAATTTCAAATTCAAGATGCTGCATCTCGCCCTTGCTTTCCATCACCAGCATTTCGCCCTTTCTTTGCGTTACCAGGTCTATTACCTTGCCGCTGAATTCCTGTGGAACATCTACCACCAGGTTTTCATATGGTTCATGTTTTTTGCCGTCGATGGTTTTGACGATAACCGTGGGCTGCCCTACGGTCAGCTCAAAGCCTTCGCGCCGCATGGTTTCAATAAGAATACCCAGATGAAGTATGCCGCGGCCATAGACCAGGAAGCTATCGGCGCTATCTGTGTCTTCCACTTTCAGCGCCAGGTTTTTTTCCGTTTCCTTCATCAGCCTGTCCCGCAGGTGTCGCGAGGTAACGAACTTTCCGTCTTTTCCAAAGAAAGGCGAGTTGTTAATGCTGAACAGCATGCTCATGGTTGGCTCGTCGACGCTGATCACGGGAAGCGCTTCAGGAAAATCCACGTCTGCAATGGTATCTCCGATATTAAAATCTTCCAGTCCGACTACCGCGCAGATATCTCCCGCTTTCACTTCGGCAACCTTCTTTTTACCCATTCCCTCAAAGGTGTACAGCTCCTTCACCTTGGATCTCTTAACGCCATCTACCTGCACCAGGGCAATGTTTTGACCTTCTTTAATGCTTCCCCTGGCCACCTTACCTACGGCAATCCTTCCCAGAAAGGAAGAATAATCGAGCGAAGTAACCTGCATCTGCAGGGTTCCTTCGCCAGCTTCGGGTTCGGGAACATATTCCAGTATGGTGTCCAGCAGGGGAGAAATGCTGTCCGAAGGCGTTAAAGAAGTATTCATCCATCCCTGCTTGGAAGAGCCGTAAATGGTGGGAAAGTTCAGCTGCTCTTCTGTGGCGTCAAGATTAAAGAAAAGCTCAAATACCGCGTCATGCACTTCATCGGGGCGGCAGTTGGGCTTATCCACCTTATTGATGACCACTATCGGCCTCAGGTTCAGTTGCAGGGCTTTTTGCAGCACAAATCTTGTCTGCGGCATAGGGCCTTCAAATGCATCTACCAGCAATATCACGCCATCAGCCATTTTTAATACGCGCTCTACCTCGCCTCCGAAATCAGAGTGGCCGGGGGTATCGATAACATTGATCTTTATGTCCTTGTATTGAACCGCCGCATTCTTACTGAAAATGGTGATCCCTCTTTCTCTTTCCAGGTCATTGTTATCCATGATCAGCTCCCCGGTATCCTGGTTCTCGCGGAAGGTCTTGGTGGTATGCAGGATCTTGTCGACAAGGGTAGTCTTACCGTGGTCTACGTGGGCAATAATGGCGATGTTACGAATATTCATACTTAGATTTTTGGAGTAAGGACCGGAGATTATTGTAAGAATAATTTTTTCCCGCCTGGCTCCCTATTTTTTGGAGGCGCAAAGGTAACTTAAAACAATGGTAGGACAAAGGTTTGGGCGAATTTGTTTTAAAATCATC
>JAEUVR010000250.1 GCA_016786785.1 Chitinophagaceae bacterium
TGTTTCCTCCGCTAATATAGAAATCCATTCGAGGATCATCCTCCAGAAATTCATTCAAAGGGAGCTGATCCGCATCAGCGGAGAGATCATCGGCGACGCTTATGAAGATAGCGCCGACGTATTTGATCTGCTCGACGACGCCGAAGGAAAACTTTTTGAGATCACCAACAACCACCTGCGCAAGAACTTTGACAGCATCGATTCTGTGCTGGTGAAAACGGTAAAACGTATTGAAGACATGCGGAACCGCAATGAGGACGTGACCGGCGTTCCCAGCGGATTCAACAGCCTCGACAGGATCACCTACGGATGGCAGGCGACCGACCTGATCATTCTTGCCGCTCGCCCTTCGGTGGGTAAAACGGCATTTGCGCTTAACCTGGCCCGCAATGCGGCGCTACATCCCACCAAACCTACTGCGGTGGCGTTTTTCAGCCTGGAAATGAGCTCAAGCCAATTGGTACAGCGTATCCTGAGCGCAGAAAGCGAAATAGAACTGGCAAAGATTGCCAGGGGAAGGCTTGAGGAGTATGAGATGAAACAATTGTATGCCAGGGGTATTCAAAAACTGGCTGCGGCGCCGATATTTATCGACGATACCGCGGCGCTCAACATATTTGAGCTCAGGGCGAAATGCCGCCGGCTCAAAAACAAACACAATGTAGGCCTTATCATTATCGACTATCTGCAGTTGATGAGCGGCACGGGCGACAGGAACAGCAACCGCGAGCAGGAGATCAGCAGGATCTCCCGAGATCTCAAGGGTCTGGCCAAGGAATTACAGGCGCCGATCATAGCGCTATCGCAGTTAAGCCGCGAAGTGGAAAAAAGAAAGGAAGGAAATAAAATCCCACAGCTCAGCGATCTTCGCGAATCGGGCGCTATTGAACAGGATGCGGATATGGTGATGTTCCTCTACCGGCCCGAATATTATGATATCACTTCTAACGAATTCGGGGAAAGCAATAAGGGAGAAACTCATGTGCGTATTGCCAAACACAGGAACGGATCCTTAGACAATGTTAAACTGAAAGCGTTGCTGCATATCCAGAAGTTCATGGAAATGGATGACGATGATTTTAACGCCATGGGCGGTATGCCAAGAGGAAACTGGAAGCCGGTTCCCGGCAATGACGCGGGCGACCAGGGAAGCGCCAAACTGTATATCCAGACGGGCAGCAGGATGAACGACCTGCCTATGGACGAGGAAGAGCCTCCATTCTAAACCAAAGACTTGTTGATTTTATCATTAATATTCAAAGGGAAGGGTACTGCCGGTATGGATAGCCCCGGCAGGCTTTAAGCACGCTATGGATCTTCCATTTTTTTTCGTTCCAAAGACGCCCGAAGTAAACGAAGAGGTTTTGCTTGACGAGGATAATGCCAGGCATGCGGTACAGGCGCTTCGGATGACGGAAGGGCGTCGGTTACGCCTGACCGACGGAAAGGGCCAGCTTGCGGAAGCAGAGATTACGGAAGCGCGGAAAAAATATTGCCGCGTGAGGGCCCTGGATGTTCAGTTTATTCCCCGGCAGGGCAGCCTTGCTACTATTGCCATTTCCCTTGTGAAAAACAGCAGCCGTTTTGAATGGTTCCTCGAAAAAGCTTCCGAATTGGGGATCGCTTCCATTATTCCCATACTCTGCGAGAGAACGGAAAAACAACATTTTCGTCGCGAGCGTTACATCAATATCTGCATCAGCGCTATGCTCCAGAGCCAACAGGTTTGGCTACCCGAACTTCTTCCCGCATCTTCTTTTGTAACGGTTATTTCAGAAGCTGCGCAGGAACAGAAATTTATTGCCCATTGTATGGAAGAGAAAAGGAGAAACCTGTCCGACCTGTTTAATAACGCTCTTGCTTCTCATATCATTCTTATCGGCCCCGAAGGCGATTTTACTCCTTCGGAGCTCCGGCAGGCTGCCGAGCGCCGCTTTGACGCCGTTTCCCTGGGAAATTCCCGGTTGAGGACGGAAACGGCGGGTATGGTTGCGGCAACAATATTCAGGGTATTTTGATTGTTTTTTCCGCCGGGCTATGAGTTACGCAATTTTATTTCTATTTTGATGTTTCATACCGCGGAATAGCATGGCAAGAGAGCGGCATCTCCTTAATTAACAATCTTTTATAGACAAATTTTACCTGTTTTTTTACGGATGGCTGAACAAGC
>JAEUVR010000269.1 GCA_016786785.1 Chitinophagaceae bacterium
CAATATCCGGGCGATAAAGATATTCCGCATATTGGAGCTGATCAAGGCGGTTCCGGATAAATTGTATAGCGGAGCCATTGTCCATTATCCCGATAACAAGGAAAATGACGGGCGTCCAAAGCTTGTTGACGCTATTATGAAGGGCATCAAAGAAGTGCACCGCCTGCTCAATATCCATAAGGATTTCGGGAAACCCGACCCGCTGTTGAGCACATACGATATTGCCCATCATGCGGGGCTTTCACTGGAACAGGAATATGAGTTCATGGGGCTGTTCAGCGAACTCCAGCGGCAGGAATACCTGAAACGGCATCTTCGGAAAGTATTGCCCATGCTGGCGGGAATGGAGCAGTTGAAACAAAGGGTAAAGCTAAACGGCCATTTCAGAAATCTTTCTTCTCTTGACCTTAACATTGATTCCCTCTGATAATGCCGAAATTTTTTAATAAAAAAGCCGTAAAATGGTCGTTGCCGCCTGTTTCGCTTTTGCTTGCGGCGGGCATTATTTCTGTTTTTAATAACCTGAACGGCATTGCGCCGGTTATTGGCGCCGCCTTCTGCAAGGATAAAAATAATTATTGCAATCAGCCATGATAACAACGATATGTTTTGATTTTGGCAATACCCGCTTAAAATGCGCCGTTTTCAGGGGGCCGGCGCTGGAGAAGGTAATTACTCTCGACAACGACGATGAACAGACCATACTTGGGCTGATAAAACAGTATGCGCCTTCCCGGTCCATCTTGTCGTCGGTGATCGACCATAACCCGGTTATGGAAGCCGTATTGTCGGAGCATACCCGCTTTCATATCCTCAACCATCATTCTAAAACGCCGGTTACCACGCCGGTGTCGAAACCCGAAACCATCGGGGCCGACCGGCTTGCTATTGTATCCGCGGCTTCGGCGATCTTTCCGGGGAGCCATTCGCTGGCTATCGGGCTGGGCACCTGCATCACCTATAATTTTATCAACAAACACGGGGAATTCCTGGGCGGCAGCATTTCACCCGGAATGGAGATTCGGTTCAGGTCGCTCGAAACATTTACCGCGAAGTTGCCATTGGTTAAAAAAGACTGGAACTTTCCGCTCTCTGGTTATGATACCCGCACCAATATTTTGAGCGGCGTGCTCCTGGGAATGGCTAAGGAAATTGATGGAATTATAGACGCTTATGCAGAAAGATATACGAACCTTAACGTACTATTAACAGGGGGCGATTCGGCCCATTTTGTACGCCACCTTAAAAATAAGATATTTGCAGACCCTAACTTAATCTTTAAAGGCCTGTACGCTATCAGCGAGCTCAATAATGTATAAGAATGTATAAAAAAATAAAGCTACTAGGAATTGCTGTTTTAGCGGGGATTTCGCTTCTGCAGGCGCAAACGGAGAACTCTCCTTATTCGAGGTATGGCCTTGGCGATGAGCTGCCTCAAAATAACATCATCACCCGCGGAATGGGCGGTGTGTCTGCCGCCTATTACGATTATCAATCGATCAATTTCCAGAACCCTGCCTCCTATTCAAAACTCCGGCTGACGACTTTCGACTTCGGCGTGGAGTTGGATTCCAGGACCTTAAGGGTGATAGATCCACCCCGGAAATTCTCCTCTTCCAGCCCGACGATCTCCTATCTGCAATTGGGCTTTCCCTTAAGTAAAAAAGGAAACTGGGGGATGAACCTGGGGTTGAACCCGGTTACCCGGATCAATTATAAGCTGGAACGGAGGGAAAGGCTGCCGGGTATCGACAGCGTAAATACGTTGTTTGAAGGCAATGGCGGCGCTTACGAGGTATTTGCCGGCACAGGGGTTTCCATTAAAAGTTTCAGCATAGGCATCAATGCAGGGTATATGTTCGGAACAAAGGAATATTCGGCGGAAAGGCATTTTATCCCTGATTCTATAGATGTCCTTTATTACCCGTCTTCTTCCAGGACGCATGCCAGCTACGGCGGGCTGTTTTTGCAGGGCGGTATTCAATATAATCTGAAACTCAGCAAGGCCTCTTCATTGCAGTTTGGCGCCTACGGGAATCTGAAACGCGAGTTCAACGGCACAAAAGATGTGGAGATCGAAACATATTCAGCTTCAGAAAGAGGTAATCTGCGTATCGACAGCGTTTATATCCATGAGGTCTCCGGCAAAGTGATCAAACCTGCGTCTTATGGCGGCGGATTGTTGTTTAATAAGCATGATAAATGGATGATAGGAATGGATTTTTCCACCGCTAAATGGTCGGAATACACATTCTTCAATGAAAAAGACTCCGTACAGGATTCCTGGAAGCTTCATTTCGGGGGGCAGATTATCCCGAATGCCATGAGCGCAAAGAGTTACTGGAGCCGTGTAAGTTACCGCGCAGGGTTTTCTTACGGACGGGATTATATCCGGGTGAATGATGATCTTCCGGCGTGGACCGTGAGTTTTGGCGCCGCGTTCCCGATGCGGAGGGCCAACTATTCCAACCAATACAGCGTGATCAATACCGCTATTGAATTTGGGCAGAGAGGGAATAACCTTAATATTATCCGCGAGAATTTCTTAAGGATCTCGGTCGGATTGTCTCTGAGCGATATTTGGTTTATCAAGAAACAATATGATTAATGTTTTAACCAGACAACGCGTAGCATACCTGGCCGTTCTTTTGGTTAGCTTTCTTGTTGTTGGTTCCTGTGAGAATGATGTTAAGCAGGTGGATGAGCTGTTCAGGCAAAAGATCACGGTAGAAGATTTTAAAGGCGTCACTACTTATATGAGCCAGAGCGGCAAGATGAAGGCTAAGCTGACCGCTCCCATAATGACCCGCTTCCAGGCGGACACCCCCTATGTGGAATTTCCCCAGTCGCTCCATGTGGATTTTTATAATGATTCTTCCGTTATCGAAAGTATTGTCGACGCCGAATATGCCAGGTACAATGAATCAGAGAGCAAGGTGTTTTTAAGGGACAGCGTGGAAGTGGTCAATATTCTCAAGGGCGATACCCTGCGCACCGATGAGCTCTGGTGGGACCAGAATACCCAGGAGTTTTATACCGATAAGCCGGTGCGCATCTATCAACCCGATAAGACCATTTATGGAAAGGGGCTCAAAGCCGCGCAGAATTTCAGCTGGTATAATATTTTTAATATTACCGGCGTGGTGCTCACTTCCGGCGATGGTATACTGCAGTAAAATGGAAATAAAACAGCCCCCAATTGGGAGCTGTTCAAAAACTTTGTACAACCTTAACTTTCACTTGGCCATCAATAGGTACAAATTCTAAGGTTTCTCACTGGATTCTGGACATTGGACATTGTCGATTCGTTGAATGATCCCGAAATAATGGATTTTCTGGACAATTGGATTGGATTGGTTTTTCTGGATTTTGGATCTTAGGATTTCGTGCTTCATTCAATTATCGGGTACAAACATAATACGGCGTTTAAGCTGCTGCAAGCGCATTTGTGCTTGATTTAACGGGTTCATCAATTACTGCCATAATAGAAAAAATACCATTTCGCGCTTCGTGCAATTACGCGTCTGGCTTTACAGAGAATTGATTTTCATAAGATATAAAGGTGTTATATTCACTTTATGGAATTCCGGGATAAAACAATACTGGTCACCGGGGGAAGCCGCGGCATAGGCAAGGCCATTGCCCTCAGGCTCGCAAGGGAGGGCGCTAATATTGTGATAGCCGCTAAAACCGTGGAGCCGCAGCCTAACCTGGAAGGGACGATCTATACGGCTGCTGAAGAGATCGATAAGGTCGGGCCGGGGGCCGTGCTACCCGTTCAAACGGATATCCGCCATCATGAAGAGATCCTCCGGCTGGTAGAGAAAACGGTCGATCGTTTTGGAGGGATAGACGTATTGATCAATAATGCCAGTGCGATCAACCTGTCTGTAACAGAGGCGCTGGAGCCGAAACGGTTCGATCTGATGCAAAACATCAATGTCCGGGGAACATTTTTGATGAGCCAGGCCTGTATCCCCCACCTGAAAAAAGCCGCCAACCCGCATATACTGAACCTGTCTCCGCCCCTCAATATGGACCCGAAATGGTTCTCCCGTCATCTTGGATACACCATGAGTAAATACGGAATGAGCATGGTAGCCCTTGGGCTGGCCGAAGAGCTGAAGCCCTGGCATATTGCGGTCAATGCCCTCTGGCCCATGACCACCATTGCTACGGCGGCCGTTCAGAATATATTAGGAGGAGATGCGCTTATCCGACGGAGCCGCAAACCCGAAATTGTTGCAGACGCCGCATTTTATATCCTTAAATCGCCCTCGGCGGTATGCACGGGCAATTTCTTTTCCGACGAGGAGGTATTGCAAAAAAACGGGATAACCGATTTTACCCCTTATGCGGTCGACCCCGACCAGGACCTGATGCCCGATCTGTTTTTATGAGGCGGGCTCCGTTATACCCCATTCCGCCGGTAAATAAGACAACAAAAGAATTAATATATTGTTTTTCAATTAATTATAACATGATTAAGCCTAAACGATCTAGGATTTTGTAAAAATAAATTATGGATTTAGATTTTCTAAAGCTTATCTTTATTTTTGCGAAAAGAGGAGATAGATGAAAACCTTACCCCGATTTGTCAAAAAGCAGCTCCTGGCTTCTTTACAGGTAAGTCCTGTGGTTTTTCTAAATGGCGCCAGGCAATCCGGCAAAAGCACGCTTGTTCAAGACAATTTGGAGCTCATCGGAACAAAAGAAGTTCCCGCGACTTATATATCCTTTGACAGACCCACTCAAATGGCCGCCGCCGCATCTGCTCCTGAAGCCTTTCTGAGAAACTATAAAGAAAGCCTGGTCATAGATGAAGTGCAGCTTGTTCCCGAATTGTTCAGAAACCTGAAAGTTGTTGTGGATGAATTGCGACTGACCGATAAGGCAGGCGCTAATGGCAGGTATTTACTAACGGGCTCGGCTAGTATCCTTGCATTGCCCCAGCTATCTGATGCTTTGGTTGGGCGTATGACCGTATTAACGCTTTATCCGTTTTGTACGGCAGAAGCTTCTCAGGGAAAAGGAAATGGGTTAGAGAAACTGTTGAACCTGGATTTTAAACAGATTGCCGATCGCGGCCTATCCGTTTCCCAGGCAATAAAGCTGGCAACATTCCCTGAAATTATTAATAAAGATGAAAATGAACGTCGGATATGGTTTGATGGTTATCTCACAACAATTTTACAGCGTGATGTCCGGATGATCGCCGATCTCGAAAAAATATCCGTCTTACCAAACCTCCTTCGCGTACTGGCAACGCGTTCGGGTAATCTTATCAATGACGCAGATATCGCGCGAGATATCGGATTGAATCCTGTTACCGCCAAATTCTACAGGAATATATTAAAAATGATGTTTTTGAATTTTGACGTTGAACCCTGGTATAGAAATATAGGCAAGCGGATGGTCAAATCGTCAAAAGGGTTTTTAAGCGACAGCCTTATGCTTTGCCACATGCTGGATTGGAATTTGGAAGATATTGAATTGAACAGACCTGAATTATTTGGCCATATTTTGGAGAATTATGTCGCTACCGAGCTGAAAAAATTACTTAGTTTTTCAGATACGAAAGCGCAGCTTTTGCATTTTAGAACAAGCGACGGAAAAGAGGTTGATTTTATTCTGGAAAAACCCGACGGATCGCTTTTTGCCATTGAGGTTAAAAAATCGGAGACCGTTACGATGCAGGATTTTAAGGGTATCAGGCTATTTGCCGAATTGAATAAAAAAGAATTTATCGGGGGCGTCGTTTTGTATTCAGGTAAGGATGTTGTGCCTTTTGGCGAAAATCTTTATGCGGCGCCGATTTGTATTTTATGGCAATGATGTAGCGATACAGGCGATTTCGTAAATTGCAGGCATGCAAGAGTACCTGAACGGGTTGAATGAACAACAGCGCGAAGCCGTGCTGCATAAAGACGGCCCTTTAATGATCGTGGCGGGCGCAGGCAGCGGTAAAACAAAGGTATTGACCACCCGTATAGCTCACCTGATGGCGCATCACGGCATAGATTCCTTTAATATACTCGCACTGACCTTTACCAATAAGGCGGCAAAGGAAATGAAGGAACGCATCGAGCGCGTATTGGGAAATGCCGACGCCAGGAACCTGTACATAGGCACTTTTCACAGCGTATTTGCCAGGATATTAAGGACAGAGGCGCCGCGACTGGGCTACCCCTCCAATTTTACGATCTATGATACGGACGACGCCAAGGGC
>JAEUVR010000289.1 GCA_016786785.1 Chitinophagaceae bacterium
TGTCTGGTCCGGCGCTAATATGAACAAGCTGATCTCTTTTTTCGGCAGGGTAAATTATATGCTGAAAGATAGGTACGTATTAACGGGATCTGTTCGTCGCGACGGTTCCTCAAAGTTTGGCGCGAATCATAAATGGGGCACGTTCCCGTCTATATCCGCCGCATGGATCTTATCCGAAGAATCGTTCCTGAGCCAGAAAGATTTTTTGAACGTGCTGAAGTTAAGAGTAGGATACGGAAAATCGGGCAACCAGGAAGGCGTTCAGCCCTATCAGTCTTTATTGCTGTATAGCGGATCCGGTCAGTACTATGATAATGGCAACTGGTATCAGTCGTATAGCATCAGCCAGAATGCCAACCCCGATCTCAAATGGGAAGAAACTTCCATGTTTAATGTCGGAGTCGACTTTACCCTGTTCGATAATCGCGTGAGCGGCACAGTTGAATATTATGACAAGAAGACAGAAGATCTGTTGTATACTTATAATGTTCCCATCCCGCCTTATTTTATACCTACCATGATCGCGAATGTGGGCGCAATGTCCAATAAGGGCATAGAAGCCATGGTCAGCGTTGACGTTATCCGCAAAAATGATTTTCGATGGAATATTTCAGCGAATCTCGCGCATAATACCAATAAGATACTTAGCCTTTCTAACGACGTCTTTCAAACGAAATCGATCAAAACAGGCGATGCTTTTATACGGGGCGGTTCCGTGAATACGACCTCGATCATTGAAGAAGGAAGAGATGTAGGCTCCTTTTATATGTGGGTAGGCAAGGGATTAGACGCGTCGGGAAACTATATTATTGACGATATGGTCGACGGGGTTCCCGGGCTTACGACAGAAGACAGGACCTATGTTGGCTCTGCGCAGCCAAAGCTGACCTATGGTTTTTCCAATACATTCGCGTATAAAGGATGGGATCTCAACTTCTTTATGAGAGGCGTATACGGGAACGATGTGCTTAACTATTCCCGGTTGGCTTATGCCACCACGCAATGGCTGCCGGGGGCTAACGTGCTGCATGAGGCGCTGACGCTGGGGTTGAATGAAAACCCTAAGCTCAACAGCTTTTATATAGAAAAGGGATCGTTCCTGCGCCTCGACAACGCCGCTATTGCGTATAATTTTGATATTAAGAAATCTTCATTGGGTATTCAAAGGCTCAGGGCTTACTTGTCGGCGCAGAATCTTTTTGTGATCACCAAATACAACGGCGTTGATCCGGAAGTGGATATGTCGGGATTGGCGCCCGGCGTGGAGGGAAGGGATTATTATCCGAAATCGAGGACCTATTCTTTGGGAGTTAACCTGGGATTCTAAAACGCTAAAGCAAGATCTTCTTAAATGTATTAAAATCTTCATGATGAAAAATATAAATCTTTCTCTGATCCTCTGCATCTTCTTTCTCATCGGGATGTCCACAGGTTGCACAAAGCTCGACGAGGAAGTATATGATAAGATACCGGTAGACCAGTTTGGAAACACTACCCAACAGATCAACGCCCTGATAGGTCCTGTTTACAGAACATTGAAGGACGTATGGAATACGAACGACTATTATTTCTCCATAAGCGAGTTCACTTCCGATATGGCCATGAACCCAACGCGCAAAGGCGGCGACGGATGGGAAGGCGGCTGGGGCAAGGAAATGACCCAGCATACCTGGACGCCCCAGTCTTATATAGGTATAGCTTTTACGATGTCCTATAAAAATATCGGCGTCTGCAATAAAATATTGAATATCGTGGAAGAAAGCGATATTATCAATAAAGAACAAGCGCTTGCAGAAATAAAAGGCGTCAGGGCTTATTGGTATTATATGCTTCTCGATTACTACGGGAACGTTCCTATTGTTACAGACTTCAACGACTTGAACCTTCCAGAAACAAAAACCCGCAAAGAGGTTTACGAATTTGTGCTGTCAGAGCTGAATGATATAAAGGATAAGGTCAGAAGCGATGTTTCTGCTGAAAGCTATGGCAAGGTGACAAAAGGATTTGTATATACCCTTCTCGCCAAGATGTACCTGAATGCCATGGTCTGGAACCCCGATGGCGGGGAGAAATGGCAGGAGTGCATAGACGCCTGCAACCAGGTGATGAGTCTTAACTATGTATTGGAACCGGACTGGAAGATTAATTTTGCCGTGCATAACGAGAGTTCCAGGGAGATCATATTCCCGGTCGTTTTCAGCACTGCCGACGGAGGAAACTACGTAGCGCAAATGACTTTGCATTACCTCGACCCTATTGCATTAGGCCTGAATATCTCGGGATGGAACATGGTATGCGCCATGCCGGACTATGTAAAAGCCTTTGATCCGGAAGATAAGCGCCTTAAATGGTCGTTCCTCACCGGCCCCATGCGCGATCCTGCAACCGGCGAAATCCTGATCACCGCTCATGGACGTCCCCTGATCCATACCGTCGACGTAACCATGAAATATGCCATAGATGCGGATGGATGGGGCCAGGTAGAACAGGAAGAAGGCGCCAGGATCGCGAAATGGGAATTTGAAAAAGGGCTTAGCGGACAGTCGCAGAACGATTTTGCCATCTTCAGGCTCGCCGATATTTATTTGATGAAGGCCGAAGCGCTGGTGCGCAACGGCGGCGATAATGTCGAAGCGACCCGCCTGGTAAATGAGATCAGGAAAAGAGCGTTTGATGATCCTTCCAAGCTTAAATCATCGGTTGTATTAAATGATATATACCAGGAGAGAAGGTTTGAGCTTGCATGGGAAATGACTTCCCGCCAGGATATGATCCGTTTTGGAACATACCTGAACGGCGTCCCGGGGTGGAGAGGACCAAGCCCCCAAAAATGCCTGCTGTTCCCTATCCCTACAGAAGCCATGGACGCCAACCCAAAACTGATTCAGAATCCGGGCTATTGAAGCATTAACAAGAGATGATTTTATTCGGAATGCCAATGATGCGCCCACACAAGGGTAGCGCAGAAAACAATATGCCGGATATGGATGCTGTTGATAAGCCTGATAGGAAGCCATACTATACTTTATCTAAATTAAACAATTTGTATACACATGATGAGTGATTCAAAACGCATGACGCGTAGATCGTTTATTAAAGGAAGCGGCGCAATAGCCGGAGGGTTTACGATTCTTCCCAGCTCGGTCATTAG
>JAEUVR010000312.1 GCA_016786785.1 Chitinophagaceae bacterium
CTTTCGGCAATGATCCTTACCGCTACGCTCTGCACCCTTCCGGCGCTGAGGTTGTTCTTCATGCTCATCTTCCGCCAGAGAACGGGCGAAAGCTCAAATCCCACGACGCGGTCGAGTATCCTGCGCGCCTGCTGGGCGTCCACCAGGTTCATGTCTACCGTGCGGGGGTTCTCCACGGCCGATTTAATAGCGGGTTTGGTGATCTCGTGGAAAATGATTCGCTTGGTGGTGGCCGGATCCAGTCCCAATACCTCGCACAGATGCCAGCTGATGGCTTCCCCTTCGCGGTCCTCATCCGTTGCCAGCCATACCTGGGACGATTTTTTAGAGAGCTGCCTCAGTTCTTTCACCACTTTCTCCTTATCCTCAGGGATGATATAGGTTGGTTGATAATTATTATTAATATCAATCCCCATCTCTTCTTTTTTGAGATCCCTGATATGCCCATAACAACTCTTTACCTCGAAATCTTCACCAAGGATCTTTTCAATGGTTTTGGCTTTCGCAGGAGACTCCACTATCAATAAATTCTTAGCCATACTGTTATCAAGCTGGTTTAAAATAGGTTGCTTGGCGTGCAAGTTTAATATATAACGGCGAAATTAAAAAATTAGCGCTATACGGGGCGGCTACTCTGTTGCGGCTTTAGCCGGGGCTTTTTCCCTTTAATCGCATAATATTGAATGTAGCGGCCTGTTTCAGCTCTAACGCTTTGTACGGCCTAAAGGTTTTCCATGCCCCCCTGCATATTATCTCCTCCCTCGCTACGCGTGTTTTTGCGTTTAAAAAGCGCTCTGTCCAGTTTGCCGAAACGATAGTTAAAGTTTAACCTGACGATGCGCGGATCCCTTCTTCTCCATTCATCCTGGATAAAGGATATGGATTCGGAATGCACCGAATAACGCCTGGTGCGGAAAATATCGTTCATGCTGGCCGACAGGGAAGCCTGGTTGTTTTTGATCTTGAAATCCTTTCTTAAACCGATATCCGCGCCATAATTGGCGTTGATATATCCCTGGCTGGTAGAGGGCGGTCCCCCCATCCATCCCCGGCCTCCGCCTCCGTCGCTGCTATTGGAAGTGGATACCGGCAATGCGCTTTTAGACTGGTATTCGCCGCTGAGCTGCAGGCTCCAGCCCTTGCCGAACTTAAAGGTATTGTTGAGTTTGCTGAAAGAACTAACGCGTTCATTTTCAAGATCTGCTACTACATTGCTGCCATTGATCTTTGAATAGTACAGGTTGGTGTTCAGGTTCAGCTCCCACCAGCTGGCGATCGTGTTCCGGAAAATAAGTTCCACGCCTGCCGCATAAGCCGTATTGGCATTGATCCAGGAAGACACGAAAGCTACGGTGTCGGCGACCGGCCTCAGGCTCTGGTACCTGGCGATCTGGTTGGTGATGTATTTCCCGAAAAGCGTCGCTAAAAAAGTATTGTTTTTTTCTCCATAGGTTTTCTGGTAAGAAAGCTCCAGCGAGTGGGTAAATTCGGGGGTCAGCCCCGGATTGCCGGTTTGCAGGTTCAGCGTATCGGAGAAATCCGTGTTGGGCATCAACTGGAAGAAATTCGGGCGATTGATCTTCCGGCTATAATTCAGCTGGATATCCTGTTTATCGCCAATCGATTTGTTCAGGAAGATGCTGGGGAAAAGGCTGACCGGGAAACTATTGGCATAATGGGCTTTTCCCAGTTGTTCGCCGTCATATTTTGAGCTCTCCGCCCGGAGGCCCGCCTGGTAGCTGAAACCATCCTTTACTTTCTGGGAGAAGATCCCGTAAGCGGCAAACACGTAATCGGTATAGGAAAACTCATTGTTTAAGGCCGTTTGCGGAATGTTGTTCAGGAAATTCATCTGGTTGCTTTCAAAGGTCCTGACCTGCGCTCTCAACCCCCCTTCCCATTTCATGTTTTCATTGATCGGGTTCACATAATCCGTCTGGGCAACGAACTGGCGGTTGTTCCCCTTGCCGGTGATCTGCTGCAGTTGTTCGGGGAACTTAGGGTTTTGCAGTTCCGGGTCGTTGAACGAGCGGATATAGATGTCTGAAAGATTGGAGCTTTTGCTCCGGTTATAGGTAATATCCGCCGTCAGTTCCTTGCCCGGTTGGGCGAAAATATGTTTATACGCCAGGGAGGTCCCATAATTCCTGAAAGTATGTTTACCAATGGTATTACGGTACTGCGATTCAAAATAATTATCGTTCGGATCGCTGCTGCCGTAGATCAGCGAATTGTAGTTGGTCGGGTTAAAATTACCTCCTGAAATGTTCTGGCTGATGGTCAGGGTATTGCGGTTATTCATGAAATAATCCAGGCCAAAGCGGGTAAAACCAAAGCCGCCGTTCATGACGCCCTCGTTTTGCTGAAAGGTGGTAGACTTATCTATCAGGCTGTTGCGGTTTGTTTCGCCCCAGTTCTTGGATTTGCGCTGGTTGAGAAAGGCGCTGGCAAAAGCGTTTATTTTGCCCTGCCTTACGTTGATATCGCCGCCCAGGTTAAACCTGGCGCGGGAATCTATTCCGGCCCTGATGCCGCCATTGTAGCCCACTTTACGGTTCTTTTTCAGCACCACGTTCAGGATGCCTGATTGCCCGCCGCTGGCGTCGAACTTAGCCGAAGGGTTGGTGATCAGCTCCACGCTTTCGATGGCGTCTGCCGGGATCTGGTCCAGGGAAAGCGTAGTGGGCCTGCCGTCCACGAAGATCTGCGGCGAGGCATTTCTCAGGGTGATATTGCCGTCGATATCCACGTTTAACGAGGGAATGTTCCGCATGATGTCCACGGCGGTGCCGCCGGTGGAATTGATGTTTTTTTCTACGTTGAAGATCTTACGGTCGATCCCCATTTGCATCAGCGGTTTGGAAGCGGATACGGTTACCGCTTCCAGCGTCTGCGCATCCTGTTCCATCTTGATATTGCCCAGGTCCTTATCGGAAGCTGCCATTGCCTTGCTCATATCCGCTCCCGGCCCCAACTGGATATCGAAAGATATGTTTTGCTCCAGGGTTTTATAGCCAATAGCCGTAATGGTAAGGGTAAACTTGCCGGCCAGCGGGAGGTTTTCGAGGGTAAACTCGCCCGACCTGCGGGTAAGCATGCCCCCGACCAGGGAATCCTTTTTTTCGTTTGTCCGGGGATCGATACGGGTAAGCATAAGCTGCACGGATGCCGCGTCAACGCCTTTTCCGGTTTTTTCGTCCACGACGCGTCCATAAAACCTTCCGATATTCATCTGGGGATTATTACCGCGATTGACCCCGCCGCCGCGGGGTCCTGTCGGCGCCTGGCCGGATACGGAGACTGTCAGCAATATGCTCAGGGCGAAAAAAAAATACTTGGTCATAGATCGTTTACTTGTTTCTAATAGATAAATTCCGGGTTGATGCCTCCTTGAACGGCCTGGCATAAGCAAATATGATGCTGAATGAACGTTTAAACTTGCGCTCATCTAAAAATTAGATATACAAATGAATGTTAAATATAGCAGGCCGACGACCAGGCCGACGGCAGCCGTTAGCAGGCTTATGCTTCTGGATGCGCCGCCCATGAGCTGGCAGGCATAGGATTCGAGGCGGGCAGGCGGGATAGCGCTGATCTTTTGCCTGATCATCCGCTCAATATCCAAATGATCCGGCAGGCTTTCGAGGTAACGTTCCATCGCCTGGGGAAATACTTCTTCAAGTTCCTTCATAAAAATATCCTTTAGCGCGTCGATGGTTTTATCGCCTATGAACATACCGATCATGGGCATCTCCCTTCCCAGCTTGTGGCGAAGGAAATGGTCGATATGCGATTCAAGAAAGGGGAAAAGAGCTTCCCTGCCGGAAGCTTGGTCAATCGAGGAAAGGCTGTCTTTCAAGATATCCGTTTGCCGCCCCGCCAGCCTGCCGATGCCGGCGGCGATCCGGTCCTGCCTGCGCGGGACAAACCCTTGTATCCTGAATCCCAGGATATTTACCGGCTGAGCAGGATGGAATAAACAAAAAAGAAATAATCTGCCCAGCGCCCAGCCTGCAAATGCAGCAACCAATGGCATGGCCCATATCCACCCGTTCATTGTCCATCCGTTCATTTGCTGCTTTTAAAAGATGCAAAGAAAGTTTAAATAAGCGGCAAGGAAAATTATAGTTCTTCTTTTGTAACGAAAATGTTTTTTCCTAATTTCGCCGTCCGAACGGTGATTGTAGCTCAGTTGGTTAGAGCATCAGATTGTGGTTCTGAGGGTCGTGGGTTCGAGCCCCATCAGTCACCCCTTACATCCCGGAGCAGCTTGCTGGTCCGGGATTTTTTATGCTGTTGCCGTTCATGTATTTTATAGCGTAACCTTTGTTAATTTGAAATGGCAAAACAACAACCCATTTATTAAATCGTTATTTTTGGATCAATGACCAAAGCATTACAATATATGTTGAGCAGAAAATCGCTACCCGTTGTTTTATTATTCTTGTGCGCAGGTTTGATCGTGGCTTTCAGGTCATTGGGATTGGCCGGCGGAAACCCGCCTACCAAGGAGGAGCGGATCCTGCACAATATCGGGGAGATGTTATCCCAGATACATTACAGCCCGAAAAAGATCGACGATAATTTTTCAAAAGATATCTTCCAGAAATACCTGGCCGAAAAAATAGATCCGCTTAAAAACATTTTCCTTAAGTCGGATATTGACGCATTGCGGAAATTTGAAACGCGGTTAGACGATGAAATATTAGGAGGAAATGTTGAATTTGTGCCCGCGGTCGGCGTTGTTTATAAAAGCCGGATAGAGGAAGCCGAGTCCATGTACAAGATATATCTTTCCAAGCCCTTTGATTTTACCGTTGTGGAATCGGTGAGCTTTAACCCCGAGCAGATCAGCTTTCCCACATCGCTGAAAGAGAAAGAAGAAGCCTGGAGAAAACGGATGAAATACCTGACGCTGGAAAGGTATGCCGACCTGCTGGAGATCCGTAATAAAAACAAATCGAAAGACGGGCAGCCGCCTAAAACCGACGCCCAGCTGGAAGAAGAAGCCCGCGGAAGGGTGCTGAAGATCATGGACAGGAGTTTCAGCCGCCTGAAGATCAGGTTCGATAAGGACGACGCATTCAATGATTATGTAAATACCATTACCGAGACCATGGATCCGCATACCGCCTTCTTTCCTCCCCCCGAAAAAAGGTATTTCGATGAACAGATGAGCGGAAGGTTTTTCGGCATCGGCGCCTCCCTGGTGCGCGATGAAGAAGGAAATATTAAGATCGCTACCCTGATCACGGGCAGCCCCGCCTGGAAATCAGGACAGGTCAACGCGGGAGATATTATACTGAAAGTGGGGCAGGGAAATGAGGAGCCGGTAGACCTTACCGGTTTTATGGTAGAAGACGCCGTAAAGATCATCCGCGGTAAAAAAGGCGCGGAAGTGCGTTTGTATTTAAGGAAGTCCGACGGCTCTTTAAAAACCGTTTCCCTGATCCGCGATGAGATAGTGCAGGATGAAACATTTGCGCGCAGTACGATCATCAACGATTCCAAAGGAAAGATCGGCTATATCTACCTGCCCGAGTTCTACGCCGATTTTGAAGATCCTAAGGGCGCGCGTTGCTCCGAGGACGTAAGAAAGGAGATCATTCGCCTCAAAGAACAAAAAGTAAACGGCATCATCATGGATCTCCGCAACAACGGAGGCGGCTCGTTATACGACGTGGTGCAGATGGTGGGTTTAT
This sequence comes from Chitinophagaceae bacterium, assembly GCA_016786785.1. Classification (GTDB taxonomy): domain Bacteria; phylum Bacteroidota; class Bacteroidia; order Chitinophagales; family Chitinophagaceae; genus Flavitalea. The sequence continues at coordinate 5,703 of JAEUVR010000312.1, forward strand.
TTATTGAAGAAGGCCCTATTGTACAGGTGAAAGATCGCGACGGCAAGCCCCAGATCTACCGCGACCGGGATAAGACGGTGTTGTACGACGGCCCGTTGGGCGTGATGGTGAATGAGTTCAGCGCGTCGGCCTCCGAAATTTTTGCGGCCGCTATCCAGGATTATAACCGCGGCGTCATTATCGGCAGCACGACCACCTATGGCAAGGGAACCGTTCAGCGCAATATCGGGCTGGATAAAACCATGGGCATCCTGCAACCTAACAGCGACCTGGGAACGATCAAGCTCACGCTCCAGAAATTTTACCGTATCAACGGAGGTTCCACCCAGCTAAAGGGAGTGAGCTCTGATGTGCTGTTGCCGGATGTGTTTGAATATTCGCCGCTAAGGGAAAAAAACAATCCCGACGCCCTGCCCTGGGATGAGATCCAGAAAGCCGATTATACCAGTTGGAGATATGGGCTCGACCTCAAGCCTATTATCCAGGCCAGCAAAGATCGCGTCAGTAATAACGAGTCGTTCAGCGTCATCAAGAACAACGCCGAATGGTTATCGAAACAGAACGATAAGGTGTACACGCTGAACCTGAACAAGTATAAGGAAGAGCAGCAGCAGATCCGGAATACCGTTAAACAGATCGACAGTCTCAATAAGCTGCCGCAGGAGCTGGATGTGACGGCATTGAACGAAGACCTTAGAAAGATGGAAAACGATACGGCCAAGCTGGACAGATTTAAGTCGTGGGTTAAAAACCTCCGCTCGGATATTTACCTGGATGAAGCCGTGAGAGTGGTAAACGATATGATCGTACAGGATAACCTGGTATATAATAATAAGCGATAAATTTTCCTATCGTTGACGCATAGCGGCGTAAAATCTTTTGTTGACGATATGCAGGTTCAGCGAACCTGCATATTTTTTATAATCATTATAGCCTCATGAATTTATTAGATCAGTTTAAAAAGATTCGCGCGTTTGTTTTTGATATGGATGGCGTGCTTACCGACGGAACCGTATATGTTTTCGATAGCGGAGAGCAGGTTCGCCGGATGAATATCCGCGACGGGTTTGCCTTGCAACTTGCCGTGAAAAAGGGTTATCGCGTGGCGGTGATCTCCGGCGGTTATTCAGCGGGCGCCCTCAGTCGTTTGAACAAGCTGGGCATTACAGACGCGTTTATGAATGTTACGGATAAAAGATCGGTATTGCTGCAATATATGGCGGATCACGGCCTTTCCAGGAGCGAAGTATTGTTTATGGGCGATGATATCCCCGACTATGCGGCCATGAAAGAATCCGATCTGCCCTGTTCTCCGCCCGATGCCGCTCCCGAGGTCAGAAAATCTGCCGCATACGTTACTATTGCGCCGGCGGGCATGGGCTGCGCGAGGGAGGTCATAGAAAAAACATTGAAATTGAACGGGCGTTGGGAACTGGAAACGGATACGGCCAGCCGTTGATCTTTCTGCGATATTTTCGTTTCAAGTCTTATAAGCTGACCAAATGAAACTGATTGCCGCTTTTTTCCGATTGATTCGTTCCGTGAACCTCCTGTTCATCGTATTGACGCAATGCCTGTTTCAGTACTTTATCGTGATCCCTCTTTTTCACGATCAGGACTGGTCGCCGGCCCTTCCTGCAAAATATTTTGCGCTGCTCTGTTTCTCTTCCGTTTGCATTGCCGCCGCAGGGTATATTATCAATGATTATTTCGATTTGAATATCGACCGGATCAACAAGCCCGACCGGTTGCTGGTGGATAAGGTCATCAGGAGACGATGGGCCATATTATGGCATTGGGCCCTTTCTTTTGCCGGCGTTTTGCTGGGAGGGTATGTGGGCTGGAAATCGCAGATTAACTGGCTCGGGTTGGCCAATGCCGGGTGTGTAGCGGCATTGTGGTTTTATTCCACCATCTTCAAAAAAAAGATGCTCAGCGGCAATATCATCATTGCCTTGTTAACCGCCTGGGTGGTGTTGGTGGTAGGTTTTGCCACGCATTACCGCTTATTGACCCATCCCTTCGCATACGACAGCATGCAGGCGTCAAAACTGCTGAGGCTGACCTTCCTGTACGGCGGATTTGCATTTATTATATCGTTGGTGAGAGAGATCATCAAGGATATAGAAGATATGCCCGGCGATGCAAAATACGGCTGCCGGACCATGCCCATTGTATGGGGGATACAGGCCGCTAAGATGTTTGCGGCCACCTGGATCCTTATCCTGGTCGCCGCGCTGGCAATCGTACAGGTATATACGCTTCAGTTCGGGTGGCGGGCCTCCTTTGTGTATTGCGCGGTTTTTATCATTCTGCCGCTGCTGCTGATCCTTCGGAAACTGATCCATGCCGGCACGGCGGAAGATTTCCGGCTGCTGAGCAAATGGGTGAAAATAGTCATGTTGACGGGCATATTGTCGATGATATTTTTTATCCTGTACTGGTCGCCATTTTAAACGCCGCCGGGCGCTTAAAAAAAGAGGGCGGCTCAAAAGTAAAATGAAAGGTTACGGAATCGCGTAAATGCAAATTGTCCCATCAGAGCCCGAAATAAAAGAGGCTGCCTTTAATACAGCCTCCGGCGCCTGTTTTTGAAGATAAGACTGGTTATAAACTTTAGTATGAAAAAAATAATTCTTGCTTCCCAGTCTCCCCGCAGAAAGATGCTGCTGGAATGGGCGGAAATAGACTGTAAGGTAATGGCCAAAGAAACTGCGGAAACCTATCCCGAAGGCCTGCCGCTGATATCCGTACCCGTGCATATTGCGCGGAACAAAGCGCTGGCGGCGCAATCGCTGGAAGCCTTGCAGGGGCCGGGTTATATCATCGTAGCGGCAGATACCATAGTCGTATTAGGAGAGGAGGTCATCGGCAAGCCCCGCGACCGCGAGGATGCCATCGGCATTTTAAAACGTTTATCGGGAAAAACGCACCAGGTCATAACAGGCGTGGCCATACTTGAGCAGGATAAGGAAGTCCTTTTTGCCGATACCACGGAGGTGGAGTTTTATGAGCTGACCGAACAACAGATAGCGTTTTATGTAGACAAATACAAACCTTATGATAAGGCCGGCGCCTATGCTATCCAGGAATGGATAGGGGTGACCGGCATCAAAAGTATCCGGGGCGATTTCTACAATGTGATGGGCCTGCCCGTAAGCCGGCTGGTAAATGCGCTCAATGATTTCCGTTAGTATGGCGAGGCGCCCTGGAAGAAACACTCTTTATAAAATATCCCCGGGTTGGGTAAAGCATCGTCGCCGCCGGGAACAAAACTACGATTACGCGATCCTCTCAAAAGAAACGCCGGTTTGCTTTCTTCCGGTTTCATTGTGCAAGCGATTCGCATATCGGAACCAGAAGAAAAGCGCTTTCCAACGCGGGGTTCCGGATAGAAGCATTGCGATAAAAGAACGGTAATTCCGCCGCCGGGCGGTTAAAATCCTTTGTTTTCCCGGTTAAAACCACATTGGCAAAAAAAGCCGGCGTCTTAATTTTACATCATCATACTTGCGCCTGTTTCGTTTGACAGGAGGCGAGCTATTACAACACCCTGATTTACGGTAATCATACTGACGCCATGACCGAGCGGCTTCTTCAGTTTATCTGGCAGTTCAGGTATTTTAATGCCAGCGGGCTGCGTACGACGAATGGCGAGCCGGTGTACATATTTTACCCGGGAAGCTTGAATACGCGGCAGGGGCCCGATTTCCTGGAAGCCCGGATAAAGATCGGAGAAGTCTTATGGATTGGAAACGTGGAAGCGCACCTGCTGTCCTCCGGATGGATACAGCATCGTCATCACCGGGATCCTAACTATGATAATGTGATCCTGCATGTGGTATGGGCGGATGACGATAAGTATCCGGTTTGCGGAGTTCCTGTCGTTATACTGCAGGACAGGACGGCTAAACTATTATTGGATAAGTATGAAAGATGGATGAACAGCCGTTTGGCCATACCCTGCGCAGGTTCTCTGAAAACGGTGGAAGAGATCAAATGGATAGCGTGGAAAGAACGATTGCTGATAGAACGCATGCAAAGGAAATATGCGCAGGCGAGCCGGCGCCTGCAACAGAACAACGGGCATTGGGAAGAAACCTGCTGGTGGATGCTGGCCAGGAATTTCGGCCTTTCAGTAAATGCAGAAGCTTTTGAAGAAATGGCCCGTTCCATTCCCGTTTCCCTACTGGTCAGGCATAAAAATCAGCTTTACCAGCTGGAGTCTTTGTTATTGGGACAGACCGGCGCATTGGCAGGGCATTTTACCGGCGAATACCCCTTGGCGCTACAAGAAGAATACCGGTTCCTGCGCAGGAAATATTCGATGAGCGGGATCAATATACCGCTTCATTTTTTGAGGATGCGTCCTATGGGATTTCCGACGGTAAGGCTGGCGCAGCTGGCTATGCTGATCCATCAGTCTGCGCCTTTTTTTGCCAGGATAAAAGAGTCTGCCGGCATAGGAGAACTGAAGCAATTGTTCCAGGCAACCGCCGGGGATTACTGGCATCATCATTACCTGGTAGACCAGGCGTCGGCATACAGGCCTAAAAAGCTGGGCAGGCAGATGGTCAACAATATCATCATCAACACGGCGGCGCCGATAATGTTTGCGTATGGTCGTCTTCACCAGGAACAGGCCTGCATGGAAAAAGCGATGGACTGGATCCGGCAGGCCGAAGCGGAAAAGAATGCCATCGCCCGTTCGTTTGCGGCATTGGGCCTGAATAGCCTTGATGCCGCGGATTCGCAGGCGCTGATCGAATTAAAGACCCGGTATTGCGATAAGCGGAAATGCCTGGATTGCGCGATCGGCCATGCCATCCTGGGAGGATCTCATAGTTGAAGCTTTACCTTGTGAAAGCAGTTCCTCGTCTTCAGAACGATTGATCGGGCATTTTGAACTGTATGATAGATTGTTTTCCGGGTTATGCGGCGCGCCAGTCTGTTTCTCTATTTTCTTCCTGCTGTTTAAAATGGGCTTACCAGTTCAAAATAACGCCTACCTCTATATCGGGATGTATGCTGTAGATGACCGGGCAACTATGGGCGGCTTTCTCCAGGATCTGCTTTTGCCGTTCAGTAAGGACCAGCGATGACGGGAAATGAAAAGTTAAATTTATGGCGGCGATCCTTCTGGGATCCGTCTTCATTATCTTCTCTACCTCTATTTTTACCCCTTTCAGGTCGACTTCCATATCGTTTGCCCGCATACCCATTATGGTAAGCATACAGGCCCCTAAAGCAGTGGCGACCATATCTGAAGGAGAAAAACGTTCTCCCCGGCCGTTATTGTCTACCGGCGCATCGGTCTCAATAGCAGATCCGGATCTTAGATGCGTACAAACCGTCCTGAGGTTTCCTTCATAAAGTACTGTTGATGTCATTATATATTTTTAGCCTAAATTTACGTTGATAACATTAAATCATTCCCGGTGAAGAAAATTGTTTTATGCTTGGCGGCCGCCCTTATTACCGGCTCGCTGTTGGCGCAGACCAATGCGCCAGGTTCAAAACGCGAAGCCCGGCAGCGGGAAAAAGATGAAAAACGAGAACGCATCAATGCGCTGATCCGCCAGGAAGAAGAGGGAGAGATCGTGTACAACAAGCATAGCCTGTTTAATATCAAACTGGCTACCGACGGCTATGGTATCGGCTATGAGTTCGGCAAATTTAAGGCCAACCGGAAATCATTTCTTTACCAGTTTGAACTCTCAGAAAAAAAACATCCCAAAGAGAAAAAACAAGCCGCTTCCATGGACAACCAATTCAGGGTAAATTCTGTTGTCTATGGCAAAACAAATAATTTTTATCAGTTTAAACTGGGGGTGGCCCAACAGCAGGTGATAGGAGGAAAGGGAAATAAAAACGGGGTCTCCGTTTCTGCGATCTACGGAGGAGGCCTGACGCTTGGTATGCTGAAACCCTATCTTGTAGACGCGCTGGATCAGTATGATGAAACGATTCGCTCCAGGTACCCCCAAATTATCGACAGCAACTATTATGAAATGAAAGCGGCAGGGGTTACCAAGGGTTGGAATGAAATGAAACTGCGCCCGGGATTATATGCCAAAACGGCGATGCGCTTCGATTACGGCCGTTTGAACGAAACGATTACCGCCATTGAGGTCGGACTGGGCGTGGAGTATTATTCCAATAAGATCTCCCAGATGGCCTACAATAAGGATAAGCAGTTCTTTTTTAACGCCTACCTTGCCGTTCTTTTAGGAAAAAGAAAATAGCGCTTCGCGGCATTATGAACAGTCGCCCGCCCTCATGCGAAGCGCCGGTTAAATGAATGATCATGGTCTATTGCATCATTTCTCTTCGCCAACCGTAAGGGCGAACAACAGGTAAACTTATAACGATTGCATATGGTATGGATGGTTATACTGCGCGTCTTGCGAGGTAAAGCATAAGCGCGGACGAGTATCCGTTTTTGTCGTAGGCTGCCGGCATTGATTGTTTGATTTCGGCATGTCTCGGAGATATAGGCCAAAATGAATAAGCAATTGAATTGCGGCCTAAGCTGAATAGGTTCCGGCCGGGGATAAAAGGTAGAATGTACCGAGCCAGGACGCAGGATGAAAAACTGAATTTTTAATTTAATTTTGCAGCATGCAGGAACTTCCGGTTATCTCTACTATACCTTCTTCATCAAAAATAAAAAAGCCCGACTGGTTAAGGGTAAAACTCCCAATCGGGGAAAGTTATAAACATGTCCGTTCGCTGGTGGATACCCATAAGCTGCACACCATCTGCGAAAGCGGCAATTGCCCTAATATGGGCGAATGCTGGGGCGAAGGAACGGCTACTTTCATGATCCTGGGGAATATCTGCACGCGCAGTTGCGGATTTTGCGCCGTGGCGACGGGCCGGCCCGCGGAAGTGGAATGGGACGAGCCTCAGCGCGTAGCGGAAGCGATTTACCTGATGAAAGTAAAACATGCGGTGATCACCTCGGTGGACCGCGATGAGCTGAAGGACGGCGGCAGCATTATCTGGTACAATACCATTAAAGCGGTTAAGGCCCTGACCCCTGAGACGACCCTCGAAACCCTGATCCCGGACTTTAAAGGCCAACAGGAAAACATCCAGCGTATTATAGACGCAGCCCCCGAGGTTGTGTCGCATAATATTGAAACGGTGGAAAGGCTTACCCGCCAGGTGCGGATCCAGGCCAAATATCGCAGGAGCATGGAAGTGTTGAAAACCCTTAAAAAAGGCGGCATGCGCACAAAAAGCGGTATCATGCTGGGCCTGGGCGAGAAAAAAGAAGAAGTGGTGCAATCCATGACAGATCTTTATAACAGCGGCGTGGACGTCATTACGCTGGGACAATACCTTCAACCTACCAAAAAACACCTGCCGGTGGTCCGTTTTGTGCACCCCGACGAATTTGCCGAATACCGCGAGATCGGTTATCAGCTGGGACTGGACTATGTCGAAAGCGGCCCCCTTGTCAGGTCTTCCTACCATAGCGAAAAACATGTTATCCCCGGATACGGAAGAACGCAGTGGCTCAATAGCAAAAATGAGTTAGTTTTGCACGCTCAAAATAGCGTTAGCCAGGAATGAAAAACATACGGAATTTTTGCATTATTGCGCATATAGACCACGGAAAAAGTACCCTGGCAGATCGCCTGTTACAGATTACCAATACCATTACGGAGCGGGATATGATGGACCAGGTCCTGGATGATATGGACCTGGAACGCGAAAAAGGCATTACCATTAAAAGCCATGCCATCCAGATCAACTATAAACACAGCGATAAGCAGGAATATATATTGAACCTTATCGACACGCCGGGGCATGTCGATTTCAGCTATGAAGTGAGTAGGGCCCTTGCCGCCTGCGAGGGCGCATTATTGCTCGTAGACGCAACGCAGGGCATCCAGGCGCAGACCATCTCCAACCTTTACCTGGCTATTGATAATGACCTGGAGATCATCCCGGTGATCAATAAGATCGATATGGACGGCGCCATGATCGATGAAGTGGAAGACCAGATCATCGAGCTTATCGGCTGTAAAAAAGAAGATATCCTTCATGCCAGCGGCAGAACGGGCATTGGCGTGGAGAATATCCTCGACGCAATAGTGAACCGCATTCCGCCTCCCAAGGGACATCCCAACGACCCCCTGCAGGCCCTGATCTTCGATAGCGTGTTTAACAGCTTCAGGGGCATTATTGTGTATTTCAGGATCTTTAACGGATCTATTAAAAAAGGCGATAAAGTAAAATTCGTATCTACCGACCAGGTATATGAAGCAGATGAAATAGGCATCCTGAAATTAAAAATGACGGAGAAGCAGGAAGTAAGCTGCGGCAATGTGGGGTATATCATTACCGGTATAAAAAACGCCAAAGAAGTGAGGGTGGGCGATACCATTACCCTGGCCGATACGCCCACGAAAGAAATGATAAAGGGGTTCCAGGAAGTGAAGCCAATGGTGTTTGCAGGAATATTTCCCGTGAATACGGACGATTTTGAAGAACTGCGGGATTGCATGGACAAGCTGCAGTTAAACGACGCCTCGCTGACCTATGAGCTGGAAACTTCCAAGGCGCTGGGTTTCGGCTTTCGATGCGGTTTCCTGGGCATGCTGCACATGGAGATCATCCAGGAACGCCTCGAACGTGAATTCAACCAGACCGTGATTACGACGGTGCCTAACGTAAGTTTTATCGCGTATACGACAAAAGGCGAAAAGATAATCGTCAATAACCCTACAGAGTTCCCCGATCCTGTTAAGACAGAACGTATCGAGGAGCCTTTTATCAGGGCGCAGATCATTACCAAACCGGACTATATCGGCAATATCATGACCCTTTGCCTGATCAAGCGGGGAATACTGATCAATCAAAGCTATCTCACCACTACAAGGGTGGAGCTCGTCTTTGAAATGCCCCTCACCGAGATCGTATTTGATTTTTATGATAAGCTGAAATCGCAGACAAGAGGATATGCTTCTTTTGATTATACGCCTATCGGGTACCGCGACAGCGATATTGTAAAAATGGACATTCTCCTGAACGGCGATAAGGTTGATGCGCTAAGCGCGCTGATACATCGTTCAAAAGGGCAGGAGTTTGGAAGAAAATTATGCGAAAAGCTTAAAGAGCTGGTGCCACGCCAGCAATTCCAGATCGCTATCCAGGCTGCTATCGGCGCCAAAGTGCTGGCAAGAGAAAATATCTCTGCCATGCGTAAAGATGTAACCGCTAAATGTTATGGCGGCGATATCAGCCGTAAACGAAAGCTGCTGGAGAAACAGAAAGAGGGTAAAAAGCGCATGCGCCAGATCGGTAATGTGGAGATCCCACAGGAAGCCTTCCTCGCCGTACTGAAACTGGATGAATAAGCGGCTCCGGATTTTCCGCGCCGTCGGCCGGAGGCTTTGCAGCCGCGCTTTTATGCTAATCATCTAAGTAACTGATATAAATCAGGTAATAGGTCGCGTATTATAGTAATTTTGCCCCGTTATGCAACGTATGGTATCCGGCATATTATTGTTTCTGTTGCTGTTTCAAAGCTTTTATCCCCTGACCATTATAGGGCATTATTATGCCAACCGGACCTATATCGCTTCAACGCTCTGCATAAATATCGACAAGCCGCAACTGCAATGCAATGGCAAATGCTACCTGAGCAAAAAACTGGAAAAAGCCCGCGAACAGGAAAAACAGTCTGAAGGGTTTACCGATAAAACAGAGCTGCTTCCTTATATCATTACGGCGGTTTATCATGCTTCCGAACCCCTGAACGTTTCGTCTTTGAATACGATCCCGGCATACCGTCCGGAAAACTATGCGTTTGAAAAGCTCGACTCTTTTTTTCATCCCCCCACGCAAGCCGCTTAACGCCTCTTTATTGCATTTTTCTCTTATTGGTTAAGTTATTGGCTAACCGCGGGCATTTCGTTTTCCGCGATACCGCCCGCTCATGACCTCACTCAAATCTTTCTAGTATGAAAAGACATTTTTTATCAGCTATATTAATGGCCGCAGGTCTACTTATCCTTGCCCCCGGCTGTTCAAAAAATCCCCTCAAGATCGAAGAAGAAGATCCTACGGTAGGTCTTCAACAAATTGCCTCCGGATATGCCGTTGGCGCCGCCGCCAAACTGGAAATATACGCCAGGAACGCGCTTAGCGCAGGCTATACCCCGCTATTCCTTTCCATCTATGATTCCATTACCAACCGGCGTATCGAAGACGCCGTCGTACAAGTGAAACCCATGATGAATATGGGATCAATGGAGCATTCCGCCCCCGCTGAGAATCCCGTTTCCAATAGGGCTGTGGATAAATTATTTCCGTGCAGCGTAACGTTCACCATGCCTACCGTTGAAATGGGGGCCTGGAGATTGGAGATAACCGTTCGGCAAGCCGGAAAAGAAGGACGTTTGTCCGTGTCCGTTACCGTACCCGCTCCGGCATATAGCCGGGTAAGATCCTTTGTATCCAAGGTAAATGGCGACAAGCTGATCGCGGCTTATATAGAGCCTTCAAAACCCAAGGTGGGCGTGAACGATATGGAAATGGCAATCTATCGCGTGAAAGGGATGGATTACCTGCCGGATAGTTCCCTCACGGTAAAGCTAACCCCCGAGATGCCTTCCATGGGGCATGGATCGCCTAATAACGTGGATCCCGCGCATATCGGCAACGGGCATTATCGCGGCAAGGTGAACTTCACCATGACCGGCTTATGGCGGTTAAACCTGGCATTTTATCTTGAAGACGCTATTGCCGAGGATGCCCAGTTCTTTGAAGTTAATTTTTAAGTTATGAGATCATTATTATGCGTTATCGGCATATGCCTGACCGGCCTGGCCGCCCAAGCCCAGGAGATAGGAGACAGCATACGAGTGGCCACGCTGGAGACTGCGCTGGTAACCGCTAAACAAAAAACGCAGCAGGAACGTCTTTATCATTTTTTCAACGCCAACAAGGCCGCGACAACAGAAGATATCCTTTCCCGTTTGCCCGAACTCTCGCTTGTGCGCAGGGGCAGTTATGGCATGGATCCCATGATCCGCGCTTTTACCGCCTCGCAGATCAATGTGCTTGTCGATGGCATGCGCATACATAGCGCCTGCACCGATCGGATGGACCCGGCGACCATCTATATAGAGCCGGTCAATCTGCAAAGCCTGCAGGTGAACACCGGCGGCGCCAGCCTGCTGCAGGGCTCTTCTGTCGGCGGTAGTTTAAACCTGAAACTGGCGGAAGCGGTTTTAGGCTGCGAGCCCCTCCTGTCGGGATCGGTCAGCAGCGGCTACCAGTCTGCCGCCCGCGCGTTTTATGAAGCGGCAAGGATCGGCTATTCCTCGCACAAATGGGGGGTGAGGGCAAGCGGCGCCTACCGGAAAAGCGGCGATTACAGGGCCGGCGGGGGACAAAAAATTCCTTATTCCTCTTATGAAAAGGCGAATTATTCGCTTAGCGGCGCCTATCTGCTGAACGACTCCTGGCGGATAAAAGCCAGTATCCTGGCCGACGACGGATGGAATATCGGGTATCCTGCATTGCCGATGGACGCAGGTTATGCGAATGCGCGTATCGCTTCATTGGGAATCATAAAAGAAAATGCGGCCGACCGCTGGAACTTTTTTGAAGCGCGGCTCTATGGCAATAAGGTGAAACATTTTATGGACGATAGCCGCCGCGAAAATGTTCCGATGCCGATGGATATGCCCGGCCTGAGCGCTACCTGGGGAGCGTTTGCCGAAGGACGGCGGCAGATCGATCAACGAAGCCAGCTCACGCTTAGGGTGGATGGATCGAGCAGCCTGCTGAGCGCTTCCATGACCATGCGACAGGAGGGGCAGCCGGAAATGTTCATGCTAACGCTGCCGGACGTACGAATAATGCAATCGGCGCTGGCGGCGGGTTATCTTCTCCAATTAGATAGCCTGAGCGCCCTTCGTTTCCATGCGCGGGGAGATATTACCCGGTCTTACCTGACCAGCCAGATGGGGCGCGATCAGCTTAAAGTGTTTGGCTACGAGGACGACAGACGCTATTTTATTTTGCCTGCCGTATCGGTATCCTATACCCGTAAACTTGCAGGTAGTTTACAGGCCACTATTGGAGGCGTTGTTAACGGCAGGGCGCCGTCTGCAAACGAGCTGTACGGGTTCTACCTGTTTAACCAGTTTGACGGGTTCGACTATGTAGGGAATGCAGATCTGAAAGCGGAACGCTCTGTCCTGGCAGAAATGACGATCGCCTGGCAGCAGCCTAAGATCAGGTGGCAGCTGAGCGGCTATTATTCCGGCATTCATAACTATATCCTTGGCATACACGA
>JAEUVR010000329.1 GCA_016786785.1 Chitinophagaceae bacterium
ATAGGCGGGGCAGATATGCCGGTGGTGATCTCCTTACTAAATTCATTTACCGGCGTGGCGGCGGCCTGCGGCGGCTTCCTGTATGATAATAAAGTGATGTTAACAGGCGGCATATTGGTGGGCGCCGCCGGTACGCTACTGACGATACTGATGTGCAAGGCAATGAACCGGTCGCTGATCAATGTGCTGGTAGGGTCTTTTGGCGGCCAGCATGCCGCCGGTTCCGCGGGCGCGCAGGAGCATGGCAGCTTTAAAGAAATAAGCGTCAGCGATGCGGCGGTGGTCTTGCGCTATGCTTCGAGAGTGATGATCGTTCCGGGATACGGGCTTGCCGTCGCCCAGGCGCAGCATGTTTGCCACGAACTCGAAAAACTGCTTACGGATAAAGGCGTGGAAGTGCAGTACGCCATTCATCCTGTCGCCGGTAGAATGCCGGGGCATATGAATGTGTTGCTGGCCGAGGCCGATGTCAGTTACGATAAGTTGCTGGAAATGGAACAGGCCAATGAACTGTTCCCGGCGACAGACGCGGTATTGGTGCTTGGCGCCAATGATGTGGTAAATCCTGCCGCCAAGTCCGATCCCTCTTCTCCATTGTACGGCATGCCGATATTGGATGTTGAACTGGCTAAAATGGTCATTGTAAATAAAAGAAGCATGAAGCCGGGATATGCGGGCATTGAGAACATGTTGTTTTTTCAACCAAAGACATCCATGTTGTTCGGCGATGCCAAATCCGTATTGCAACAGCTGGTTAGCGAAATAAAGACTTTATAATCCCGTGAAATTTACACTGCCCGCCGCATTGCTCGACTCCTTAGAAGGCCTTGACGGCTTTGACCGGGAATCTTTCTGTCGCATTCATGAGCATCCTGAACCCGCGACGTCCATCCGGCTGAACCCGCTGAAACCCTTTGATGTTTTTCGCGAGTACGGCGAGCTTGAACCCATCCCCTGGTCGCGATCGGGATATTATCTTCCTGAGCGGCCGTCTTTTATTTTTGATCCCTTATGGCATGCGGGCGCTTATTATGCGCAGGAAGCTTCGGGCATGTTCCTGGAGCAATGCGTACAACAGTCGATAGACCTGTCGGCTTCTCTCCGGGCGCTCGATCTCTGCGCCGCCCCCGGCGGCAAGTCTACCTTGCTTCAATCCCTGCTTTCGGAAGATAGCCTGCTCGTAAGCAATGAAGTCATTAAATCGAGGGCGCCGATACTGGAAGAGAACATGTCCCGGTGGGGAGGCGTTAATAATCTTGTCGTGCATAACGATCCAAGGGACCTGGGAAGGATGATAAATTATTTTGACCTTATCCTTGTTGACGCGCCCTGCTCGGGATCGGGACTTTTCCGCAAGGATCCCGCCGCCGTCGGGGAATGGAGCCCCGATGCGGTACAGTTGTGTTGCGCGCGACAACGCCGCATATTATCGGATATTTATCCGGCCTTAAAAAAAGAAGGCTTGTTGATCTACTCAACCTGCTCTTATTCGATAGCAGAAAACGAAGATATCGCAGACTGGTTATGCGACAGCTTTGACCTTTTGCCTGTGCGCATCGATACGCGCGCTTCGTGGAATATAACGGAAACAAAGAGCCGAAAACATGAAGCGTTCGGCTATCGTTTTTTTCCGGATAAATTAAAGGGAGAGGGGTTTTATATCGCCTGTTTTAAAAAAGAAGACGGCGGCCGGCCTGAGCGGCTTACGTATAAAAAACACAAATGGTCGGGGTTGCCCGCAAAAGAGGAAGCCATCGTTCGGCCCTGGCTCAGAGAAGGGCTTTCCGTTAATATGTATGTATTGGACGGGGAGATATTTGCCTTCCCTGCGGCGCTGGAACAGGACCTGGCCGCGGTTAGCGCAAACCTGTATTTGAAAAAAGCAGGCGTTAGGATCGGGAAGATCGCGCAGGGAGAGCTGGTCCCCAATCATGAATTGGCGCTCAGCGCTTTATTGAATAAAAAAAATGTTGTAATACCGTTAAAAAAGGAGCAGGCCTTACAATATTTGAGGAAGGAAACAGTTACCATAAACACGGAACACAGGGGCTGGGCGATCATTCAATACGAGGGCGTCAACCTTGGCTGGATAAAGGTTCTGGGGTCCAGGATAAATAATTATTATCCTAAGGAATGGAGGATATTAAAAGAGGTAAAAAAATAAATATCAACCATCTTTGTATATTGAATGCATGTTCAATGAAGATAAGCAAGATAAAATTCAGGATGTAGCCGTAAATTTCAGGTTGAGTTGAATGAAATGATTGGCGGCGTCCGGTTTTAAAATATAATTGCGAATGATCAGAAAATATTGTTTGATTTTTTTAACCTCATTGATCAGCCTCGCCTCATTGGCGCAGAGCGACCTGGTTATCCAGGGAACTTCCCCTGCTCTTTATTTGCAGCATTCCGTAGCGGCAAAGGAAACCTGGTACAGTTTGGGAAGAATGTATAATATCCCTCCGAAAGAGCTGGTTGCCTATAACAATACTTCGATGGACAAACCGCTGGAGATAGGCCAGTTGATCAAAGCGCCCTTAACCGGCGCTAATTTTTCCCAGAATGGCGTAAAGGCCGCCGATGAAGCGTTTATACCCTTGTATCATATCATCCAGGAAAAAGAGTGGCTGTACCGGATAAGCGTGAACCATAATAAAGTGCCTGTGGAGCAATTGGAAAAATGGAACAATATTAGTAAAGACCAGGCTAAGCCGGGGATGAAGCTGATTGTAGGATACCTGAAAGTTAAGCAGGCCAATGCATCCTGGGCTACGACCGTATCGCGGGTTCCGGGAGAAGAAACGCCGAAAGCGGTTCTTCCGCCAAAGCAGGACCCGCCGGTGAAGAAAGCGTCGGAACCGGTTGTGACCGGAACCGCATCGTCCGCGGAAACCAGGAGAACAGAACCGCAGACCAATAAGACAACCACGCAGGAGACAAGCAAAACGGTTCCGCAAGAGCCCGGTAAAACAGCGACCACGCAGGGCAGGACTGCTACGGGAACCAGCGCGGGAGGATATTTCCGGTCGCAGTATGAAGCCAGCGGGAAATCCGTTTCCGGCGTGGCGGGTATTTTCAAAAGCGCCAGCGGATGGGGGGATGGCAAATATTATGCATTGATGAAAGATGTGCCTGTAGGTTCCATCATCAAAATAAATTTCCCGTCTACCAATAAGGAAGTGTATGCAAAAGTACTGGGCGAATTACCCGATATGAAAGAAAGCGCCGGCCTGACCTTAAGGATCAGCGATGCGGCCGCGGGCCAGTTGGGCGCCGGAAGCAACAAGTTTTCGGTATCGGTTATGTATTAGGAAATCGATATCCTCTTAAAAAATCTTCAACAGGCATTCTTTTTTTTCCTTCCATCTGTACTTCTGTTGCATGGAGCCACCCGTCCTTACAGGCGAATTTGAGATAGGTCTTATTGTCGGTATAAAATGCGCCTGCTGTTAACGGTCCTGCTGCAGGCTCCATTTCGGCTTTATAGATCTTGAACATTTTTCCTTCCAGCTCGGTAAAAGCGCAAGGGAAAGGCGACAGTCCCCTGACCAGGTTATATACCTCGGAAACATTTTTGTTCCATTGGATATGGCAGGTCTCGGTGAATATCTTGGGCGCATGCGGCGGTTCCGCAGGCAAGCTTTGATCGCCTGTTGCCTTATTTTTACGGATGATCTCTTCCTGCGATTGCTCATGGATACTGCCATCGACAATACCCCGGATGGTCTTTGTCAATAGCGAAGCTCCCGCCGCCATTAATTTGTCGTGCAGTTCTCCGGCTGTCTCCGCTTCGCCAATAGCGAGCCGCTGTTGTAATAATATATTGCCGGTATCTATTTCGTGCGTCAATTTAAAAGTGGTTACGCCGGTTTCCTTTTCCCCGTTGATGATCGCCCAGTTGATGGGCGCCGCGCCGCGATAGTCGGGCAATAACGAAGCGTGCACATTAATGGTTCCCAAAGAAGGCATGTTCCAGACGATCTCCGGCAGCATCCTGAAAGCTACTACCGCCTGGAGGTCTGCGTTCAGTTCTTTTAATGCCGCTATAAAATCAGGGCTTTTTAATTTCTCGGGTTGCAGGATCCGTAAGCCTTTGTCCATCGCGTATTTTTTTACTGCGCTTTCATTCAGCTTCATCCCTCGTCCGGCGGGCTTGTCGGGGGCCGTTACTACGCCGACGATATTGAACCCTTCTTTAACCAGGGCGTCCAAGGAAGCGACGGCAAATGCCGGAGTACCCATAAACAAGATGCGCGGATAGGCGGGATCGTTAGCATTCATCATTCAAAGTCTTTGTACAACAGGTATTTTTTTCGGATCTTCTTAAACCGGTCCAGGCCGGGCTGCCAGCGTTGGCGGATCTCCTGCTCGCTGACGCCTTGTTTTACCTGTCTGATCAACTGGTCGTTTCCCGCAAGCCGGTTAAAGTTGGCGCCCTTATTCAGGAAAAAGCTGTCTTTCCCGGGGAAAAGCCGGTAAGCTTCGATCAGCCATTTTATCTGCAACCTACCCCCTGTTTTTTTCAATACCTCTTCATTGGTTCCGCCCTCGTCCCATCCATAACATAGCTGGTTGAGTAATTTTGGGTTTTTAGCGCCTTCTATGCTGCGCGGCGTAAAGCTGAACAAGGTACTGGGAAGCGCGGGATGCCCGAAAACCTGGAAGGCCCTATCCGTTCCCCTGCCTTCGCTCAATAATGTGCCTTCAAAAAAACAGGTGGAAGGATATAAATAGATAGAAGCCATATCGGGCAGGTTCGGCGAAGGTTTTACCGGCAAAATATATTTGCTGTTGTGCGTATAGTTTGCGCAGGGGATCACGGTTACCGGCGTTGAAGCGGCGGCGGATAATTTTCCATGCAGCGAGGAGGATATCCATTTTTCGCCGAGCAGCATATTCGCATATTCGCCAATGGTCATTCCGTATACGATGGGGATAGGCTGCATGCCGAGGAAGGATTTGAAAGCCGGTTCCAGGACGGGTCCGTCTACATAAAAGCCGTTGGGGTTGGGCCTGTCGAGAACGATCAGCGGTTTATCCTGTTCTATAGCCGCTTCCATCAGGTCCTGCAGGGAGGAGATATAGGTGTAGAAGCGCACGCCCACATCCTGGATATCGAATATAATGATGTCGACGTCCTTCAGGTCTTCCTTGGCGGGTTTTCTTTTTTGACCATATAGCGAAACGATCGGTAAACCTGATTTTGCATCGATGGAATTGCGCACTTTTTCTCCTGCATCTGCCACGCCCCGGAATCCATGTTCGGGCGCAAAGATCTTCCTGACGCCCACGCCTTTCTTTAGTAATACGTCTACCAGGTGTTCGTCGCCGATCATGGAAGTATTGTTGGCAAAGAGAGCGACCGATTTTCCCTTGACCAGCGGAAGGTACAGTTCCAGCCGTTCTGCGGCGGGAATGATTTTTGATTCAATGCTGGCTGGCGGGGCAGGATCGTGTTTTGCGCTGGCAAGACCGGCAGAATCGGCCCTATGGCTATCGTTGCGCGGGGCAGCATCTGTATTGCCTGGCTGCGCGCAGCCCATATACAAAAACACTAAAAACGGTTTTAACAAAAGGATTGTATTCATAGTTCGTTCATTAATTAGCGCCTGCTTAACCATAAGCATGGCTCCTGCAGAGATGCCGTTTACCAGGCGCCGATGCGTAAAGATCAAACATACAAGCAGAATCTGAAACGGCGAATAAAAATAGGAACATACCCGTTAAATCTTTTAAAATTTATTGGCGGATGGGAATTATTC
>JAEUVR010000038.1 GCA_016786785.1 Chitinophagaceae bacterium
CATTCCATCTATCTTTATCTCCAAAACAGGGCATTCGTTTTATGAAATTATTTCCCGAATCAGCATTGGAGCAGTTGGAGTTTAACAAGATAAAGGAATTGCTGAAAGAACATTGCCAGACAGAGTATGCGAAGGGTAAAGCGGAGGGCTTGCGTATTCATACCCGTAAAGAGTTTATAGAAGCGGAATTGTCTCAGAGCCATGAATATAAATTGCTGCTTACTTCGGGTATCTATTTCCCCAATGATTATGTGCTGAGCCTGTTGAAAGAGCTGAGGTTGTTAAGCATTGCGGGCGCGACGCTTACCGGCGAGCAGTTCCTTGAGCTTCGTAAGCTGGCGGTAAGCGTACAGAGCCTGTTCCGCTGGTTCGATAAGGAACGTAAGCTCGCTTATCCGGCCCTGGCGAAAGTGATCGAGCATTCGTATTACGAGAAGGCCATTGTGCAGTTGATCGACAACGTGCTTGATGAGTCGGGACTGGTGAAGGATAATGCGTCAGACGAGCTGTTGCGCATCCGGCAATCGCTTTCCAGGAAAAGAAACGAGTTGCGCCGCGCATTTGACCGGGCGCTGCAGAAGCTGTCAAAAGCGGGGCTGGTTGCGGATATTGAAGAAGCTTTTTTAAATGGGAGAAGGGTGGTGGCCCTGTTTGCAGAACACAAAAGGCAGGTGAGGGGGATTCTTCATGGCGAGAGCGATACGCGCAAAACCAGCTTTATCGAACCCGAAGAGACGATTGAACTAAACAACGAGGTATTTGGGCTGGAGCATGAGGAAGGAAGAGAGGTCTATCGTATACTGAGGGAGCTTACTTCCAGGTTGTCCGCTTACAGCGCTTTGCTGATGGACTATCACGCCATATTGGGAGAATATGATTTTATCCGGGCCAAGGCAAAGTTAGCGATCGACCTGAATGCCAGTTACCCCCAGATCGTCGACAAGGCGCATACCCGGCTGATCAACGCCTATCATCCCCTGTTATACCTGTATAATCGCAAGAACCAAAAGCCGGTGTTCCCGGTCGACCTGCGCCTGGATGAAAAAATGCGCATCCTGCTGATCTCCGGCCCCAATGCCGGCGGAAAAACAGTAACTCTTAAAACCGTAGGTTTATTGCAGTTGATGATACAGAGCGGTTTGCTGGCGCCCGTTCATCCCGATTCGGAAATGGGTATTTTTAAGCAGTTGATGATCCATATCGGCGACACCCAGAGCCTGGAGTTTGAGTTGAGCACCTATAGCTCGCATCTGAAAAACATGAAACATTTCATGGAAAACGCCAATGGCAAAACCCTTTTTTTTATCGATGAGCTGGGCAGCGGGAGCGACCCTAACCTGGGCGGCGCCTTTGCGGAAGTGATATTGGAAGAGCTGGTGCGCAAACATTCGCTGGGCATTGTTACCACCCATTACCTGAACCTGAAGATCATGGCCAATAAAACGCCCGGTATCTTTAACGGCGCCATGGCTTTTGACGAAAAGAACCTGATGCCGATGTATAAGCTGGTCGTCGGTAAACCCGGCAGCTCCTATACTTTCTCTATTGCTGAACGCATCGGGCTGGACCATCGATTGATAAAACGCGCAAGGCAACTGGTAGATGAAGGCCATTTCAGACTCGATAAACTGCTGAACAGCGCGGAACAGGATATGCAGGTTGTTGAAAAAGAAAAAAACAAGTTGCATCAGCTTGTAAAAGAGAATGAACGCCTGAAAAAAGAGATGGAAGCGCTGATCCATAAGGAAAAGCATCATCAGCAGCTTGAGCTGCTGAAACAACAGAATAAGATCACAGAAGAAAAGCTGCTTTACCTGAAGGATATGGAAAGAAAGCTGAAGCAACTGGTAGTAGATTGGAAGAAGGCGGAGAACGCAACTGATAAGAAAGAGTTGATCAGGCAGATGCAGGTTTTGTTGTTCAAGCAAAACCAACAGCAGCGAAATGAAAAAGTAAAGAAAAAGATCAGCTCAAAATATGAGGAGATAAACGAAGAGATCAGGGTAGGACAGAAGGCGCTGATGAAGAAAAATCACCAGGTAGGGGAGGTTAAGGAGATAAAAGGCAAAAAAGCGGTTATCCAACTGGGGCTAATGCCCATCACCGTAGACATTTCCGATCTGAGTCCTGTGGTGGAAAAAACGCCGCCTGTCTCTTAAATAGAGATGAGCAGGCGGCTAACTAGTTTACGTTGCGCCGGCGCTACATGCTGGCGTGCAGGTAATCTTTTAGCTGGGAAATGGTTTCCTGCTGTGAGATAATCGTTTCTTTTACCACGTCGTTGATGGAAATGATCCCGCATAATTTATCCTCGCTGAAGACGGGGAGATAACGGATATTTTTATCCGACATCAGTTGCATGCAGTAGTCTATTGAATCATGCGGGGTGATCCTGGGGAAATCAGAAGACATGATCTCGGATACCATAGCTTCTGTGGAGGATCTGCCCTTCAGCGCTATTTTACGGGAATAATCCCTTTCGGTCATAATGCCCAGGTATTCTCCGTTCTCCAGCACCATTACGGAGCCGATATTCTGGTCGGCCATAATTTTGAGCGCGTCAAGAACGGAAGCGACCGGCGATACATGGGTTACTCTATTCCCTTTACGGTTGATAATGTCGGCAACTTTTTTCATACCCAAAACATTTTTGTGAACAATCGTTAGTTCTTGTAATATACAATAATAAGAGGAAAAAACAAAAACGATTTGTCCCGGCGAAAATGACGGGGAAATATGCGTAAGACGCTTCAAATCAGAATGATAGGAGGGTTTCGGAAAACAGCGATTGACAAGCGCCGGGTCTTATCTTCGGGAAGCGGCATTTAGCTATACCAATCACAGGTCTCCGCAAACCAGCGAAGCGTTTTATTCTTCTAAAAGCATTGCCGATCCCCGGCCCCATTCAATTGTCTGGGCTAATCCTTCCGCCATCTGGATGGTGGGCTGGTATCCTATCAGGGAGCGCGCTTTTTCTATGGAAGCAAGACTATGCTTGATATCGCCTTGTCGCTGGGGCTTATATTCCGGGAGTATATCCACATCCAGGCCGGCGGAGATCATGCGCCAAAGCTGGTTCAGGCTGGTGGCGCCGCCGCAGGCTACATTTAGGACCTCATGTCCTGGCAGGGATGTAAATAAAGCTTTGATATTTGCCTGTACAACATTTTCCACAAAAGTGAAATCCCGGCTCGTTTCCCCATCTCCGTTGATAGAAGCCGGTTGTTTTTGAAGGGCGGCTTTAATAAAAAGAGGAATAACCGCCGCATACGGTCCCTTAGGGTTTTGCCTGGGTCCGAATACGTTAAAATAGCGCAGCCCTATCGTGTGAAAGCCATAAGTGCGGGAAAAGACGCCTGCATATAATTCATTTACATATTTTGTCACTGCATAAGGAGAAAGCGGATTGCCGATCTGGTCTTCTATTTTTGGTAAACCCTGGTGATCCCCATAGGTGCTGGAACTCGCTGCATAGATCATCTTTTTTACACGGGCATCCCTGGCCGCTGTCAGCATGTTTAAAAACCCGGTTATATTGGTTTCATTTGTTTTAATAGGATTGTTAATAGACCGGGGCACAGATCCAAGCGCTGCCTGGTGGACGACATAATCAATGTTTATAAGGGCTTTCGCGCAGGCGTTGAAATCGCATATATCGTCTTCTACCAGCTCAAAAGCAGGATTTGAAAAAAAATCTTTCAGGTTATCTCGAGATCCGGTGCTGAAATTATCCAGGACCCTTACCTTTCCGGCGCCCTTGGCAAGCAGGTATTCTACAATGTGCGAACCAATAAATCCGGCCCCGCCTGTTACTAAAAAATGAAGATCGCCCAGCGGGACGGAATGATAATCTTGTTCGTACATTTTGACAACTAATGGATTAATGGGAGATTTGCTGTTTCTTAAATATTTGGAAAGATATTTAAAATTCGTAAACTATGGCATTGGATCATAATTCTATAGCATAAGAATAAATATTTTGAAGGCTCCTGGCGATGTTCCGGATAACAAACCGGCGAACGCCTCTTAATCATCTCTTAATTTTATTTGACCCCGGCCTTCATTTTAATACTTGGTATCAATATTGTCTTAATTAATGATACGATCTCAGTTTCAATTGTTTTGCCATACGATTGAACAAATGAGAGACCTTATCACTTGCCTGCTCAGGGAATTTGCTCCAAATCAACTGGCTTATCATGAGTCTTTACCCTGATACGCACGCCGCGTAGGGGAGGATTAATTGTATTAATCGTAATAACGTTCATCGTTTGAGGGATGTTAATGATAAAACAATGTTAATTGAACTAAGAGTTAGCACTTATGCAAACAGGAATTTGGTCCTTTATTTAGATGAGACATTGGTAATTAAGGAATTAATATGCTCGTTGCACAATTTTGTTTGAAGTGCAACGTTTGAATCCGGTAGGTGGTCAACTTGTGCGATGAAGAAGATTATAAAGAGAGAAAGAGCCATCTTAAATGTTGCTTGGAAAAGGACAAATTCTTGAAAAACTATTTTTAAATCCAATCTGGGGTCAACCCTTTGTAACGCGTATGAAAACGGCTTTAACCTCATCGCCTCTGATCGGTTACCGGTCAATGACAGAAAAGATTTCGCTGAGACACTATATCGACGAAAAGCCCAAATATTTTTTCTTTAAAAGGATATTTGACATTGTTTTTTCCGCTTTAATTATTGTTGGTGTGTTGACCTGGATGATTCCCCTGGTAGGATTATTGATCCTGCTTGATTCAAAAGGCAGGGGCCCCGTATTTTTTATTCAGCGCAGGGTTGGCAAGGGCGGAAAAATATTCAGGTGCATTAAATTCAGGACGATGGTGTTGAATGCCGACGCCAATAAGGTCCAGGCCCAACCTAACGATTACCGTATTACCCGCATTGGTCGTTTTTTGAGAAAGTCCAATATTGACGAGTTTCCCCAATTCCTGAACGTATTAACCGGCGATATGAGCATTGTAGGCCCCAGGCCTCATATGATCACCGATTGCAACCAGTTTTCAAAAGTCGTAAAAGGATATAAGTTCCGTAATATGGTGAAACCGGGCATTACCGGTTTGTCGCAGGTGAAAGGATATCGCGGTCCTGCTAGGGATTTTGCAACGATATTCCGTCGTTTTGAATACGACGCTTTTTACGTAAGGAATGCAGATTTCGGGCTCGACATGCGCATCATCCGCCAGACGGCAGGCCAGGTAATGCATGTATTGTTGAAGAGAGAAGTTCCTGTTCCCGTCGTGATCGAGCCGCATAAAGAAATCAAGCTGCAACTGTTTACCGCGAATTATTGTATAACCGATTATTTAAGGGCTTCGGAAACCATCGTGGCGAAAGCCAGGGAGCGCGCAAGCTATGGCGTTTCTGCGCTTGCCGTTCACGGTCTTATCGAATCGGTGAAAGACAAACAGTTCCGGAAGGTGGTGAACAAGATCGATATGGTGGTGCCTGACGGACAACCGATCAGGTGGGCCTTAAATAGCTTTTATAATGCAGGATTGCAGGACAGGGTCACCGGCCCCATCCTTACCAAATATGTGCTCGCGCGCGCCAGCGAAGAAAAGTTGGGCGTATACCTTTATGGAAGCACGCCAGAAACCCTGGAAAAGTTTTCCGCCTTTATCCAGATCAACTATCCCGGCGTGAAGATCGCCGGCATACATCCCGACAGGTTCCGCGAAGCGACGCCTGAGGAAGACCTGGAAGATATCCGCAAGATCAATGCCAGCGGAGCGAATATTGTATTGGTGGGAAGAGGATGCCCCCGCCAGGAAAAATGGGTGGTCGCCCATCTTGGAAAGATCAACGCCGTTATGATGGCTGTAGGCGCTGCGTTCGATTTTCACGCGGGAAACATCAGCCAGGCGCCGGCATGGATGCAAAGAGCGGGGCTGGAATGGTTATACAGGCTGATCCAGGAACCGGGAAAACTGTGGAAAAGGTATCTCACCACCAATCCCCATTTTATAGTTTTATTCCTTCTTTGTAAATTTCGACTGCGTAAAGTAGCATTTGCATAATTTTAGGCCTTAATTCTTTGTATAAAGAGGATGTTCATACCCTAAAGGTTGAACATTTCCTTCGTGGCATATTTAGTCAATTATAAACGCCCATACGGATGAAAATAGCCCTGGTAACCGGTTCCGGTGGATTGATCGGCAGCGAAGCCGTTTCTTTTCTTGCCGATAAATTTGATCTTGTAGTAGGTATAGACAACAATCTCCGCCAATATTTTTTTGGAAAAGAAGCTTCAACCAGTTGGAATAGGAGCAGGCTCGCAGAGAAATACCCCAACTATAAGGATTATGACGCCGATATCAGGAACTATACAGACCTGGAAAAGATATTTAGCAGGTATGGCTCTGACATTGCATTGGTCATTCATACGGCCGCGCAACCCAGCCACGACTGGGCGGCCAGGGAACCGCTAACCGATTTTAGCGTTAATGCCACAGGCGCCCTGCACATGCTGGAACTTACGCGGCAACATTGTCCCGAAGCGGTGTTTATATTTACTTCCACCAATAAGGTATATGGCGATACGCCCAATGATCTTCCGTTGGTGGAGCTGGAAACCCGCTGGGAGATCGACAGCAGCCACCCTTATTTTGAGCGCGGCATCGACGAGCAGATGAGTATCGACCATTCCAAACATTCGGTATTTGGCGCTTCCAAAGTAGCCGCTGATATCATGGTGCAGGAGTATGGCCGTTATTTTAATATGCGCACGGGCGTGTTCCGCGGCGGCTGCCTTACCGGTCCTAATCATTCAGGAGCTCAGTTGCACGGCTTCCTGGCCTATCTCATGAAATGCGCTATCAACGGCAGTCATTATACGATATTTGGATATAAGGGTAAACAGGTCCGCGACAATATCCACAGCTTCGACCTGGTAAACATGTTCTGGAACTTCTACCAGTCGCCTCGCTGCGGAGAAGTGTACAATGCCGGGGGAAGCCGGTTTTCCAATTGCTCCATGCTGGAAGCCATCGCATTATGCGAAGAGATCACCGGCAATAAACTATCTTATTCCTACACCGATAATAATCGTAGCGGCGATCATATCTGGTACATCAGCGACGTGCACAAATTCCAGTCGCATTACCCCGGGTGGAAATTTACCTATGGCATCAGGGAAACGCTTACGGAAATGTTTTATAGCATGAAACAAAGGGTTGAAACTATTTCTGTATAACCTCTCTTGCCTCGTTATTTATCGATAGAAGCCCTGCGTGCGAGAATTTAATGCTGAGCGTCATCAGCAACATAATTTCCGGGTATTCAAAATAGTTGTCTATCAGGAACAACAAAGGCAATAAAATAAAGCATACCTTAAAGAATCTAAAGTAGATGCGCGCTCTCGGATCGTTATGCCGCATCCGGTAAAGGCGGGCTACCCGGCTATAATATAAATAGTATAATACTGCAAAAATAAGCGTAAAGAGCAAGCCATATTCTCCTAAAAATGCAAGTATTGAAGAAAAGGGCTGGTTCCTGAACCCATCCAGGTAAAGGGCCTGCGAGGTGTTGTTTTCATTCCATAAACTATATGCGTAATGTTTAAAATAATAGGGTTGTTCGTCGTCCTTGATTTGCGGTATTAAGGTAAAATAGCTTGGGCTTCCTACCATAAAGGCTGTCCTGCTATTAAAAGAGCCTGGGCCGGAACCTAAAAGAAAGTCTTTCGTATTTTTTGGGTAAGCAGTAGCATAATTGTAAAAAGAGGTTAGTTTCCGCGGTCCGTTATGCGCGTCGAAACTGATGATTTTTTTTATGTTGGCTATATTGTATTCCAGCGCCTGCGGCTTAATGAAAGCCATAGCCAGATAAACGACCAGCAGCGAGATTGCCGTTATGAATGCGATTTTAAAAAGGGATTTTATTTCGAAACGGGAAAATCCCAGGATAAAGGCGCCCAGGCAGATGATTAAACCCGCGCCATAAAATCCAAGGATGGAACAACCCATAAAAAACAGGGCGGCCAGTAGCGGGATTAGCTTTTTCTCATAAATGAATAATATAAAGTAATAATAAAATAGTAAAGTATTCAGGATGACGAGGCCGTTGAGAGAAACTGAAAAATCAGAATACAGCCCCATGAAACTATCATCTGACTGAGGGTTTTTAATTACCTGGAATAGGCCTATGATATTATTTATCAAACCCACGAAGGTCAGGCATCTGAAAAAAATGTTTAAGGATCCGGGTTGATTGTCTTTTTCTACGGCAGGCTGCGCAAACAATAACAACAACAAGGGCAGCATATAATAAAGCGAGAGAAGCTTGTATTTTATAAAAATGTGGGGATACAATGAAAATATAAAGCTTATTCCTACAAATATTGCCGCGAGAAGCATAGAACTGCTTACCCTGAATCTAAAGAAAGCGGCTATAAATAGGGCCAGCAATGGGTAAATTAATAAAAGCGAGATTCTCAGAAAGGTTCCAATGATTATAGATATGGCCAGCAGTACAATGATGGAATTTGATCTCCGGGATGCCATTCTGTTTTTTTTTACTATGGAGCCGACTTCATTCATGTTGTATGCCTCCTGCAGCTTTATTGATCGCTTCATTATAAATCTGAATAACGGCATCATAGCCTATTTCAGGATGATACAATTGAAGGTAGCTATTTCTTGCATGGGCGTACGGAGAATAGTCGTTATTGGCGAGGTATTGATTAAACTGTGTTACCGATTTTTTTAAACTGGCGGGGTCGCCGGGGGTAAATAAAAGTCCATTTTCGCCATGCCGGATCATTTCTTTCATGGCCCCCATATCTGAGCCGATTACGGGGGCGCCTGTAGAAAATGCTTCAATGATAGTAAGCGGCAGTCCTTCATAACAAATGGAGGGGAAGATCAGCGCTCTGCATCCTTTCATTAGTAAAAGGACTTCCTCACGGGGTTTTTTCCCGACAAATTCAACATTTTTTAAATGACCGTATTTTTGATGAAGTTTTTGTTGTTCAGGCCCGTCTCCTGCAATAACCAATTTGTCTTCATTCATGTCTTTCCAGGCTTCCAGTAAAACCTCCGCTCCTTTCTCTGCAGAAAGCCTGCCGATAAAAAGGTAATAGGACTCCCTGGTTTGTGGCTGGCTCGCCCCCGGATCGTTGATAAAGTGTCGTTTTATTTTTATTTTTTCTATGGCGACATTAAGAGAGGAATGCGCTAGTTTTTGCCTTATGAAATCTGCGGGGGCAATGAAAGCGTCTACTTTATTTTTCCAGGTTCCCGCCCATTTGTGAATGGCGGCCATGCCGCCGATCATGGCGCTTTGAAGCGCCGAATCGTGATAGCATTTATATTTTACGCCATACCAGGGGAAGTCGTGCGATACGCAGAGCTCGCAAACTTTATTGTTGCGCAACAATAAAGCGTTGGCGCAAATCAGTCTGAAATTGTGTAGGGTAAGTATTACAGGCGTTTTTTGCCGGTTTGCTTCTATGATGACGGAAGGCGAAGCGGTGAAAAAAAAATTGTGAATATGGAGGATATCAGGCTTAAATTCCTTTATTGTTTTCCTCAATATTTTTGCGGAGTTAATATTATATACCGAACTAATGCCTGCTTTGAACTTTCCTATGACGCCTCCTTTCATAACGGCATTATCAAAAATCAACGTTCTTATCTCGTGTCCGCGCGATTTTAGCAGCTTCGTTTCTGCTTCTAAGGTAGCGTCTTCGCCGCCGGCGCTTTGTAAGTATTTATTGTGAATGAATAGTATTTTCAATTTTCTATTAGTTGGATCCATTGCTGAATGATATTTTTCTTCTCATAGTCCGCGGCTCTTTTAAGGGATTGCTCCGCATAAAAATCTCTTTTTTGATGATCATTAATAAGGTCGATTGCCGCTTTGGCCGCCTGGCGAACATATAATTCTTCTTTTTCCGGGCTGTCGCATACGGAAGTAAGTATGCCATAAGGCGCGTATTCCAATTCTTTGGTATGAGGAGCGTTCATATCCGACTCAGGGTTTAGAATTTCACGCGGACCAGAAGAACAGTCCGAAGATATGATAGGGAGCCCGCATAACATTGCTTCAATGAGCACGTTGGGGAAGCCTTCATAGACAGATGACATTAAAAATAGCCGGCTTTTAGAAAGATAGGGAAACGGCTTCCGGAAGCCCATCAGGAGAATATCAGCAGAAGCGATGTTTTCCCTGGTAGGCTCGTCTGTTTCATGCTGGTAAATTTTTAAGTCCAACTGCTTTGCTGTGTTGATGAGCTTTGGTCGAAGAGGACCGTCTCCCAGGAGAATGAGTTTGACCCGAGGGACTGCTTCCTTTATTTGCTTTAATACCGGAAGCAACAGCCATTGGGCTTTGGCGTTGGTCATCCTTCCCACGCTTGCCAGCACAGGATGGGTTTCCATTATTTCCAGAATGTTAGGTTCAATAGGTTCAGACATGTTTTTATGTATCCATTCCGCATCTGAGAAATTATAGATGGTTTTAATGTTTTTGCCGGACACCCCAAAATTATCGACAAGGTCTGATTTAATGCGTTCTGTGGGGGCTACGATATATTTTGATCTATTATATAAGAACCGGATAAAGGCCCCGAAAATCCTGAGTCTCCTATTGTTCTTAAATTCTAGGCTTATGTAGCTTCGAACGCTGAGTATCAGCTTTTCGCGTTTTGACGAAAGTATATTTACTATGTTGGCCGCTTCTAAGAAGCTAATAGATATATCTATATTTTTTTGTTTTTTTATTTTTCTAAGCTTTCTGATGAGATAAAAAAATCTTACGCCTCTTTTAAACGAGTTATTATGATGCGGATCCGAAGAATAGGGGAGGGTGATAGCGATTAGTTCGCCATTATATGGAAAATCTATTTTTCCCGGGTCATTAAAAATGACGAGCGTTATGTTGTAAAAAGCCGAAAATTCAACGCTTAGGCTTGCTGTTACTTTTTCGGCGCCGCCGCTGTGAAGTTGGTTAATGAGTAATAAAATATTCTTTCTCCTTTTCAATATGAGGTTATTGTTTTTTTATAAAGCTGAATATAATCTTTCGTTACTTTATTCATGTCGCATTTTGCAACAACATTTTGATAGGCCGCCTACCCCATCATATTATACTGGTCTCTGTATTATCGGCGTTGTTTTTGACGGCATGTTCCGGAACGGCGACCCTGAGGGCGCGCCATAAGGCAATGAAGAGGAGGACGAATAAACTTATACAAAAACCGTAAAAAGAATAAGCGGCCATATGTTGCCTGAAAAAAGATATTTTCTGGCCTACCGGGTTGAAAGGATAGAATACTTCGATAATATTGGCTTCCGTGGAAGATTGTTTATGAAATCTTTGCAACTCATCGTTAAGCGTCAGCATTTCGTCGTATAATGCCAGTTCGGGCGCTTTTATTTCAGGCAGGGCCTGCGTTACATTGATCTGGCTATTGCCCGGCGAAGCGTTGGGTTGGCCGCTTTGTATCCGCTCGTTATAGGCTTGCCTTAGGTCGTCCAGTTTTTCAATGGCGGAAACGATCATTTTTCCTCTATACTCGTTGTAAGTCGCCTGGCTGTTCCTGGCCTTTTTCAGCAATTCATTATTGGAGATATATTCCTGTATGCCGTTTTGAAGTTTGCCGAAAATAAAGGGATTCGTGCCGACGGCGGATATTTTGTGATAAGGGAAATCGTAAGGGGTAAGCGCGTCTTTGAAAGCGTTGTATTTTATCGTTCTTGACCAGAAAGTGTCCTGCCTTATTTTAGTCGAACGGTCATTTTGCAGGAACTGCTCTTTGTATATCTCCGACATGATGAGTTCGGATTTGACCGGCTCTACGGAAAAATTCACCAATTGTTTGCTTTCTTCGGGAGTGAGCTTGAAAATGGCGTTCAGCTCATCTGTTTTCTGGTTATTGATCAGGGCATTTAAAAAGCTAACGGCATTATACAAGGTCCTGGAACTGTTGAAGTTTGTTTTCACGATCATCTCAGAATAATACTTTGCGCCCTGTTTATTGACGAGGTAGGCGCCATAGCCCAGGCCAATGACCGTTCCCAGCAGGATCCATACTATATTTCTCATCAGGAAAACGACAAGCGTCAGTAAGCCCTTCCATAAAGAGGAGAAGATCCCGGCTATCCAAAGGATAAAGTTTTTTACCGATTTACCGGTTTTATACAACAGGAGGCCAATATAAGCGTCGGAATCCGGGTCATTCCCGGTAAAGGATGTTTTTTTTGGTTCCATAGTCAGTCTAATAGATTTTTTTCAACCCCAGGGTTGTCGCGTCCGGAGCAGGCCCGGATCCGTGCAAATGTATGTATTCCCTTCATTCTTCAAGCATTTGAGCCGGGTTTCTGTTGGTTTTCGTCCCTGGCTTTTATCCATCGCCTTTAGTATCTGCCACTGAGCGGAACTGCCGGCTCTCTTCGGCGCCGCATTCCCTGAATCATGCCTTATATTCATGAGGGTAGTCGATCAAAAAACGCATCCCTGCATTCGAGGGAAGGTTATCGCGGCATTGCCGCTTTCGTGGATACGGAAAAGAATTTCGGATTATACTACTAACGAAAAAATCTCGTTTTTAGCATGCCGGCGTCCTAACTCTTCCTATCTTTGATTAACGGAGATTAAGCGCCGGATGAGTTTTGAAGAGGAGCGAAAACCTGATCAGGGTTGATTTCGGATAAGTGGAATCACTTACATGATCCAGGATTCATCTTCACGTTATAACGGTCAATGGCTTGGTTGGTTTTAACTGATTTAACCCTTTATAAAAAGCAGGAAGAGACGTTTAATGAAAGACTTTGTATTAATCGGGGCTGCTGGTTTTATCGCTCCCCGTCATCTCAAGGCGATCAAAGAAACCGGGAATAGAGTCGTGGCTGCCCTCGACAAGTTTGATTCAGTAGGAATTATGGATAGCTATTTCCCCGAAGCTAGTTTCTTTGTAGAGTTTGAACGTTTTGACCGGCATATTGAAAAGCTCAAAAGAACAGGGAAGCAGATAGACTACCTGTCTATCTGCTCGCCGAACTACCTGCACGACTCGCATATTCGATTCGGATTGCGCCACGGAGCTTCGGTGATCTGCGAAAAGCCCCTGGTGCTGAATCCCTGGAATGTGGAAGCCCTCGATCAACTGCAACAGGAAACGGGTAAAAATGTTTATAACATCCTTCAGTTGCGCCTTCACCCGGATATCATTGCGCTAAAAGAAAAGGTCGCCAAAGCCGATCCTTCGAAAATTTTTGACGTTGACCTGGCCTATATCACTTCGAGAGGCAACTGGTATTTTACCAGTTGGAAGGGCGATATCGTCAAATCCGGAGGGATAGCCACCAATATAGGGATCCATTTTTTTGATATGCTGATCTGGATCTTCGGAAAAGTGAAGCAAAACATTATTCATGTCCATACGCATGACCGCGCCGCCGGCTTCCTGCAATTGGAAAGGGCGAGGGTTCGGTGGTTCCTGAGCATCAATGAAGACACGCTGCCGCCTGCAGTTAAAGAAAAGGGTCAGCGCACCTTTCGCTCTTTGACCATGGAAGGCGTGGAGATTGAATTCAGCGATGGGTTTAAGGACCTTCATACCAAAAGTTATGAAAGTATATTACAGGGGAATGGATTTAACCTGACAGAAGCGCTGCCGTCGATTGAACTGGTCCATGATATCAGAACGCAGGCGCCCATAGGTCTGAAAGGCGATTTCCATCCATTTGCCGGCAAACCATTGGCAACGCATCCGTTCGCTTTATAACTTAAATGAAGCAACCGGGTATGAAGTATTTAAACACAAGGGAAATGAGCGGCGGGGTTCTATGCAACCATTGTAAAATTCAACTATTGTAAAAACATTTTGTACGCATGAAATTAGAAAATAGCAAGGTACTGGTTATCGGGGGGGCGGGCTTTATCGGAAGCTTTGTGGTAAGGGAATTGTTGAAACACCAGGTAAAAGAAGTAGTCATCTACGACAATTTTGCCCGCGGTAAAATGAGCAATATTGAAGATTGCCTTAAAGATCCCCGCTGTCATTTATATGAGAACGGCGGAGATGTACGCGATATAGACCTGCTCGACGACGCCATGAAGGGCGTGGATTATGTTTTTCACCTGGCTGCCATGTGGCTGCTGCATTGCAAGGATTATCCGCGCACGGCTTTTACCGTGAATATCGAGGGTACGTTCAATGTGCTGGAAGCCTGCGTTAAAAATAAGGTAAAGAAGCTGATCTATTCGTCGTCCGCTTCCGTGTACGGGGATGCGGTGGAAATTCCGATGACGGAAAACCATCCCTATAATAATAAGAACTTCTATGGCGCCACAAAAATTTCCGGCGAAGCCATGTGTACTGCTTTTAATGATCGTTACGGATTAGAGGTGATCGGGTTGCGTTACATGAATGTATATGGCCCGGGACAGGATCAGACCGCAGTGTATACGGGCGTTGTTCCTATTATGCTCAATAAGATTGACGCCAATGAGCCGCCGGTTATCAATGGCGACGGCAGCCAGGCGTACGACTTTATATATGTTGAGGACGTGGCGAAATGCAACATTAATGCATTGACCAGCGATACGCCTTTTGGCTTCTACAATGTAGGCACGGGCATACAGACCAGTATCCGCGATCTTTGCGATACGATTTTACGGTTAACGAAGTCCGGCCTGAAAGTGATCTATAAGCCGTATAGCGCGGATGATGCAAGAGCCCTGGTGAAGAACAGGATCGGGTCGCCGGTGAAATCTGAGAACGAGATCGGATTTAAATATGAGTACGACCTGGAAACAGGGCTCCGGCGGTTGATCGACTGGAGGAAGACGGGAAGCTTTAATTAAATAAAACCAAATCTTATATCTTAATGGAAAAACGAAATATTCCAATTGCTATTCCTTCAATGGGCGAAGAAGAATGGATGGCGGTGAAAGAACCTATTCAAAACGGATGGCTGACGCAGGGTCCTAAAGTAAAACAGTTTGAAGACCTTTTTGCAGAAATGCACCAGGTGAAAAAAGCGCTGGCGGTGTCAAACTGCACTACCGCTTTGCATCTGGCGTTACTGGCCTGCGGGGTTGGAGAGGGCGACGAAGTGATTGTTCCGGCTTTTACCTGGGTGGCGACGGCTAACGCCGTCTTGTATTGCGGGGCTACTCCCGTTTTTATCGATATTGATACAAACACCTTCAACCTGGACCTGAACCAGCTGAAACATAAAGTGACCGCTAAAACAAAGGCCGTCATTCCCGTCCATCTCTTCGGGCTTTGCGCTGACGTCGATTATATCAAGAAGAATTTTCCCCAATTAAAAATAGTGGAAGACGGCGCCTGCGCCGCAGGAGCATCCCTGCATGGCAAACCCGCCGGCAGCCTGGGCGATATTGGCTGTTTCTCTTTTCACCCGCGCAAATCGGTTACCTGCGGCGAAGGCGGTATGCTTACTACAAATGATGAAGCTATCGCAGCGAATCTCGATATGCTCAGGAATCACGGGGCGTCCATTTCCGAAGAGCAGCGGCATCATGGCGCGAAACCTTACCTGCTCGCAGCCTTTGATATCATTGGCTTCAATTACCGGATGACCGATCTGCAGGGCGCGGTCGGGCTGGTGCAATTGAAAAAATTGCAGGGATTTATCGAAGAAAGAAACAACTGGGCCGGATATTATACCGAACAATTGAAAGAGGTAAGCTGGCTGCGGACGCCTTTGGTCCCTGAAGGATATAAACACGGATGGCAGAGCTATGTAACATTCGTGGATGAATCCCTTTCTCCGGGAAGCCGCAATGAGATCATGGAAACCCTGCAACAAAAAGGGATCAGCACAAGGCCCGGCACTCATGCCGTTCACATGCTGGGCGCTTATGTTAAACGATATGGCTTTAAGCCGGAAGATTTTCCGGGCGCCTATGCGGCCGACCAGTATTCCATGGCGATCCCCCTGCACAACAGAATGTCAAAAGAAGATTTTGACTATATTATACGCATATTAAAATCCTTATAACCCTTGTGTGGCATAGCCGGAATATTCCATCTGAATGGCGCCGCCGTTTCAGACAGGCAAATTAAGCAGATGACGCGGGCGATGGCCCACCGCGGACCTGATGGCGAGGACGTATATGTAAACGAGAACATAGCGTTAGGCCACCGGCGTCTGGCTATTTTGGATGTTTCGCCAAAAGGCGCCCAGCCCATGTCTTCCAAAAACGGAGAGTGGGTAATTGTTTTTAATGGCTGTATTTATAATTTCCACGAATTAAAGATACAGTTGCAGACCCGCGGGCATGAGTTTGTATCTACCGGCGATACAGAAGTGATCGCAGAAGGATTAGCCGAATATGGCCCCGTATTCTTTGAACGACTCGATGGAATGTTTGCCATCGGCGCATGGAATACAAAAACCAGGGAGCTTTGG
>JAEUVR010000401.1 GCA_016786785.1 Chitinophagaceae bacterium
CGGCCACCATGGGTATTTCAATTTCATGGAATACGCGTTGCCATCGCTATCATAGGCGTCCAACCTATCCGAAACGCCTGCATTGGCTAAGGAACCGCCCGCAAACACCGCAAATTTATCTAAACGGAAGGTCGCGATACCCAGCCTTGCCTCGCTGAGTTCCTGTTGGCTCCAGGATTTTGATGGCGTATCATAAACGCTTATTCTATTGGAAAGAGGATAATTGTACCCGCCTGCAAACATGATCTTACTGCCAACAGAAGCAGCCGAAAGATACTGGTAGTTATGCCAGTTTAATGGGTATACCGTTTGCAGCATGGGGTTAGCATTAAAAACAACCGCCTTGGTAACAATGCCCTGGCCTCCATTGTCTCCGCCGGCAAAGACCGTCGTGGTTCCTACAGAAGCGCCGGCCATTATCCCTTTAATGTTCGCCATCGTTGTAGCGCTCCATGAGTTGGTAGCGGCATCGTATATATCGACTACATTAGACTTCTGTGAATTAAAAGTAATTCCTCCTGCAAAAATGATCTGCCCCCTCGTGCTGGCTACGGCGATCAGGTATCTTGGCTGGCTAAGCTGCGCTATCGACCAGGTCTTGGTACGGGTATCATAAATATCAACGCGGTTGGAATGGCCAAGGGCGCTCATTCCTCCTGCAAAAAAAACTTTATCTCCGAGAGCGCCTGCAGACAACCAGTATCTTGGCACGCTAAGCCTGGCGGTAGTGCGGGAGAGATCGGCCGCGTTAAAGATATCCACCGTTGAATGAAAAACAGAGGTTCCATTGTTCAAGACCGTTCTGCCGCCTCCAAAAAAGAACTGGCGGTTGCAGGCTGTGGAGCTTAAATCGCCTCTTGCAACAGACAGGTTAAGCAGGCCGCGGTACTCAAGAGGGAAGGTCGTAGACAGCGCCATTGTACGATCATCAAATCGCGCGGCGGCTTTGGTCGATGCATCGCCCGTTGGAGATATTTCCCTGCGGCAGGCGGCAAGCGTCAACAAAAGAAAGCATACCTGCAGGACGCGGGCGCTTTTTAACTTCTGGCAAATAGCAAATGCCTCTTTCATAGATATCTCTTTTATACCTAATTTAACGAGAAAGAGGCTATCCTTTGCATACCAATGAGCTATCGGTAGCGGGAAGCGAGCCAAAGGTTAACGAGCCAAACAAAATGAAACAGATCCTACCTTCAACAGGCATTTACCAGCGCGACAGATATTGAAAAAACATTAAAAATCAATTGCCTTTTATTCCAGACTGAATACCTGGCATTCCCCGGGCTTGTAGGGAATTTTGAGATAAACGCCATCAACGTTAACTACGATCGGCTTCTTATTTATTTTAAAATCAGTCCGCCTTACTAATACTTTATTGTTTAACCTGATTGCCGAAACAACGCTGGACTCTTCTTTCGGCACGTCAAAAATAAGCGGCTGTCCGTTCTTCAACCATTCATTGTATCGCAACGATTGATCATATACTTCCTGGAGCAATTGCATCTCCTCCCTGATCTCCTCTTTCAAACACCAGGAAAATAAAAGATCATGTCCTCTCAATAGCAAATGCCATAAAAGCTCCTGGTAAGCGCCCCGGCTCATTTGCTGGACCCGCTTGTCAGGGTTTTCGGGGGGAACCGTAGTATGCCAGTGTACAAAACTTGCGATAGGGATGCCCGATGGGGTATGTTCAGCGGCATTGCTGCCCACTTTCAGCATATTATAAAACCATCTGTAATCGGGGCTGTAAGCAGGGTACCAGTCGTACGTCGGGTACCAGGTATACATAACCGGCATGGCCATGGTAAGCCCGGTTTCGGTAAATTCCTGGTACCATGGGCGA
The DNA here is from genome assembly GCA_016786785.1 of Chitinophagaceae bacterium. GTDB lineage: Bacteria > Bacteroidota > Bacteroidia > Chitinophagales > Chitinophagaceae > Flavitalea. The sequence continues at coordinate 1,844 of JAEUVR010000401.1, forward strand.
TACAACGCCTGCTGATCCTTAATATGAGGCAGTTCCGGCTGCGGGTACTCAAAATAATCATACCAATACCGCCAGCCGTCATTAGGATAGACAGCATAGTTTGTGATCAATACTTCCGGGAATTTTTCTTTAACGGGGTTTGCATAAACCTCCCTCAATAATTTACTCCTCATGGATCTAAGAACAGCCTGGAACGATTTAAAATTATTAATATCAGGAAGGTTTTTACGGCATCTGACGCAATTTTTAGCGTTCGCCCATGCATCATTCCATTCTATCGGACCGTCTATTTCCCAGTCTGCGGTCGCCATATCAATGTTTACGCCCGCCGCCTTATAAGCCTCGACAAATGCGGCAATTCGGCTTCGGATAACCGGTATGCGTTTATGAACCGTAAACGGGCAACCCATTTTTTGTCCGTCGAACGAAGAATCAGCGTAGAGTATGCCCTTATGATCAACATGAAAGGACGCCGGGGATCCATCATAAAACCCATAGAGAAGATCTGAGGCGTCTACAACGACCTTTAACCCAAGCGCTTGCTGAATACGGGCTATGCGGACCCCTTCTTCCATAGAGGACTCCATTTTATCTCCTTTGCGCCAGAAGCTGATCGTTCCCACTCCTCTTCTTGCCAGTTCGCGTATAATGTTTCGGCTATCCTCATCCGATAGTCCGCTCAGGTCGCCGACGGAATACTGGTATAACAGCTCGCGGTCGCCGCGATCAAAATGCAGGGGCGGCAGCTCGTCAAGTAAGACTTTAATATTCGCAGGAATTTTCTGCGCAAAACTTTCGTTGGCCTTTAAACAAAACATGCAAATCATTAATAGCAAGAAAGGCCTGCGCAGGTTTTCCCAGGTATATTCAATCATTTATGCTGTTAGATTAATCCTTAATAATTTACCGCCTATAACCGACGGTATCTGCTATTTTTTCGTCAATGAAAACCCCTTACCCGTTCCTAATACATTTACTGCTTTTTAAGCTTCACTATTTCATTAGCTATAAATTCCCTCGCAGAAAAGATGGCAGCCGGGTCGTCTGTTGTACTCCACCATTCCGGCGCCACTTTAGATATCGCCTTTAATACCGCTTCTCTCCCCGCAAGTTTTTCGTAAATAGCCAGGTATTCATAATCTTCCATTGATTCGCGAAGGTTTTTAAGCCTGATACTTGCAACAGGGCCATTTATACCGCAGGGAAGCCCCGGATAAATAAAATAGCCTCCCCCATTAAAATGCGAACCAAAATGGCTAAAAGTCGGGGCGTTCCAATTATCCAGGACGCGGGTAGTTAACGACCAATAGAGGATTCCCTTAATATTATATTGATAATTCATCCATGTCGGCGTTCTATGCGACGCCATTGTTGCATCCATATGCCAGTAAGGAGAGTCATAATCTTTAACCTCTTCGTAATGCGGGTGATATTTTGGAGCCCTTTGCGATAATGCGGTATATGACCAGACCTCGTTCCCCTTAGATATAACCTCGTTAACCGCATTGCGGTCTATAAATCCAAACAGGGGGCACCAGATATCAACTGAACCCTTGATATCCGGCCAGGAAGGATCCTGCGTATAAGGTTGCTCAACAACAAGAACCTGTAACCCGGGCGCAGCCTCGTGGATAACAGCGCTGAGTTCCCGCACCCTTTGATAATCTTCCGTAGTATTAGGTTCATCGTATAAATAAACATATGCCCGCTTTTCCCATCCGTTTTCCTTTACATAATTATTATAATCCCTGTAATAGCGAAAACATTTCTCCTTCTCAGCTGCTGTCAGTTCTCCATTAGGCGTATACATTCCTTTCATTGGCGCCCGGGGGATCTCAAAATCCGCCATCTTCATCGTTTTTATAAACTCCTTTAACGACGCATGTTTTTCAGGGATAATGTTAAGAGAACCGTCCTGCTTCATTTCCGGTAAAAAGTATTTGGGAAATGGCGCATTCAACCGGTGCTGGGCATATATTTTACAATAATTCATTTCTATTTCCCGGTACTCTTTTGAATCAGCTTCAACGTCAAACCTTTCGGTTATGCCTTCGATAGGGCCAAAATGGTTTCTATGGCTTGCCTGCTCCGGTATGGCAAAATCCCATACCGTTAAACTAACCGGGATGGAAATTACCTTGTTCACAATACTATCGCGCTCATTGCCCCAGGCTTCCGGAAAATCATCAAGCGTGACAGAAAAAACGCCCTTATATTCTCCCGCCGGCGTTTCCGCGGGAATAAATACATCCACCCATAGGGGCTGGTTCTGGCCCTTCCATAAATCGAAAGGAAGCGCATACATTTCATATCCCTTCGTTACAACCGGGTCATGCCATTGTTCCCGTATCTGTCTCATCGGCTCTATGGGCTCCCCGGTTGAAGGATTTATAAAGGGGACAAGAGGATCCGGATATAGTCCCGGCGGAAGCTGAGCGCGGGGGGAAGAACGCCTTATCCTGGCATACTCGGGACGATAAAAAGTAAAATTGTCTTTTGATATGCTTCCTGCATCGCCCTTAAGATCGGTTAATGCCGCATTTACTACGCGAACAGGCTTCGATAGCGCCTGAACCACTACCTGAAAAGACTCATATTCATTCTTTGCCGCCTTAATGCCAACCTGGGGGGTTCCGGAAATTGCTCCGTATTGACCGGCTCTATCAAGACTGGTAAGGGCCGTTAAATTCACTTCTTTGGTTTCTACTGCTGATGGCTGACAACCTATCAGCGCTATTGTTGCCATAGTTAATAAGAAAGCGCGGATAGGAAAGCTATTATACTTTTTCATTTAAAAATCTTCATTTGATTAATAATTATTTTCAAAAGATTCTAAAATAGAAGATAATACAGTTTGCTTAATAAACCAGATTAAAAATCCGTCAAGAAGGAATGCAAACGTTTGCATCGGCTTACGGCCGATCACGCTGATTTTACTTAGCCTTTCCAAAAACCTCCTGGCGATGTTTTATGCCCCAGTCCCGCAGTTCTTTGATCAGCTTCTGCAGGGTTTTGGAATATTCGGTAGGCGTATATTCCGTACGAACAGGAAAACCGTTCACAACAGTTCGTGTGATCAATTTATTCAGTTCCATATCCTTCAGTTCTTTTGCTAATACCTTGGTTGAAAGTTTGGGAATGCTTCGCTCTATTTCCCGGAAATGCTTGTTCCCTTCCCAAATAGAAATTAAAATCAGGATCCTCCATTTACCGCCGATAATATCCAGCGTATCCCTGACAGGCAATAATGCCGATAAACACTCGGTATGTTCCTTTTTCTTCATTGTCTGTTCTTTTGATTACCCAGAGGTAACTGATTACTAACAGGTAACTGATTACAATAAGAAATCAAAACTAAAATAATTTTGCTGTTGAACAAAATATAACAAATGAAAAGAAACATCCTATTAGCTGCATGTACCTTATTTGGTTTATTGATGATCAATTCAGGACTGAACAAATTTTTCAATTATATGCCTGCGCCGCCGCCAACTGAAGACCAAATGAAAATATTCGGAGCAATGGCGATGCTCAAATGGATACTGCCATTGGTAGCTATTGTCGAAATTGCCGGGGGCGTCTTAATGATCATTCCCAGGACCAGGGCTTTGGCGGCGCTGGTAATGTTGCCTGTTTTGGCAGGCATTATTGTCCATCATTTAACCTTTGATATTGCAGGTATCGGGATAGGGTTAATATTATTTGCCATTAATATTTGGGTAATTACCGAAAACAAGGAAAAGTATATGCCGATCTTAAATAGATGAACGGAAAATTAAATCCGGGCATATGCGATCATTCGGTAAATTGTTGCGAAACTAAACATATCTTACGCCTATAAGATGTTAGCAACCATTTCACAACAGTATTATGTCTTATTGCAATTATATAACATTGATGTCTGGCGATAAAAAGAAACTGCATAAAAATTACCACGACAATCATTACGGTTACCCTATTCACGATGATAACGAACTGTTTGGCAGGCTGATCATGGAGATCAACCAGGCTGGCTTGAGTTGGGAAACGATCCTGAAAAAAGAACAATCTTTTAGAAAAGCTTACCACAATTTCAATATTAAAAAAGTCGCGGCCTATAACGAGGTTGACCGGGAAAGGCTTTTATCAGACGCAGGCATTATTCGAAATCGTTTGAAGATCAATGCCGCCATTGAAAATGCCAAAACGATCCTTGCATTACAAAAATCGTCCGGCTCATTTGAGAAATGGTTGGAAGGCCATCATCCTAAAACAAAGGATGAATGGGTGAAGCTATTCAAAAAAACATTCCGTTTCACGGGCGGCGAAATCGTAAACGAATTCTTAATGAGCATTGGCTATTTACGCGGAGCGCATGCCGAAACCTGCCCGATACACAAAAAGATCCTGAAACAAAAACCCATGTGGGCAAAACAGCAATAAACGCTAAAAATCAGCGTCAAGGTATCGTTACAGGCAAAATCGCCCAGCTCTGTATGCTCACCGCTTCCGGACTTCTCTGGTTCTTTCTATTGCAAATTGTAATACTGGATCTTTTCCTGTTATAATATGCTGAATAGTAGGAACAATTGTATAATTCGGAAATATCCCATTACCGCGTTCTAATCCACTTACCGCTACGGTATATGTTGACCCGGGGCATTGAAGGATCAGTTTGCTATTAGGAAGAGTATATGGAGCGCCATTGTCGTTACAGGAATAAGAAGCGCATGTTTCCTCGCCGATCATTTCTCCCAAATTATGATACTTCGCCATAGAGAGAAAATGACCTGTTGTCGATCTACAAGCGCCATCAATTAGAAAAAAAATATTTCCATCAAATCGATTAGATGACGGTTCTATAGGTATTTTGTAATTGTTATAACCATTTCCTTCATTGAAAAAAACAAACGATTTTGGCATAAGGTAAGTTAACAACTCAACCGCCCCCTCGGGCAACCCGCCAATATTTCCGCGCAAGTCGATAATGAGATTCGGAATATTATCCGTTTTAAGTTTTGTAAAAACGCTGTCAATAAAATTTCTATAATGATTATAGGGAAGCAAAAAAGAAGATATAGTAAGAACGCCTATGCGATTATTATCTATCATTCGGAAATCCAGCTTTTTCATCCCGCTTAGTATGGCTGGCGGGTAATCGTTATAGCTTAACGACGCAAGCTTTACGACTTCTTTTGTTTGCGTCACAGGATCAAGATACTCTATTTTATAAGAATCAATGGTTGGATAATCACATAAGCCTGGGAACAGACCAATATATCCGTTTCCTGACCAAGCAGAAGCATTCATACGATTAT
>JAEUVR010000449.1 GCA_016786785.1 Chitinophagaceae bacterium
TTTGGCGGCGATGCCCAGAGCAGCTGGCTGGGAGATACCTGGATACTGGACCTGAAGACAGACGCCTGGCGGCAAAGCAAAAACGCCAAGGGCCCCGGCGCCCGCGCCGGCCATTTTACCGTCTACGATCCTACGACCGGACTGGTCATCATCGGCGGCGGATACAACGATAAAGACCTCTCCGATATGTGGGGTTATGATGCCGCCAGGGATTCCTGGACCAAACTCAAGGGGGAAGTTCCGGAGGGGTGGTTTATCACCGCCGACATCATCCCTAAAAAAGGAATGATCGTGCTGACCACTTCCTCAAAAAGCGAGGGAGATACCCGCGGTTGCAATGAGATCTATCCCGTCAGGACCACCTGGGCCTACCAGGTAAAAAAACAGGGACTGACCGACGGGACTGCGGAGAGCAGGGAGACCACGGCCATCCTCAAACGCAAGCCCGAAGAGATCGCCGCCGGCGCTGCGCCCGATCCGGTCCGCCGCAGCCAACAACAAAAACGCATCCAACAAATGCCCGATAACCAGTGGATCCATTTCTCCGATCCGGGTCGCCAGGCAATCATCCGCACCTGGGGTTCCTGCGCCTTTGATACCGACAGGGGGCGCATCATTACCTGGGGAGGGGGACATTGCGGTTATGGCGGCAACGATTACGACTCTTATGATGTTGCAGAGCATACCTGGGTCGCCAGTCCGCATACAGCCGAATACCCCGAACGCGCCTGGAATAGGGGGAATAAATCCCGGGGGGCTGACCTTCAACGGCCTTCCCTGGATACGTCATGGCCGGAAAATATACGCTTATGACCCGGTGAGCAAAAAGATCATCAATACCCGCACTGTATTCCTGACCGCCGGTTATGATCCCCAGGTATTTAAAAAAATAGAAAGCCCTTCGCCCCAGGCGCCGGATAAAAACCAATATACGAGGTGGAGCTATACCAAATGGGTAACCTGGGCATACGATGAGAAAGAAAAAAATGGATGGGAGGTCGTTTGCGGCGGCGTGCCCGGGCTGGACCTGACCGTTCAAACGCCATACGGGGTAATGGCGATCGATCATAACTGGGGAGCGGTCGACAATAAGGACCGCGCCGACATGAGCGTATGGCAGGGGGAACCGATGGTGAACAACTCTGTTTACCTGCTCAAGGTAGTAGATCGCAAATGGGACAAACTTACCATTGAAGGCCCCTGGCCGCAGAATCTATATGAATTGACCGCCCTGGTGTACGACTCACGCCGCAAACACCTGATCCTTCATGGAGCCGGGCCAAAAAGGGACGAGCTCTGGCGCTTTATACTGGAGAAGGGCAAATGGGAGAAGATAGAACCCGGCTATGCCGAAAGCGCCGGCGGATATGCTCCCGTCTGCACCCGCGAAGCCGTATACGTGGAGAAAGACGACCTGATGCTTACTTTTGGCAGGCCTGCAGACGACAGAACAAAAGCCGGGTTCTGGGCTTACCGGGTAAGCGAAAACCGCTGGCACAAATTGGATATCCAGCCCCCTGCAGGAAAAACAATGAACCAATTGTTTTCGCAAAACCGGGGCTGGGCCTATGATCCTATTCATGACCGGGTATGGATGGTATTAGGATTAACGGGAGATATGGGTCGCGCCGAGGTATACGGACTGAAATTCAGCTTTGAAAAATAACCGGTTTCAATAGCGCAGGCCAATAACCGAAAATAAAGCCGCGATCCGTAACGGATACGATCAGCGCATCGACGCGCCATTCGCCAAGCGAAATTAGAAAACGCTTGATAAAAGGATTGGGCGCGGCGGGCAATTGAGCGTCATTTATTATGCGAAATTAAAAAGCCGGCATCCCCGAAACGGATGTCAATGCATAAATTTTTGGATACAAACGGTTATAACCAGGCCCGACTCCCGAAAACCATGCCCACGCGCCATCTTGCAGATACACACCCGTAAGTGTTGGCGCTGCGCCATACCGTCCGCGCTAAAATGTTAAGCGTAAACCAGAAACAACGCTACCACGATCGTGGGATATTTGAAAATCTTTTGTAAAATGGCGGTCGCCCTCAGGAATTATTTATAGCTTTATTAATTGATGATCAGGTTTTCCATCTATGATTCCTAATCTTAAGGAATCTTTTTGAAAATATGCGCTTGAAAGACGAATCATATATGACCCCAGCAGCCTCCGAGAGACCTGTTCCCGGACATGACCGAAAGAAAGGAACCGCTCAGCAGATCAACGTAGTAACCTTATTTAATATCCTGCTCAAAACACTGGGCATCTATTTTATTAAGGATATCCTGCTAACATTGTCTCAGGCAGTTTCTGTGCTGGTATACTTACCGCAGTACGCTACCCGGCAGGAAGCTTTGTACAGCCTGGGCGCGACGGGGTTGCCAATATTTGTCTATATCTTATGCTCCTGGCTGCTGATATTCAGGACAGAGCGAATTATGCGGGCGCTAAAGCTGGATCGCCAGAAAGAGGTATCGCTTCCCATCTATTTACATCGTTCGGTTATATTAAGCATCGTGCTCATCGTTATGGGGGGATTCATACTGACCTATGAGATTCCCGAACTGTTCAGGCAAGGATTTTATTATGTGCAGGAAAGGAAAATATACCAACGGATGGCGCGGCCGGATATCAGTTATTTCCTAATGGCTGCATTCCGGGTAGCCATCGGCCTGGCTCTTATTATTTTTAATAAGTTCCTCGTGAATTTAATAGAGGTCCGCCGCAAAAGATCATCGCCCTGGTACTGGCCCTTTAACACACTGGGCAAAAAGAAAAGGAAATATTCCGCGTAAATCATTAACTTTGCTGCCGATATCAATTCTATCTCGTTAACCTTCGCTGGTTTTTCATCGAAAATAGCCTGTAAAGTCCTGATTAGTAAAGATATTCTGCTGATACAGCGCGTTTGTGGTCAGCAAAGACCGCATTTTTCATTAATACAATAAATTATTACTACGTTGACATTTGAACAATTGAATTTGTCAACGCCTATTTTAAAGGCGTTGCAAAACGAAGGATACACGCATCCTACCCCTATACAGGAACAATCCATTCCTCATGTATTGGCACAGCGAGACCTCCTGGGCTGCGCACAGACAGGAACGGGCAAAACTGCGGCATTTGCCATCCCTATTATACAATTGCTTTCCGAGCGGAAAGCTGCAGGGAACGGCAAACCCGGCTCCATCAAAGCCCTGGTACTTACGCCTACCCGCGAATTGGCCATACAGATCGAAGAAAGCTTTAAAGCGTATGGAAAATATACAGATCTGAAGAAGCTGGTCATCTTTGGCGGCGTTCCGCAGCATGCGCAAACCGTCGCCCTCCGCAATGGGGTCGACATACTCGTAGCGACGCCAGGGAGACTGTTAGACCTGATTAACCAGCAGCTGATCAGCCTGAAAGACATCGAAATTTTTGTGTTAGACGAGGCTGACAGGATGCTCGACATGGGTTTTGTACATGACGTTAAAAAGGTTATCGCCCGTTTACCGCAGAAAAGACAGACCCTGTTTTTTTCCGCTACTATGCCCAAAGAGATCCAGCAGTTGGCCGGCTCCATTCTTACTAACCCGGCCAGGGTAGAGGTGACGCCTGTATCCTCAACTGCCGAGACCATCCGGCAGTCGATATATTTTGTAGAAAAAAAGGACAAACACGCTTTGTTGGTCCACCTGTTAAAAGATGAATCCATCAATATGGCGCTTGTTTTTACCCGCACCAAACATGGCGCGGATAAGGTAGCCAAGCTGCTTTACCGTTCAGGAATAAGCGCAGAAGCTATTCATGGCAACAAGTCGCAAAGCCAGCGTCAGCGCGCATTGCAAAATTTTAAGGGGCAGCGCACCCGCGTGCTGGTAGCCACGGACATCGCCGCGAGAGGTATTGACGTAAACGATCTTTCGCATGTGATCAACTTTGAATTGCCCAATGTGCCGGAAACCTATGTCCACCGTATAGGCCGCACCGGAAGAGCGGGCGCCAGCGGCATAGCCTTCTCCTTTTGCGATACGGAAGAAAAAGAATACCTGAGAGATATTCATAAGCTTATTGCACGGACCATACCGGTAGTAACAGATCACCCCTTCCATCCTTCGCTGAACGCTGAGACGGCCCGCCCGCCGATAAATATCCAACGCCGGCCCTCCGGCGGAGAAAGGCAGGCTGCAGGTAAGCGCTATGCCGTCGATGGCGGCAATGCCGTTGCTGTTTCCACCGGAGAAAGGCAGCCTGCGGGAAAGAACTATCGCTCTCAAAGAAATTATCGTCAGCCGGTAAGAAACCAGTAAAACGATTTTATCCGGCCGGATCAACAGAAACCTGTCTTTCGCTAACAAACAGTCCGATGCCGATCCGACGAGAGATAAGGATCAACGCCAGCGCTATTCGGCAGGCAATAGATTTCTATTCAATAGAGGCAATGGGCTACGCTGGGATCAACTATCCGGCTGGCTAATCGAGGTCTGCGCGCATAACCCGGGGAATAAATGGGGTGGGATGGCAGGTAAGGTTTTTGCATAGTTGATACAAAAGCCTATATGATAAAAAATCAATTTTCAGTTCCGGCCCTTATTATATTGGGCAGCATGCTATTCAGTTCCTGCGAAGTGGTGGGCGGTATTTTTAAAGCAGGCATGTGGTCGGGCATACTCGTCGTTGTCCTGGTATTTATCCTTGTATTCTGGCTAATCGCCCGATCCCGGAAATAAGTGCGCTAAAAACTAAATCCCAGCGACAGGCTGCCATAAGCCTGGAGCTTGGGTTCCATATTCCAGAAATTATCCGATGGGGGATCGCAGAATATGGAGGGACCTGCATTGGCTTTAAAGAAAAGCCCCCCATTTTTCCGCTGGTAGCGGTATCCTGCATGCGGGATAAAATACAGGTATAGATCCGATTTATTGCTTTTATTTTCCAACCTTGGAAAATAAACATAAGGAATCGCTATTCCCCCGAATTCGAAATGATGATCGCCCTTGCCGGTAAAAGCGGAGATGCCCAGCGGCGCGGAAATATCGTTCTTGTTTAGGGCAAAACCAACCCGAAAAGCATATGACAGTTTCTCGCCTATACGGAAGACCCTGTCGTAATTCAACGAATAGGGCGATGCCTGAGAGGAAAGCTGCGCATAAAAGGTATTCCTGGCCGAACGCGTTTCCTGGCCATAACCCGCTAATGCGGATAAAACAAAGAGGACAACAGCAAAAAAGCCGGCGTATAGATTTCTCATTAATAATGCTTTGGCCCATGAACAGGTCCATGGAAAGTTAAAACGCTTAATTCCATTCGGAACAATCAACGGGATAGCGATTAAAGAGGAGCGGAGTGCAAGCTTTATGAAGGATATCGGCAACAACAATAGCCGGGTACGGTAGTAGCAAAATACGTACCAGGGTAAAGATAAGGCCTCTCGACGAAATACGCGCGAAAAAACTTGCGCCGGCGTAAATTGCATTAAAACAATCCATGGAAAAACAGGTGAAAAAAACGGTTTTACTCGGCGCTTCGGACAACCCTTCACGATACAGTTATCTCGCGCTAAACCAGCTTCGCGCTAAAAACCACCCGGTAGAAGCCATTGGCAGGAAAAGAACAACCGTAGCTGACATAACCATCGACACAGAGAAAAAACCGGTGGAAGGGGTGGATACGGTTACCCTGTATCTCAACCCGGATCATCAGCGGGAGTATTACGACTATATCCTCTCGCTTAAACCCAAAAGGATCATTTTTAACCCGGGAACAGAGAACAAGGAGCTGGCCGCCCTCGCCGGGCAAAACGGGATACAAACAATAGAAGCCTGCACCCTTGTATTGTTGAGTACCGGCCAATATTAACCGTTAAGCGCAATTCGACAGCGCCTTCCTTTCTGCCGCTCACAATTTGGTAGCGACTTATTTTCCACCTGAGCCTGCTGCCTGGTGGGGAATAAAAACCTAAAACGAGTTGCCGTTCACAATTTCTTCATTTTGCTGCGCCGTCTTTTTTCCTTACATTAGGAAAACCAATTTATATGAAATGGAGAAAGTTTAACGGCGATCCGATCGAATTGCCTATAACAGACGCCGTGGAAAAAGCTATAGAAAGAGAAACAGCCAACGGATTCCATCTGAAAGTATGTATTGGCACCGACTCCCAGGTAAAAGGCCCGGACACTGAATTTGCTACTGTTATTGTTTTTTTACGGGAAGGACATGGAGGGTTCATGTTCATTCATAACGAAAAGGACAAACGCAGCTATACCATCAAGGAAAGAATGCTGGTGGAAGTAGCAAAGAGTATTGAGATCGCTTATGAGCTTTGCAACCTGTTTACAAAATACAATGTAGACATGGAAGTGCACGCCGATATCAATACAAACCCGCATTTCAAAAGCAATGACGCCTTAAAAGAAGCAATGGGGTATATCCTCGGAATGGGATTTGCATTTAAAGCGAAACCCGAAGCTTTTGCCAGCAGCAGTTGCGCCAATAAGATAGTAAACTGAGCGGCGGCAACGGATCAGGCGCCAGAGGTCCGCGATCTGCGATCAGTCCTCAGACCCGGGTTTCAGGTCTCCGTGATCAGGCTTCGGCCCCCATATTCCCGGTATGCGCTTCTATGAAATGAAATATTTTATCGAGCGAACCATCAGGATGATAAGCCGGTTTGTTTCGTATGCCCTTCTATGAAATCAAGTATTTTATCCCTACCCACCTTTTTAACCGCGCTGGTAACAAAATGAGGAGGAAGGAATTGCCATGTTTTCCGCATTGCGTCCAGGAATGAGCGGATATTGGCGCTGACTGTTTTTTGCTTTTCCTTATCCGCCTTTGTAAAGACCAGGCAGAAAGGGACCTCCCACTTACCTAACTGATCGACGAACTCAAGGTCTATTTTCTGAGCGGTATGGCGACTGTCCAACAGCACAAAAACATTTACCAGGTTTTCTCTCTTACGCAAATAGTTTTCAATCATCTGCCCCCAGCGGTTGCGCGCATTGTGCGATACTTTTGCAAACCCGTATCCGGGAAGATCTACCAGGTACCATTCCTTATTAACAACAAAATGATTGATCATCTGGGTTTTGCCCGGCGTTGCCGAAGTCTTCGCCAGTTTCCGGTTATCGCATAGCATATTGATAAGCGAAGATTTTCCCACATTGCTCCTCCCTATAAATGCATACTCCGGCTTATCCGGAGCGGGACATTTTGTAAAATCAGGGCTGCTAATCACATATTCGGCCGATTTAATAAGCATAGCAGGAAATTTAGTAGAATTTTCTGGTACTTTTGCGATCCATGCCTACATATTCACACGATAATATTGTTCCCTTTAAAGATTCAGCGCAGACAAAAAAACAACAGGTGGAGGGAATGTTCGACAAGATCGCCTTCCGCTACGATTTTCTTAACCGTTTTCTCTCCGGAGGAATTGATGTGTACTGGAGAAAACAGCTGATCAAAGAGCTGGCTCCCGGCAAACCGCAGGATATACTGGATGTAGCTACCGGCACCGGCGATGTGGCGATCATGGCTTATAAAAAATTACATCCCTGCAAAATCGCCGGTATAGACCTTTCCCAGGGGATGCTAGCGCTGGGTCGAAAAAAAATTGCCAAATACAGCCTGCAGGAACATATTCGTTTGTACCAGGGCGATAGCGAGGCTATTCAGTTCCCCGACAATTCCTTTGACGCGGTCACTGTAGCGTTTGGCGTCAGGAATTTTGAGAACCTGGAAAAAGGCCTGGGGGAAATGCTCCGCGTACTCCGGCCCGGCGGCAAGCTGGCCATCCTCGAGTTCTCCCAACCCCAGGATAAAATTTTCAGACCGCTTTATAATCTATACCTGAAGGTTGTCGCCAATCGCATCAGCGCCTTTTTCGGGAGCAACCGCGAAGCTTATGAATACCTGCACGCTTCCGTTGCAGCCTTCCCCGAAGGAAAATCGCTGCAAGCCATCATAGAACGGGCCGGATTTAAAGACGCTTTTTTCAAAAGGCTGACCCTGGGAATCTGCACGATCTATTGCGGGAAGAAATAAGCGCTTGGCTGTTTAGCTATCGAAGTATAGCGATGCGTTGAAAAATCCAAGACTTTTTATAAGAAAAAGCAACCGCTTGGCTATCGAAGCATAAGCATGGCGCCGGAAACGCTCATAACCAAAGCTGATGACTGACTGAAAAACCAGTCGATGATTAGCGGAGCATAGGGTATACCCGCGGCTCACCTGTCAAACTGCAGGAGCAGGAGCCAATATTTGTATTGTTTTAACTTTATTCCCTCTTCCGCCGGTAGCAGGATAAAATACTTTTCATAAGTTTACCCTTTAAGGGTCGGTTATAATACGGTCCGCCGGCAATTATTTTTGCATTTAGCCGTTATCCAAACCGGCTTAAACCATAGTTACGATGTTAACCAACAACAGACAATACCCTAAACCTCTTTTCGCATCTAAAATATAAGCTATTGGATCACATCTACTTATGTATTTATCAGGTTTACGGCGGCTTAAAAAGCAAGGTATAAAAGGGATCCTGTCAGGAGCGCTTATCTCCTGTATATTGTTCTCTTCCAACAAGATATTTGCCCAAACAGAACTGAATCTCCCCAATCATGACGATAAAAGATTCTATATCGGCATTGGAATAATGTATAACCAATCGAGATTCCAGCTAAGCCATCATTCCCGTTTCCTGCAAAGCGATACGGTAATGGTCGTCAGCCCGGAAAATGCCGGCGGCTTCGGGCTATCCGGCATGAATAACTTTGTCCTCTCTCCCCGGTTCTCGGTAAGAGCCAGCATGCAGTTCATGCTGTCTTCCAAAAACCTTACCTATAACCTGACCTACCCCGATGGCAGGAAAGAGGAACAGCCTCAGATGACCAAAAAGGTCGAGTCCATATCTTTTGGCATTCCTTTGCATCTTAAGTTCCGGTCGGACCGCATCGAAAATTTTCGCGTATATATGTTCGGGGGCGGTAAAATAGAATATGACCTGGCCTCCAATGCCCGCGCCAAAAAAGCCGAGGAACTGGTGAAACTTAAAAAATTCGACATGGGTATTGAAGCTGGTATCGGCTTCAATTTTTATTTCCCTGTTTTCATCCTCTCCCCCGAAATAAAGATCAGCCAGGGATTGATCAATAGCCATAGCCGCGACGAAAGCCTCAAATTCTCCAATGTTATCGATAAACTGAACTCCAGGATGATCGTTTTCTCGCTGATCTTCGAAGGATAAATACGCGAAGACCCTTTCCCAACGCAAACGTTTTCATTTTAGTGCGATTATTCCCTTTTAAGGGGTAAATTGAAGGTCCATTCAGATCGTTAAATCTCATTAAGATGAATACAAAAACCAACACGCGCGTAGCAGAAAAAAAATATCGGCCAGGAGGCCCAACGGCCAATCTTAAAAAGACAACGGGTTATTATACAACATCTTTTTTAACGATCCTGTTCCTTACAGGACAGTTATTGATATCTCCCTCGGCTATATACGGACAGATCGCCAAAACAGGAGCCAACACAACAGAGGAGCTGAAGACGGTTACCGGAGAGAAACAATCCGTATGGGCAGTTCCTGCCGAACAGAAAGTGCGCCCCGACGACAAGATCGAGTCGAAAAACCTGGTCTGGTCTGCCGCCGATAAAAAAATAAACCTGTCCGGCGCCGGCAATGAACATGTTCCGTTCCAGGTGATCATTACCAGTCCCCCGCCTCCGGGGAGAAGACCTGAACCCGCAGGAGGCTTTTTCATCGCTGCTTCCGACCTCAGGTCAAAGGAAGGGAAGACCATCTCCAAAGAACATATTCAATTTTATCTCCAGCATTATATCATGCTATACGGCAAGTCAAGCACTATCGGGGAGACAGGCTACTGGCCTGATGCGCTTGCGCCTATTAAAGAACCTTTTACCATGGCGGCGCAATATAATGTAGTGCGCAATCGCCCGGTCTGGGTAGACCTGCGCATCCCTACGGGCACGCCAGCCGGAATATATACCGGGACGGTCACCGTAACCCAACGCCAGAAAACGCTGGAAACCTTAAACCTGGAAGTGCGGGTGTATAATTTTTCGCTGCCCGAAACCACCAGTCTGGTCACCTACATGAATATATCCAAAAGCTGGTTGTCAAAATTTTACAACAAGGACGCTTCCTCTCCTGAAATGGATAAGCTCACTCAAACCTATTACGATTTCCTCTATAGCCGCCGCATGGAGCCCTGGTTCAACGATCAGTTGCAACCGCATATTGACATGAAGGGCGACAAGGTGGAAGTAAAATTTAATGATGACCGGTACCGGTATTATATCAATACGCTGCACAGCAAACGCGTGTTGCTGGAAGCCTTTCCCCGAGAGCTGAGCAGCCAGATAAAGGACCCTGCTTTTTCAAAAGGATTTAACGACAAGGTAAAATCTTATCTGTCGCAGGTGGAAGCCTATTTCAGCAAAAATGGCTGGAAAGACCGGCTGGTATTTAACAGTCCTGTGGACGAGCCGAATAGTAAGGAAGAATATGAGGATACCCGAAAATGGGCCGCTATCGTGCATGAAGCGACAAACGGCGTTCCCTTTCTTTCTACCGAATCGCCTGTTCCGGACAATAAGGATTGGGGAACCCTTAGCGGACACGTCAATAATTTTTCTGTGCACGGCAACGCGCTGAACGACGGCAACGTAAAGCAGGCCATTAAAGAAGAGCAACGCAAGGGAGGAGAAGTCACCTGGTATATTTCCTGCGACCAGACCTATCCTCAGCCAAACTATTTCATTGATGCGCCAGCGCTGGACCTTGTTATGGTTCCCTGGATCACCGAAAAATACAAGATGGCGGGATTGCTGTACTGGGCCGCTAATTTCTGGCCCGAGACCCCCGACCCCTGGCTGGATCCGATAACCTTTATCTCGGGCTTCCTGTGCAGCAACGGATACCTGCTTAATGGAGAAGGCTCCCTGCTTTATCCCGGCGACCATACCAAAAGGTTTACCGGCCAGCCTAATGTGGACGGCCCTGTTTCCTCCATCCGCTTTGAGCTGCTGCGCGAGGGTATTGAAGATTATGAATATTTGCAGATGCTGAAAAAACTGGGCGATGGAGAATATGCCGATTCCCTGGTCAACCAGATGGTCATCGATGTCAGCGCTTTCTCGCGGAACCGAGAGGAGCTTTATTCGACCAGGAAAGCCATGGCCGAACGACTGGAAAAACTAAAACGAAAATAAAGGATAAGTATAACCGAAAAATCTTCCTTATTATCTTCTAAGCGCCTACCTCTAAAAGAGGCTGTATCAAAAGGTGAAGCCCCCCTAAAAGTGTCTGACTTTGGGGGGCTTCAAAGGTCGATACAGCCTTTTTTAATTCCGGCCCTGATGGAGACAATTTGCGCTTACGCGATTCTCGGAGCTTTCATTTTACTTTTGAGCCATCCTCTATTTACGCCGGTATTGTTTTATTAATTGCGTAAGGATGGTTTTTGTTTTCTCAATGGAGAAAGAATCAGATATGCGCAGCCATCGCCGGATCGCTGACGCTGTGTTTGCCGGTCTCCAACCTGCCGGCAAACCTCCGAAGATAGCCATCCGCCGATGTTACTGAGAAATCATACCAGTGGCCGCTGCTTTTCAATACCCAGCTCTTTTTCTTTCTTCTGCCCGATGCTATCCGGAATGACCAGGGGCCTTCATATTGATAAGCATTAGAAGAAAGCGTTAGCTCCACCGGATCGCTACTGTTATTATGCAATATCACCGA
>JAEUVR010000450.1 GCA_016786785.1 Chitinophagaceae bacterium
TCGGTGATATTGCATAATAACAGTAGCGATCCGGTGGAGCTAACGCTTTCTTCTAATGCTTATCAATATGAAGGCCCCTGGTCATTCCGGATAGCATCGGGCAGAAGAAAGAAAAAGAGCTGGGTATTGAAAAGCAGCGGCAACTGGTATGATTTCTCAGTAACATCGGCGGATGGCTATCTCCGGAGGTTTGCCGGCAGGTTGGAGACCGGCAAACACAGCGTCAGCGATCCGGCGATGGCTGCGCATATCTGAGGATGGCATGTTGCCCGCTTGGACCTTTCAGGGCGTCGTACGCGCGTTATGATTGCCTAAAATAAAATTTCAGCATGAAACAATTCCTTTTTTCAATCTTAGCAATATTTATGTTTTTAAATATTTGCCGGGCTCAAATATCCCAGGAAATAATTATCGGGAAACTATCAGATACTATGCTTAGCGATGTGTCAGGTATCGCTCCGTCCAGGCTGTATAAGAATCTTTTTTATGTGCATAACGATAGGGGTAAAGGCGATGGCAGCAGGTTTTATGCCATTGCTTCGACAGGGGAATTAAAAGCGATCTGGCATTTTGAAGGAGATGTGACAGACTGTGAAGATATAGCCATTGGACCAGGACCCAGGAAAAACCGCAGTTATATTTACCTGGCAGACATAGGCGATAACGAAAGTTCGCGTCCATCCATTAAAGTTTATAGATTTGAAGAGCCGGCGGCATTGCCCGAAAATGCGTCAGTAGCAACAAAGATAAAAGGCAAAGCATTCATTTTAGCATACCCCGACGGCCCCCGGGACGCCGAAACGATTATGATAGACCCTATAGAAAAATTACTGTATATCATTTCTAAACGCGAGGATTCAGTTGGCATATATACGGCATCTCTACGCCTTAACGGTAAAAGAGTGAATAGGTTAAAGAAAGAAGGAAAAATATATTTTGAAGGTAAACCGACGGAAAAATGGATAACCTCAGGCGATATATCGCCTGATGGCCGGCAAATACTGATAAGAGCAAAGGATAACGTATATTATTGGCGTCGCCATAATAATGAGCCCATTCATAGAACTTTACAAAATCCATCTTATAAATACCCTGGATTTATAGCGCGTCCGCGACAGGAAGCCATTGCTTTTTCAAATGATGGAAAAGGTTTCTATGTAGCCGCCGAAGGGAGATTTACGCCCATTTATTATTATGTTTTAGAATAGCATTTTAATTCCTTGTTCAAATTTTTATTTTTTGATAAGAGCGGCGCGAAATTTAAATTTCCGGAAATGTTTTAATATAACGCCTCAAAAAAACAACATGAATAGGACGATATTATTTGTTCTTTTGTTGATCTCTTCAATAGGATTTGCTCAACAGCAGACCGCCGAAAAGCTGGCCAGACCAAAGCTGGTAGTGGGTATTATGGTAGACCAGATGCGTTGGGATTACCTTTATCGTTATTATGATCGTTACCAGCCGAATGGATTGAAGCGGCTGCTGAAGGATGGATTCAGCTGCGAAAATACGCTTATCGATTACATTCCAACGGTTACAGGCATTGGTCATAGCGCCGTATATACCGGCTCTGTTCCGGCCATACACGGCATTACTGCAAACGATTTTTATATCAAAGCGACCGGGCAATACATCAACTGCGTAGGAGATTCTACCGTTCAAACCGTAGGCAGCCCTTCTAAAGCGGGTAAGGCTTCTCCCCGGAACTTACTCGCCACTACCATTACCGATGAGCTTAAACTGGCGACCAATTTCCGCGCTAAAGTCATTGGCATAGCATTAAAGGACCGCGGAGCTATTTTGCCTGCTGGACATTTAGCTGATGCGGCTTACTGGTTTGACGACGCTTCGGGCAATATGATTACCAGCGACTATTATATGAATGAACTACCCAAATGGGTTCGGGAGTTTAATGCCAGGAAATTGCCGGAAAAATATTTAAAACAGGATTGGAACACTTTATATGATCTGAGCTCCTATACGCAGAGTCTGCCTGACGATAACCCTTATGAGGCGAAGTTCTCCGGCCAGAAAACGCCTACCTTTCCGGTGCGTACTTCCGAAATGATCGAAAAGGATTTTAACGTATTGAGGGAAACGCCGTTTGGCAATACTTATACTTTTGATATGGCAAAGGCGGCAGTGGAAAATGAAAAACTGGGTCAGGGAGCATTAACCGATTTCCTGACGCTGAGCTTTTCTGCAACGGATGGAGTGGGGCACCAGTTTGGCATTAATGCCGTTGAAGTGGAAGATACCTATCTCCGCTTGGATAAGGACATGGCGTCTTTCCTTGGTTTTTTGGATAATAAGATAGGCAAGGGGAACTATACCGTTTTTTTAACGGCTGATCATGGCGCGGGTCACAATTCAAGGCTGCTGATGGATCGGAAAGTTCCCGCCGGGATATGGAGGGAAGTGGAACTGATGAATGAAATGAATGCCCTGTTAGAAAAAAAATATCATGCGGCTAAGCTGGTCGTTCGTTTTAGGGCTTCGCAGATTTATTTCAATCATCCCCTTATCCTCAAGAATAACCTTGATCTCGATTCGATTAAGAATGATTGCATACGTTTTCTGAAACCCGTTCCTGGCGTTGCATTTGTGGTGGATATGGAAAGAGCGGGCGAGGCGACCCTCCCCGAAGAAATAAAGACCAGGATTATTAATGGCTATAATCCGTACCGATCCGGGGTTATCCAGGTTATCTTACAACCCGGCTGGCAAGGGTTGACGCTGGGAACAGGACATAGCGCGTGGAACCCATACGATGCGCATATTCCTGCGGTGTTTATGGGCTGGGGAATAAAACAGGGCAGAACCGTGAGGGAAACGCATATAACGGATATTGCCCCTACCATTGCTTCCTTGCTTAGGGTGCAGATGCCCAACGGATCAATCGGTAAAGCGATCCCTGAAGCGCTTAAGTGATACGGGAGACAGTATCCGCGGCGCAACACATTATTAGATACGAATATGAGCGATAAAGATTTTTATTATACGATCACGCAGCCGGGTATGGCGGAGTTTAAAGACAGGGGAAGCAAATTTATCGCTTATTCCTATCCGATAGCTACGACGGCCGATTTCAAAGCCAGGCTGGAAGAGATAAAGAAAGAGCATCCCAAAGCCACTCACCATTGTTTTGCCTATCGCCTGGGGATAAATGATGATGCCTTCCGCGTCAGCGACGCGGGCGAGCCTTCCGGGACTGCGGGAAAACCCATCCTTGGACAGATAGACAGCAAACAGTTGACAAACGCGCTGGTGATAGTGGTCCGCTATTTCGGCGGAACCTTGCTGGGCGTTCCGGGGCTGATCAACGCGTATAAAACTTCCGCATCCCTGGTATTGCAGGTTACGCCCATCGTGCAGAAAGTCGTAGAAGAAAAATATACGGCGGCGTTTAATTATCTCCAGATGAATGAGGTTATGATGGCTATCAAACAATTGGGTTGTGCTGTCATCAGTCAGGAAACCAACCTGTTTTGCAGGATGACCATTGGCATTCCAAGGAACAGGAAGGAAGAAGCGTTGTATCGTTTAGGCGATATCCGCGACCTTGAGCTCGAAAAGGTCGACTCCCCGCGTGTGGGCGATTAAAATAACTGGAAAATTGGAGGTCAGAATTTGTGACCTCCAAAGAAGATAAGCAGGACCTTCGGCATGCCCCTTTATTAAATCCGCCGAATCCGCCAAGGGAACGTATTGACTTTAAGCGCAGCAGTGAAAAAACGGCCTGTAAATAATGCCAGATCCCAGGCAGGTTACCGACGGGTAATGGATCGCTGAAGGATCACTGAAGGATCGCTAATGAAGCGGATCGCAAATTCCCGGGAACCGGGATCTTCTTGATCTTGTTAAAGCTCGCCCTCAACTGCTGAACCGCTGGCTGACAGTCAGCTCTTTGGCGCCGGGCGTATAGGAATAAAATCCCTCGCCGCTTTTTACGCCCAGGCATCCGGCGGTAACCATATTGGTCAGTAGGGGGCAGGGCGCATGATGAGGCCGGCCCATGCCCTCGTACATCACTTTCAGGATGGCATGGCAGGTATCCAATCCGATGAAATCCGCCAACTGCAGTGGGCCCATCGGGTGTCCCATGCCCAGTTTCATAATGGCGTCTATTTCGGCAACCCCCGCGACGCCCTCGTACAAACTATAGATGGCTTCATTGATCATAGGCATTAATATCCTGTTGGCAATGAACCCGGGGTAGTCGTTTACCACGCAGGGCGTTTTTCCCAGGCGTTTGCTCAGGTTAACGATCTGCTCCGTAACCTTTTTCTCTGTTGAATAGCCGTTGATGATCTCCACCAGCTTCATCACCGGAACAGGGTTCATGAAGTGCATGCCTATCACCTTGCCCTGGCGATTTGTTGCAGCGGCAATTTTAGTAATAGAGATAGAGGAGGTATTGGAAGCCAGGATGCATGAGGGCGGCGTCGCCTGATCAAGCCGGGCAAACAGGTTTAGCTTAAGTTCGGCGTTCTCCGTGGCCGCCTCGATGACCAGGTCTGCAGACGCAACTCCCTCTTCTATATCCTGAAAGCTGCGGATACGGGCAAGCGCGCTCTTTTTTTGTTCTTCGGTAAGGATACCCTTGGCGATCTGTCTGTCGAGGTTTTTGCTTATGGTCAGCAACGCCTTTTCTAACTGCGCAGCGCTGATATCGATAAGATGAACAGGGTAGTCGTGCTGGGCAAACAGATGCGCTATCCCGTTACCCATGGTACCCGATCCTATAACGGCGATTGTCTGAAACATCAGTTGTTCTTCTTTTTATAATCTCCGCGTTTCCAGGCTTTAATGAATTCGGACCAGGCAAAGGGATTAAAGATATTCTGAGGCGGCGCCTGGCCGGCGTAATACTGCCGGTTGGCTACATTGCGAAGATTGAGGTTTGCCGCTTCCCGCCCGTCGGTCGGAAGCGAGCGGGCCAGTATCCTTCGTTTGGATTCCTCCGTATTCTGCCTGGCGATCTCCAGCATATCGGCAGGGATATCCTTGTTGACGAAATCGCGTTCAAATTGTTCGCGGGTGGGCCTGGGACGTATGATCGTGACCGGAAGGTACATGGTGTCGGTGACCATCAGCTGGATAAGACTGTACTGGCTGCCTTCAATATCGCGGGGGATCTCTGCAGTTTTTGATTTGTACCCGATGGAACTGAAGACCACCTGGTCGCCTTTGTTCACGACGATCGAAAAGACGCCCTGGTCATTGGTGAAGGTTCCCCGGTTCTGCCCGACGATCATTACGCTCACGGACGGGAGACCTACCAGGCTGTCGGCCGTCATGACCACGCCATATAACTGAATAACCGAGTCTTTTAACTTTTCAAATTGTCCCCGGGATGCTAAGGGGATCATCGCCGTAAATAATACCAGGTAAAGAATACTTCTTTTCATCTCCCTCAAACCTACGTTTTTTTGTTTAATGCCCTGATTCAACTGTTAAATTTTAACACATAAAGCCAATTCAAATTATTGGACGATCACCCTTTTAAATGATTAATTTTGCAGAATATATACATATTGCAAAAAATTATAAATTAATATATTGTGATGACGCGGGAAAAAGTATTGGAAGCGTTGGCAACAGTGCAGGAGCCGGACCTGGGCAAGGATATTGTGACCTTAAACATGGTAAAGGATATCGTTATTGAAGCAGATAAAATTTCGTTTACCGTTGTGCTCACCACGCCTGCCTGTCCTTTAAAAGACATGATCAGGAGGGCCTGCGTCAAAGCTATCCAGGATGCGGCTGGTAAAGATATCAGCGTATCCGTGAATTTCACCGCCAATACTTCGAGCATCAGGGTAAATGCGGGAACGGCGCTTCCTAAGGTCAAAAATATTATCGCCGTGGTAAGCGGCAAGGGGGGAGTAGGCAAGAGTACGGTGGCCGCTAACCTGGCCCTGGCATTTGCCCAGGGGGGCGCTAAAACGGGTCTGATGGATGCGGATATTTATGGGCCCAGCGTGCCCATCATGTTCGGGATAAGAGGAGAAAGACCGATGATGACGCAACGGGATGGCAAGGGCATGATCGCGCCCATTGAAAGATTTGGCATTAAGCTGATGAGCATCGGTTTGCTGGTCGACGATAAGAATGCAGTGGTATGGAGGGGGCCTATGGCCAGCAGCGCCATACGTCAGTTCATTACCGACGTATACTGGGATGAACTGGATTACCTGGTGGTGGATATGCCTCCCGGAACCGGGGACATTCATCTGACCCTTCTGCAAACGGTGCAGGTAAGCGGGGTGATCATCGTAACCACTCCCCAGGAAGTAGCGCTTATCGACGCTAAAAAAGCAATTGCCATGTTTGGGCAGGCGCAGGTAAAAGCGCCCATTATAGGCCTGGTGGAAAACATGAGCTATTTTGTTCCCCATGGACTGGAGGGGAATGCAGAGACCAGGCAGTATATTTTTGGAAAAGAAGGCGGAAGACGGCTTGCTGAAGAATACGATATTCCCTTTCTGGGCGAGATACCGCTGGCGCAGGCTATTCGTGAGGGAGGAGATAATGGTCTGCCGATCATGATGACCGATAATGAAAATGCAAAAGCGCCATTTAGCATTTTTGCCGCCAAGGCAACGAGGAATATCGCCATACAGAATGCAAATGTTCATTCGGAAAGGACAGCGGCTGTGGAACAATAGCCTATAATAAACCATAATAAAATATTGATAAATGGATATTTCGCTTAACGGAAAGACCGCGGTGGTCTGCGGAAGCAGCCAGGGCATAGGATTGGCTGTAGCGCAGGAGCTGGCAGGCCTCGGGGCAACCTGCATACTGCTGGCAAGAAATGAGCAGACCCTTAAAGACGCGCTTGCGCGACTTCCGGCGGCGCATCAGCAGCGCCATGCTTACCGCGTTGCCGATTTTTCTCAACCCGAACAGGTGAGCATGGCGGCGGAAGAGATCAGCCGCGCAACAGATGTGCATATACTGGTCAACAATACCGGGGGACCGGCCGCCGGCCCCATTATTGAGGCGGACGAAAACGCCTTTCTGTCGGCTTTTAACCAGCATATCATCTGCAATCAGTTATTGGTAAAAGCTTTTTTCCCGGCCATGCGATCGGCGGGTTATGGAAGGATCATCAATATCGTTTCCACTTCGGTAAAAATACCGCTCCTGAATCTTGGCGTTTCCAATACGATTCGCGGAGCGGTCGCTTCCTGGGCGAGGAGTATGGCCAATGAATTGGGCGAATATGGAATTACCGTAAACAATGTGTTGCCTGGGTTTACCGACACGCAGCGTCTGTCGAGCCTTATGGAGGGCAACGCCAAAAGATCCGGTAAGCCGGTCGAAGATATCCGCCAGGCGATGCTTAGGGAGATACCCCTAAAACGCTTTGCCAAACCCGCTGAAACGGCCGCCCTGGCGGCTTTTCTGGCGTCTCCCGCAGCGGCGTATATAACGGGTACAAGCATACGTGTGGATGGGGGCCGTACCGGAAGCATCTGATAACAGCCAAATAACCGTTGCGCAGCCGAAGCCAGGCTATCGCAACCCAATAAGCGAGAATACATCAATTATGACCAGAGCAGAACTGATAGACCAGATCCTTGGCAAACAGAGTTATCTTTGCGTGGGACTGGATTCCGACCTGGATAAGGTCCCTTCGCATTTATTGTCTGCGGAAGATCCCCAGTTTGCGTTTAATAAGCAGATCATCGACGCTACCAAAGCATACTGCGTTGCTTATAAGATCAATACGGCTTTTTATGAAGCCAATGGCGTTAAAGGGTGGACTTCATTGATGAAGACGATCGACTATATCCCTGATACGCATTTTACCATCGCAGACGCAAAAAGGGGAGATATCGGCAATACCTCTTCGCAATATGCGAAAGCCTTTTTTGAAGCCATGCATTTTGACGCGGTTACCGTGGCGCCGTATATGGGAGCGGATAGCGTAAAACCTTTTCTGGAATATACGGGCAAATGGACAATTCTATTGGGGCTCACCTCCAATGCCGGGTCTGCCGATTTTGAAATGCTCCCGGCGGGAGAGGGACTTCTGTATGAGCAGGTGCTCAAAAGATCTGCCGCCTGGGGAAGCCCGGATAACCTGATGTATGTTATCGGCGCTACCCGTCACGAGATGATCGGAAAGATAAGAAGCGCCTATCCCGAACATTTCTTCCTGGTTCCCGGCGTTGGCGCGCAGGGAGGGAGCCTTTCTGAGATTTCCCGGTCGGGGATGAATAGTAATGTCGGATTGTTGGTGAATGTCAGCCGCGCGATCATCTTTGCCGATGATAAGGAAGACTTTGCCGCCGCCGCCGCAACTGTCGCCAAACAATACCAGCAGGAAATGGCTGTCTATCTGCAAAACAGGCCTGCGTAATATTCTAAAGCAATGCCAGGCTGTTCTGTGTTTACCTGTAAAACGGATTTGCGTAAATTGCGTTTCTAAGATAGGATACAATAGCGGCATGGGTTGTATCGTTAATGATCACCGGATGAACAGAACGGCATTGATTGGCTTATTGGATTTGTTAAAGCGTATCAGTAGTTGTCGCCTCCTGCCTAATTTTAATGATGAATCGTAGCTTTGGTTCGGTTTTTGTTCGTTTGCCCTGGATTTTCTTTACGATTTTAATGATGAATCGTTGTTCCCGATTGTAAACCCTAATGCCCGATTTCCCATGAACAGTCCTTTTTCTTCAATTTCCCGGATAGTTTAAGCAGGCTAAACCGCGCTTCCACAAATTTTATTTGTTATGAAACGATTTCCCTTTTTGCTTTTAGCAGCCACCCTTATAATGGCGTCTACTTTTTCCTATAGCCAGGTTCGTATAACCATAGCCGGTTTAAGATCTTCCGCTTCCACTACCAATTTTTATTTTATTACGGATCCGGGAAAGGAAGGCATATTTTACCATGATACCAAGGACCTTAGCAGCGCCGACAATGGGGGGACGATCATCGTTAGCGGAGCAAACCGGTTTAAAAGACAATACAGCGGCGCGATCGACGGCCGCTGGTTTGGTATGACCGGCGATTATAACGGAACCGTCGGAACCGATAATACCGCCCCGCTGATGGCCGCCATCAATGCGGCTAATAAAGGGCAAACGGTAATGATTCCCCATGGCCAATACTGGATAAACGGCAGCATTACCCTGCCGCTGACAACAGTGAAGAAAGTGCCCCTCGAAATATATGGCGATATTTATTTTGCCAAGGGAGCCGGCTTCGTGATAGAGGGCGCCAACCAGGATTTTAAAAGTTATGGCCTTATTGTGGGAGGGA
>JAEUVR010000017.1 GCA_016786785.1 Chitinophagaceae bacterium
ATTAATAACAAGGAAACAATTGTATTGATAACAGCATTGATCCTGGCAAATACATGC
The DNA here is from genome assembly GCA_016786785.1 of Chitinophagaceae bacterium. Lineage (GTDB taxonomy): Bacteria > Bacteroidota > Bacteroidia > Chitinophagales > Chitinophagaceae > Flavitalea. The sequence goes on from JAEUVR010000017.1 coordinate 58, forward strand.
GCGTCAAAATCGCCGCCAACAGAGATCTGTACTCTGTCTAACACGACTATGGCGATAAATACCACGACAGAAACAATAAAGATAAGCGTCTTCGCCTTTTTATCATTTTTGACAAGTACAGGATCCAGCATATTAAAATATTTTTCTTTTCTTCTTCTTATCTTTTTCGAGCATGATGATGGTAAGGTCTTCCGCCAGCTTAGACAGCTCATTAGCATCAAGGCCGCTGTAATACCCTCGTACATGTTTTTCCCTGTCTATTAATACGAATTTATCGGTGTGCAGGAAATTGGCGTCTATGCCTTCGCCGTCCTGTATGCCCAGTTTCAATTCTTCAAAAGCAAAATCGTATATCGTTTTTTTCGGGCCGGTCAGCAACCACCACACGTCCGGGTTAACGCCATATTTATCCGCATACTTTTTTAGCGTCGCGACTGAATCCCTCTCCGGGTCGACGCTGAAGGACAGGAAATGAACAAAGTTAACATCCATTTGCCGGCGGGGATCTCTCATTTTTAAGGCGTCCTGCAATCCCTTCATATTCTTTGTCAGCGTCGGGCAGATAGAAGGGCAGCGGGTGAAGAAAAAATTCGCGACAATAATATCCCCCTTCAGGTCATCGAGGGAAACGGAATCCCCAAGCTGGTTGATCAGGCTGATATTTTTCAGGGAATGCCAGACCGTATCTGAAACGCTCTTGCCATTAACTACCTTGTTTATGACCGTGTCGGGAAAATAACGCGGGGGCATGATAACGACATTCCTGGTCGCCTTGCTTACCAGCAGGTAACCAATAAGGGGAAGCAATACCACTAAACAAAGGGCCAATATCGCTTTTCTGCTCACTTTATAAATTGAGCGGCAAAGTTAAGAAACCCTAATGAAGTAAAAGGAGTCGATAAGCTATTTAATATGCTCTTCTCCGGCGGGCGCATGCGCGGGCGCTTTCTGCTCTACTTTTGCCGGGGGATCGCGGGGATCAAGCGTTTCCCTGGCCGTTTTGAACGCATGACCATCCCAGAGGAATGCGGCAATAAACCAGATAAACAGTAAGCAGGGTATAGCAATGGTCATGATCATATTCTTAAGTTCATGACGCAGGTGCATAAATTCCGCAATAATATAAAAAGCCTTGGCGAGCGTAAAAATAATATACAGGATATTGAACCATATTTTATAGTGATGTGGGAACTGGGGAGCCACAAACATCCCTATAGCCAATTCCAGGCAGGTGATGATCAATAATATCCAGAACGTACGCCATATCGCTTTGGCGTCAAAACTATGTTCTTCTTTATGCGCCGCGACAGCTGTATTATCCATATTTGCCATACAATAAACTTATTAAATATTCATCAAACTTAAAACAGGTAAAAGCAGGTAAACACAAATACCCAGACAAGATCCACAAAATGCCAGTATAATCCGGCTTTTTCGATCATTAGATAATGTCCTCTCCGCTCAAAAGTCCCCCTGATGGTCATGATCAGCATGATAATATTTACGATCACTCCCGAAAAAACGTGAAAGCCATGAAAGCCCGTAATGGTAAAAAAGAAATTAGTAAAATTGGTCGATGCGGGGGTTCCGTCAAAGTTGGTGAAAGGGTTTTTACCCCACCAGGCATCCTGGTGATAAAGATGCGTCCATTCCCAGGCCTGACAAGCCAGGAAGGCAATACCGCCCAATATTGTCCAGGACATCCATTTGATTACTCCGGCTTTATTGTTAGCATGACCCGCAGCAACAGCCAGTACCATGGTTACAGAGCTCATGATAAGAATAAAGGTCATAAGGCTCACAAAGACCAGGGGCAGATGGGTATGACCCATAAATGGAAAAGAAGAAAACACATGATTGGGGTCGGGCCATGCGGCGCTGGAAAACCTGATGGTTCCATAAGATATTAAGAACGCGCCAAAGGTAAAGGCATCGCTCATGAGGAAATACCACATCATAAGCTTTCCATACTCCACATTAAAAGGACTCTTTCCTCCGCCCCACCATTTTTCATTAGCTGTTAATGCTTCTGCCATGTTGCTGTTTTATTTTGGTTCTTCAAAATTAACCAGTTAGATAATTTTAGTCTTTGCTTTATATTATACAGACCACAAAAAGAATACAAAAAGGTATACCCATAAGAGGTCTACAAAATGCCAATAAATACTTGCCAGCTCAATCGATACCGGGTTATAATTTCTGATTTTCGAACTATATGCCCTGAAGAACATGATCAGCAAGGCGATAATTCCGCCAAGCACATGCAGCGCATGCAAACCGAATATGATATACAGGAACTGGCCTGCGCCCGATCCGTTGAAAGTCGTGCCCGTCTGCCACAGCTTATGGAAACCGACCATTTGCAAAACGATGAATCCTATTCCGGCAATAGCGGTGATCGAGATCAACCGCCGATAAGCGCTCATTCTTCTTTCTTTAAACGCTTTTAACGCCATTTGGATCGTGACGCTGCTGATTAAAATGATCAGGGTGGAATAATAAAAAGGCCTGGGTATTTCAATCGTTTCCCATTCAGGCTGCGCTCCCTTCACAATAAATGCGCTGGTAAGCCCGGCAAACATCATGATAATGCTGCCTATGGCTATCCACAAAGTAAATTTGTGGGGATGGATCTTATTGTGTTGTGTATTCACGATCTCTGTCGTTGTCACAATTGAATATTTTATTTACGTTTAATGATCATGATTTATCAGCCAATAAAGCCAATAGCACCACGGCCAGATAAAAATAACTGCCAAACATCACTCTTCTTGCGGCCTGAACATTCATTTCCCTGTATAACCTGATGCATTGCCAGATCATAAAACCATTTGCCGCCAAAACGATCCAAAAACTCGTTATCCCGCTCATCCCTTCCAGGTAGGGTAATACCCCTATCGGCGCCAACGCCAGCGAATAAATGATCGTTTGAATGGCTGAATACTTTGTAGGCCCTTCAACCGACGGCATCAGCTTAAATCCTGCATTCGTATAATCCTTATGCGCTATCCAGGCTATTGCCCAAAAATGGGGGAACTGCCAAAAAAACTGGATAGCAAATAATATCCATCCTCCTGCGCTCAACTCATCCTGGCCCGCCGTCCATCCGATAAGACAGGGCAGGGCTCCGGGAATAGCTCCAACCAGCACGGCTACTGAATTCACCTTTTTTAACGGCGTGTACATAAAAGCGTACACAAACCAGCTAATAGCGGCAATAACAGCCGACAGCAGGTTAAAAAAGACTGCCAGGATCAATACCCCGAGAATGCCTGATATAGCCGCAAAAGCCCATCCTTCCGTAACGCTCATCCTCCCCTCTGCAACGGGACGTTTTGCGGTTCTCTTCATGAGGGCGTCAGTATCCTTCTCCGTCACCTGGTTCACCGCATTGGCGCTTCCCGTGATCATCAGGCCCGCCAGAAACAGCAGGACGATCATTCCCCAATGGTATTCCACTACTTTGGGGGCCAGCAGGTAACTCACTACGGCAGAGAATACCACCAGAAAACTGAGGCTGACTTTTATCAGCATCATATAATCCCGCAACTTGCTCGCAATTGTAAAAGAACTGTTTGATTCCGCCATAGCTTTTCTGTTTCCTATTTCAGCTTTCACATGGGCTTCTGGAGAATCCGGATATAATATTTGATCAATGCTTGGCTTCATCCTCTTTCACCTCTTCGGTCTGAGGAATAAAATCTCTTCCATCCTTGCTATAATCATACGCCCAACGATGCACTTCGGGGATCTCTCCGGGCCAGTTGCCATGCCCCGGCCTTATCGGCGTAGTCCATTCCAGCGTAGTCGAACTCCAGGGATTCCTGGTCATCACTTTTCTTCCTTTAAAAATAGAATAGAAGAAGTTGAATACAAACATGAGCTGTACGGCAAATACCACAATGGTTACAATGGAAATAAACGTGTTAAGTCCTTGAAACATATTAAAGGATTGCCAGTTGGAATAATCAAGATAGCGACGAGGCATCCCTGCAAGGCCTTCATAGTGCATGGGCCAGAAAATAAGATTGGAGCCTATCAGGGTTACCCAAAAATGGATATAACCCAGGGTATTATTCATATAACGCCCGAACATTTTAGGAAACCAGTGGTAAATACCGGCAAACATCCCGAAGAAACCGGCAACCCCCATTACAATATGAAAGTGCGCGATAACAAAATAAGTATCGTGGAGCTGAATGTCCAATGTAGAGTTGCCGACAAAAATACCGGTAAGCCCCCCGGATATAAATATGCTTACAAAGCCAAGCGAAAAAAGCATCGCGTTTGTAAACCTCAGGTTGCCTCTCCATATAGTCGTTAGCCAGTTAAAGACCTTAATAGCAGAAGGGATGGCGATCAGAAGGGTCAGCAATACGAAAACGGAACCCAGGAAAGGATTCATTCCGCTCACAAACATATGATGCGCCCAGACCAGGAAGGCCAGCGTAGTGATCGCAAACAAAGATCCTACCATCGCCATATAACCGAAAATAGGCTTCCTGGCGTTCACGCTCATTACCTCCGATACAATACCCATTGCCGGCAGGATCACGATATATACTTCGGGATGCCCGAGGAACCAGAAAAGGTGCTGGTACAATATTGCGCTTCCTCCTTCATTGGGAAGGGCCTGCTGGGTAGACGACAAATAAATATCGGACAGGTAAAAGCTTGTTCCGGCATTGCGGTCGAACAATAACAGGATAAACCCGGATAACAATACCGGGAACGACAAGATGCCCAATACTGCGGTAAAGAACAAGGCCCAGATGGTCAGCGGAAGCCTGGTCATGGCCATTCCCTTGGTGCGCAGGTTTAAGATGGTGGATACATAGTTTAATCCGCCAAGCAATTGCGATACCACAAAAAGCGCCATTGACGTCAACCAAAGGTCCATGCCCGCTTTCGATCCCGGCGAAGCGTCCCCAAGCGCGCTTAGCGGCGGATAAGCCGTCCATCCTCCCTGCGAAGGTCCCGACTGCACAAAAAAGGAGGAGATCATTACAACGCTGGCAAGAACAAAAAACCAGTAGGACAGCATATTAAGAAACGGCGAAGCCATATCCCTGGCGCCCACCTGAAGGGGAATGAGGAAATTAGCAAAGGTTCCGCTCAATCCGCCTGTCAATACAAAAAACACCATGATGGTGCCGTGCATCGTAACCAGCGCGTAATAAGCCTCGGGCGTTATTTTTCCGCCTTTTGCCCATCTGCCCAGGATATCTTCCAGTATCGGAAAGCTTTGATCGGGATAAGCAAGCTGAAGCCGGAAAAGCACAGACATCAAACCGCCTATTATCGCCCAGAGCATCCCCGTGATAAGGAACTGGCGGGCAATCATTTTATGATCCTGGCTAAAAATATATTTAGTGATGAACGTTTCCTTGTGATGGTGTACGTGGTGTTCATCATGATGCGATTCATGAGTTGTTATTACCTCAGGATGACCATGCATTGCTGCTTCATTGCTCATGATAAAGAAATTTAAATTTATTTATTCAGGGCTGCGGGAGCCGTTTTGGTTGTTGTATCTGTAGGATTGGCGCTTGGAGTAGAAGGGGCGTTTTCCGGAAAAACATCTAAGTATTTTGCCCGCTGTTTAGCCCGCCATAAAATAAATTCCGATTGAGTTACTACTTTCACGACGCCTTTCATAGAATAATGCCCGTTGCCGCAAAGCTGATCGCAGGCAATCTCATATTCAAAATTAGGGTTTTTAGTGATCTCTCTCATTTCATCCGTAGTATACTTCGGCGTAAAATGCATGGTCGTGGGCGTGCCGGGTACGGCGTCCATCTTCATACGGAAATGCGGAAGACCTACCGAATGGATCACGTCCCTGGAAAAAATATTTATCTTAACCGGCTTATCTTTAACCAGGTACATAGCTTCGGAAGTGACAATATCATCATGCGAATATTCATCTTCCCAGATCAACCCCAATTCGTTGCTATTGGCTTCATCGATATTCTTATAGTATTTTTTTCCATATACATTATCCTTGCCGGGGTACCGGTATATCCATCCGAACTGTTTTCCGGTAATTTCCACCTGCATCGCATCCTTGGGCGCGTCGCCGGTGATCTTGTACCAGTAATACAGGCCAAACCCTACGAGGATACATAAGGTAATGGCGGGAATGGTAGTCCATAACATTTCCCAGTTCGAATTGTGCGGATAGAAATACGCTTTGCGCTTATCGGAATACTGATATTTATAAGAAAACCAGAACAATAATATCTGCGTAATAAAAAATACGACGCCGGTAATGGCAATGGTGATAAACATCATCGTATCGATCTTTTCGCCATGATCGGACGCCGAAGGAAAAGGCAATAAGGTCTTATGGTAATACAGATCATGACACCACCAGATCCCGACAAGCCCCAACACCAGGAAGACCATCATCAGGAAGCCGTTTATTTTATTGCTTTGCTCAAAAGCCTTTTTTTCCCCTTTTAGTATCGACACGTATTCACTCGCCTTTGCTATTTGAAAAGTTATCAAAAAGCCAAGGCCCAAAATAGCCAGCAAAAGAATTGAAGTTGTAGACATGAGGTTCAAAAATTTTTATGCACAATCACGTATTAACAATGGGCTATAAATGATTTAAGTGGTATGATGAATAATACTTTCTTTTGTGAACGGATGGTTTTTTTCCACCAAAGGAAACTTACTCAGCGTTCTGCCGGTTACCAGCATGATAACGCCAATAAAGCCAGCGGCAATGCCAAAGTCAAATAAATTCAACGCCACATGCTCTGAAGCGACGCTGGCAAATATCATCTGATGAAAATCAAGCCAGTGCCCAAACAGGATCACCACTGCAATCATGGTAATTGTTCCATAATTCCTCTTCGACCCTCTTCTCATGAGGATCAGGAAAGGAGCAAGAAAATTGATAATGAACGTGAACCAGAACAGGCCGCTGTAGACCCCGGTAGTTCTATTGCCAAAGTATACGGTTTCCTCGGGAATATTGGCATACCAGATAAGCATGAATTGCGCAAACCAGAGATAAGCCCAGAAAATAGAAAAGGCAAACATGAGGATTCCCAGGTCATGCAAATGTTCCCTGTTGGCATATTGCAGGTAACCATTGTTCTTCAGGTAAACCACAAACAAGGCGATCAATGCTACTCCCGCCACCCAGCTGCTCGCAAATGTGTACCAACTGTACATGGTAGAGTACCAATGCGCGTCGATGCTCATCAGCCATAGCCATGGCGTCACCGACATTACGGTAAGGGCAAACCATACGATAAAGATTGCGGCCCATACGGTGTTTTTCCAGATGTATTTTTTACCCTCCTGTACGCTGAGCGGTCCGCTATTATCCGTGCTGCGCGAAAGCGAGCGCATTTTATATCCCAGTATGCTCCACAAACCAATCGTCAGGACGGTCCAGATCGTGAAAAAAGAAATATTCAAAAAAGGCTTTTTACCGTTGAGTATGGGATCGTTCTGAACCGCTTCCGCATCTGTCCAGTGATAGATATGGGTCATGTGATGACCGCCGAAAACAATAGCAAGCAAAACAACCAGGGCGATAACGCCCACTACCGGCACAGCGGCGGAGATCGCCTCCGGAACCCTGCGGATAGCCATTTGCCAGCCGCCAAAAGCCAGGGTGGTAGCGCAAACAAAGAACATGCTGGCATTGACGATCAATAAAAAGTAAACGCTGTTGTGCAGGAGAGTAGCCCAGAAACGGGTTTTATGATGGATATCATCGCCGGTTCCATAAACTAAAAATCCGACGATCAGCGACAATATCCCTACGCCGGTCAATGCGTAAGACCAGGTATTGTACCGCTTGGGGATCACAAAAAAATCTTTACTTGCCATGCTCAACTTTTTTATTTTTCTATATGCTTATTTATTTTGCGGAGTGTTCGCTTTGCTTAGCCTTGATATAGTGAACAATCATCCATCTTTGTTTAGTACTCAACTGCGGACCATAAGGTCCCATCTGCCCCTTTCCATAAGTGATAGAATAAAACATTTGTCCGTCAGGCATGCCGGTGGTTACAGGATCGGTAACCAGGTTCCTGGGAGCGGCCGCATACGGACCGTTGCCGCTATTATACAAAGGGCCGTTGCCGTCAAGCTTGGCGCCATGACAGATGCCGCAGTTCACGAGATACAGTCTTTCGGCTTCTTTCAGCTCAGGCGCGTTTAAAGCAGGCAGCGGATTGGGAACCTGTTTGGACAGGATATAATTAGTAGTATCGCCAACAGCGTCATGAGCTAAAGGAAACGGCAATAATTCGCCTCTTTTGATCGTGCCGGACACGGGACGCTTATCGTAATGAATCCCTGCAGAATCCAGGTTTGCGGTTGATGCATAGGTTTCATAAGCCCTGCTATAAGCCATATCGGGCATGTACGCTTTCCCGGGCGTTCTTCTGACATCTGTGCAGCTCCAGACGGACGCTGCCAGTAACAAAGCGGCTATGACAGATAATTTTTTCATTTGCGTTTCATAAAGTTTTAATCATTCCTATACCGGGTTGCCTTCTACCAGTAATTTTTGTTCCTTATCATATCTTCCAAGCCACCATCCTTCTTCCGCTTCCTGAACATTTATTTCTTTTGCGCCCAGGGTTCCCAGGAAGGCGCTTACTTCCGATTCATTATTCTTCGAAGAACAATCTATGACCATTACAAAAAGATCGTCGGTTGATCTCAGGTTAAAGTGATGTTTTTTAACAAAGGGCGCCAGTTGGCAGAGATAACAGAAGGTGAGCACCATTCCTACCGCGGCAAACAACACGGTAAGCTCAAACATGATAGGGATCCAGGCAGGCAGGGCAAAATGCGGTTTGCCGCCCAGGTTCAGGGGCCAGTCTGCCGTAAAGATCCATGAAATAAAACCCAGCGCTACCGTGGTGCCTGTTGCGCCGTAGATAAAGCCCGCCGTATGTATGCTTGTGTCTCTTAGTCCCAATGCCTTGTCCAGCCCATGAATAGGGAACGGGGTATATACGTCGTGAATCTTATATCCCGATTTACGAACGCTTTTCACCGCGTCGAATAACGCGCCCTCCTCGTCAAAGCAACCGACAACAAATTTTTTTATAGCCATTCTCCTGAAATTGAAGATTCAAAATTAAGGTTCATTATTAATGATGTTCGGCGTGCGCCTCATGATACATTTCATCAGCTCCCTTATGCTCAACGACGTCCATGTTCTCTTTATAATTATCTCCTGATTTTTTCAGGATATGTTTGATCTCCGCAATAGCAATTACAGGGAAGAATTTAGAGAAGAGGAAATAACAGGTAAAGAATAACCCGAAAGTTCCGAGATAGAATCCGATCTCCCAGATGGTCGGCGTATAATAGGTGCTCCAGCTGCTGGGCAGATAATCCCTGTATATAGAAGTTACGATGATCACAAAACGTTCGAACCACATCCCGATATTCACGATAACAGACATGAAGAAGGTTACGGTCAGGTTTCTTCTCATCTTCCGGAACCAGAATATCTGCGGAGAAAGCACGTTACAGCTCATCATCAGGAAATAGCTCCATCCGTAGGGGCTGAAAGGATTGGCGCGGTTTTCCATGAAAGCCCACATCTCATAAGGGTTCTGTCCATACCAGGCCACAAACAGCTCCGTTAAATAAGCGATGCCCACGATAGACCCAGTCAATACAATTACCTTATTCATCACTTCGATATGCTCGAGCGTGATATATTCCTGGAGGTTCAGCACTTTCCTCGTAACAACCAATAGCGTCTGCACCATGGCAAACCCGGAGAAGATGGCTCCCGCAACAAAGTAGGGCGGGAATATGGTCGTATGCCATCCGGGTATCACCGAAGTGGCAAAGTCGAAGGATACCACCGTATGCACGGACAATACCAGGGGCGTGCTTAACCCCGCAAGAACGAGGGAAAGGCTTTCATGGCGTTGCCAGTGCTTGGTAGAACCTGTCCATCCGAAAGAGAGCAGGCCGTACATAAATTTTCTCCATTTCAGCTTTGCCCTGTCCCGCACGGTGGCCAGGTCGGGTAAAAGCCCCGAATACCAGAATAATAAGGACACGGTAAAATATGTAGAGATCGCAAATACGTCCCAAAGCAGCGGAGAGTTGAAATTAACCCATAAAGGACCGCGGGTATTGGGATAAGGAAATACGAAAAAAGCCATCCATACCCTACCCATGTGCCAGATAGGAAACTGGCCTGCGCAGATCACCGCAAAAATGGTCATCGCTTCCGCGGCGCGATTAACGCCGGTGCGCCATCCCTGCCTGAATAATAATAAGATCGCCGAGATAAGGGTGCCGGCATGACCGATACCTACCCACCATACGAAATTGGTAATATCCCATCCCCATCCGATCGTTTTATTCAGGTTCCACTGACCTGTTCCATAATTTAATTCGCGATAGATTGAATATACCCCGAACATCAGCAAACCAACAGATATCAGAAATCCGATCCACCACAAGCGGCTTGGTTTTGCCTCAATAGGACGGACGATATCTTCCGTGATCTGGTGGTAATTTTTATCGCCGTCCACCAGCGGAGGTCTTACCTGTGATTCGTATTTTAATAATGCCATAATATTCAGCTTTGTTCGTATCTCGTATATATGCGTTAAGACTACAAATTATGAATGACTTTCAGTTGCCGGATGCGCCTCGCGTTCAATATCGCCGGCAGTAGCGGAATTCCTCACCTTGGCCAGATAGTTCACATTGGGCAGGGTATGAATTTGTTCCAGCGCATAATAAAGCCTGTTCTTATTTTCAGCCCTTACCTTGCTGATCATGCTGGATTTGTTGTTCACGTTTCCGAATATGATCGCGTCTGCCGGGCAGGCTGTAGCGCAGGCTACGCTTGTGTCGCTGTCTGCCAGGGGACGGTTTTCCTTTTTGGCCTTCAGCTTACCTTCCTGCTGACGCTGAACGCAGAATGAACATTTTTCCATCACGCCGCGGCTGCGAACGGTAACATCGGGATTCAATACCATGCGGGTAAGATCGTCGTTCATCATCAACACCGCGTCATTCAGGGCGCCAACGCCGCTGATCTGCTGGTTGTTTTTAAAGCTATCCGCTCCTGTGTAGTCCGCCCAGTTAAAACGGCGAACTTTATAAGGACAGTTGTTCGCGCAATAGCGGGTGCCGATACAACGGTTATAAACCATCTGGTTGATGCCTTCTGAGCTGTGGCTGGTAGCCGCAACAGGGCAAACGTTTTCACAGGGCGCATTGTCGCAATGCTGACAAAGCATAGGTTGGAAAACGGTTTGGATAGATTCCGGATCGTTGGGGTTACCGCTGAAATAACGGTCGATCCTCAACCAGTGCATATCATGGAACCTCAATACTTCATTCTTTCCTACTACCGGCACATTGTTTTCCGCCGAGCAGGCTACCACGCAGGCGCCGCAGCCAAAGCAGCTGTTCAGGTCGATGGACATGCCCCATTTGGCGCCGGGATGATCATATACAGGGTAGGGAGATCCTTCCTCTTCAAAATTTTCCAGGCCGCCCCAGGGTTTTAACTCATGCGCCCGCTCATCCAATATGGTATTGGGATTGGCCTTAAATTCATCCAGGGTTATTTCCTTAATAACGTTCGTCCTCCCCTCATATGAATTATGCGTCTGGTTCTGGGCTACCTTATAGGTTTCTGCCGTTTTGGAAACAGTTACATCGGCAACGCTGCGTTCCACGGTAGTTCCGTTGAACCAGGAAAATACAAAAGCATTTTTACCCGCTCCTACTACTGCGCGGCCTATCTTCTTGGCCGTATCTTCATCGTTATTGCTGGCGCTTCTTCTTCCATAACCCAGCGCGATGGCCACCGTATCGTCGTTCATCCCGGGGATGATGAGGGCCGGCAGGGTTATTTCCTTATCGCCTGCTTTTATGCTTACCACGGGTTTATCGGGATGCACCTCATAGTTATCCGCGTCTTTCTGCTTGCTGAGGTCGATGCCCAGTACTTCCCTTCCGTACTTAGGCGATACTATCGCATAATTATCCCAAACCGCTTTGGTAAGCGGGTCGGGCAGCTCCTGCAACCAGGGATTATTTGCCTGGCGGCCGTCGCCCATAGCGACATTTTCATAAAGCGCCAGTTCGATGGCGCCGCCCTTGGGCAGGGCTTCTACCGCAGCTATTGCCGGGGCGGTAGCGGCAGCGTTGAATACGGCTGTTGGCGATCCGGCAGGAGCCGTATCGATAACGCCTTCCTGGAGAGCTTTGGCATATGATTCATAACCGCCTAATTTTTTGGTCCAGAAATCGCGGAAATAGGTTTCGTATGAGGTAGCGTTGCCGCTCCATTTGAGTAAGCTATCCTGGTATTGCCTTGTGGAGAACAAAGGCGCGATGGTAGGCTGGATCATGCTGATATTTCCCGAAACAGGCTCTGCATCGCCCCAGCTTTCAAGAAAATGATGAACCGGCGCGCTGTATTTGCAAAGCTCCGCCGTCTCATCGAGCTTATAGCTCAGCGCAACGGATACTTTACATTTTTTCAGAGCGTCGGCAAAACGTTTGGCGTCGTGATAATCGTAAGCGGGGTTTACATCATTAACGATCAATGCGCCGACCCTTCCGGCTTCCATATCGGAAACCAAGGCGGCGAATTCGCTATCAAGCGCGCGTTTTGTTTGCAGGAGAACGTTCCAGTCTATCGTTTTTCCGTTAGCGCCCACAGCTTCATTGATGGCGTTAACAATGATCTGTATATGGGGGTTGTTGCTATTGCAAACCACGAGCGACGAACCGTTTGCCGCTTTCAGGTCTGCCGCAACCTTTTCAATTCCTTTTTTCAGTTTTTCATTGGCGATGCCTGCAACGGCAGCGCCGTTTACGGCATTCAGCAGAGCGGCCGCAACGGCGCCGGTCTCTGACGGCTTATGCGTAAAACGCTCATCCGCATTGGCCCCCGTCATGCTAAGCGCGCTTTCAAACTGGTAGTGTTTGCTCAGCGTAGGATTAGCGGCGGTCACCCTGCGGTTTGAAGAATAGTCGCGTTGAAACCTGACCGGGTCCAACCATGTTCCTAAAAAGTCTGCGCCAAGACTTACTATCACTGTCGCTTTATCAAAACGATAAGTTGGGATAAGTTTTTTACCATAAGACGCTTCGTTGGCGGCTATCAATCCGCTATAAGAAATAGCGTCGTACTGAACATGCCGGCTTCCGGGATAGCGGGCAATAAACTCCTGGATAACAGCCTGGCTGGTAGGGGAGTTAACGGTTCCGGTAAGCAATACCACAGGAGATGATCCAAGTCCGCCTAAGGCTTCGGCG
>JAEUVR010000048.1 GCA_016786785.1 Chitinophagaceae bacterium
CTTAATAAAGCTTTTCTGTGAGCGGCTGTTCTGCCGAGATTGTTGATTTTGTCTCCGTGACGCATGACGTTGATGTTTAAGACTGCACCGTGTCAGGAATTGCAGCCTGTTATAAATATAGATTGTAAAAAAACGCTGCGAGGCCATACAACCTCGCAGTCGCCTAATATTTCAATTAAAACTCTTCCTTGTCCACCCCGAGCTTGCTCAGGTCCATTCCGAAATGCAATCCTCTTTCGGCCAGCACCTGCTCGATCTCTGCCAGAGACTTCTGTCCGAAGTTCCTGAACTTCATCAGGTCTTCCTGCTCGTACTGTACCAGTTCGCTTAAGGAATTGATCTTAGCGGCTTTCAGGCAGTTGAAGGCGCGAACGGAAAGATCGAGGTCTTCCAACGGCGTCTTTAACACCTTGCGCAATTGCAGCATCTGCTCATCCACCACGTCTTCCTTCTTATCTTCCTTGCTGTCGAAAGTAATATTCTCGTCGGTGATGATCATCAGGTGCTGTATAAGAATACGGCTGGCCTGTTTTACAGCTTCTTCGGGTTGAATGGTGCCGTCGGTAACCACATCCATGATCAGCTTCTCATAGTCGGTGCGCTGTTCAACGCGGGTGTTTTCGATAGCGTATTTTACATTCTTGATCGGCGTAAAAATGGAATCCGTGGGAATATATCCGAATGGAGAATCCTTTAGTTTATTTTCTTCCGCAGGAACATATCCGCGTCCTTTCGCCACCGTGATCTCAATATCCAGTTTCGCAGAAGGATCAAGCGTACAGATCAGCAGATCCGGGTTCATGATCTCAAAGCTCTGTGAAGCTTCGCCGATCATGCCTGCGGTAAATTCGCTTTTATTTTTGATGTTCAGCGAGATCTTTTCCTGCCCGATTTCATTCTCCACTTTTTTCTTAAACCGCACCTGTTTAAGGTTCAGGATGATTTCAACCACATCTTCGGAAATGCCTTTAACAGTAGCAAACTCATGGTCTACCCCTTCAATCCGCACTCCTATGATAGCATGCCCCTCCAAAGAACTCAGCAGCACTCTGCGCAATGCATTGCCAACGGTAACGCCAAAGCCCGGTTCTAACGGACGAAACTCAAACTGAGCTTCAAATTCCGTAGCCTTTTGCAAGATGATCTTTTCTGGTTTCTGGAAATTTAAAATGGCCATATTAAAATGTAAGATTTACTGATGAATAGAATTACTTAGAATACAATTCCACAATCAAAGACTCCTTAATATTTTCCGGAACGCTTTCCCTTTCAGGGTAGGCGACAAAGGTTCCCTTCATTTCGGATTCGCTCCAGTCAAGCCAGCTAAATTTCAGGTTCTTTCCGCGGATCGCGCCGGTAATAGAAGCGTTGGTCTTATCCTTTTCCTTAAGGCTGATCACATCGCCGGGTTTCAGCTGAAAAGAAGGGATATTCACTATTTCGCCATTTACGGTAACATGCTTATGCGAAACCAACTGGCGGGCGGCGGGACGGGAAGGCGCAATGCCAAGCCTGTAAACGGCATTGTCTAAACGCGCTTCCAGCAATTTCATAAGGTTTTCGCCGGTTACCCCTTTAAGACGGGCGGCTTCTTCAAAAGTCTTACGGAATTGTTTTTCCAGGACGCCATAGGTATATTTTGCCTTCTGCTTTTCTTTTAACTGAAGCGCATATTCTCCCGGAGCCTTGCGTTTACGCGTAGGTCCGTGTTGTCCCGGAGGAAAGCTGTTTTTGGTAAGGTATTTACCATTGCCAAGGATCGGTTCGCCGAATATTCTGCAGATCCTTGTTTTGGGGCCAGTGTAACGTGCCATAATGTGTTTGCGTTGATTTTTTAGTTAGGTCGTACGATCAGTAAAAATCTTAAAAATCAATCGTACGCCTTTTTTAATATAAAATGGATACGAACAGGTTTGCCTGCTTCGTATCCGGTATTACTAAACTCTTCTTTTCTTGGGGGGGCGGCATCCGTTATGCGGCAGCGGCGTCATATCCTTGATCATCACCACTTCTATCCCTACATTGGACAGCGCGCGGATAGAGCTTTCCCGTCCTGAGCCGGGGCCTTTGACATACACGTCCACTTTTTTAACGCCCGCGTCAAATGCTGTTTTACCAGCGTCGGAAGCGGCCATCTGCGCGGCATAAGGCGTATTCTTTTTAGAGCCCTTGAAGCCCATCTTTCCGGCGCTGCTCCAGGAGATCACCTGGCCCAGCTTATTGGTAATACTGATGATAAGGTTATTGAAACTGGCGCTGATATGCGCATCGCCGTAGGAGTCAACCTTAACGATTCTTTTTTTTGCAGCGGCTTTGGCGCTGTTCTGTGTTTTTGCCATTTGGTAATGTTGGAGGTAGTCTGTTGATTGTTATATATTAACCGGGAACCCGGTAGACCATGCCCTATTTCCCATCGGGACATCCGGCGCATGGTCATTTATTTGCTATTTCTTAGCGGCTTTTTTCTTTCCGGCGACTGTCTTGCGTTTTCCTTTACGGGTACGGCTGTTGGTGCGGGTGCGCTGACCACGGACCGGAAGCCCTTTACGATGACGCAAACCGCGATAGCAGGCGATATCCAGTAAACGCTTGATGCTCATCTGCACCTCGGAACGCAATTGACCTTCCACCTTAAACTCGTTCGTAATGGTAGAACGGATGGCATTCAGCTCTTCGTCATTCCACTCGTTTACTTTCTTGTCTAAGCTGATGCCTGATTTCTCAAGAATGTATTTTGCAGTAGCAGGGCCGATACCATATATATAGGTAAGGCCAATTTCTCCTCTTTTGTTTTTTGGTAAATCTACACCGGCAATACGGGCCATAAATTATTAAGTGTTTGTTTGTGCTATTATAAAAGGCAAACCAGGCTGTTAAGCCCGGAAGATTATCCCTGTCTTTGTTTAAAACGAGGATTCTTTTTGTTGATCACATATAACCGGCCTTTGCGGCGTACGATCTTACAATCAACGCTTCTTTTCTTAATGGATGCTCTTACTTTCATGTCAATTCTGTTTTATCCAAGGCAACTACCTCGGGTTTAACTATTTATATCTGAAAATGATTCTTCCCCTTGAAAGATCATACGGACTCATTTCAACGCCTACCTTATCCCCGGGCAATATCCTGATATAGTTCATCCGCATTTTCCCGGAGATCGTAGCCAGTATTTCATGGCCATTCTCCAGCTTTACTTTGAACATCGCATTGGACAAAGCTTCTACGATAGATCCATCCTGTTTAATAAGAGGTTGCTTACCCATACGCTTTTAAGGAGCGCAAAGATAGGATAATATAGAGCAAATATGAAAAAAATGAAAGATTTTTTAAATCAGGGGCTTATGCCTAATTTTTTACATACTTCCGCATAGGGCAATCCTTCCAGTTCCTGCTGCAATGCGCTCTTTTCCCGTACCGCCGGGGCTTCTCCGGGGGCCGGGCTTTCCGAAACCGGCCCGGGGGACTGCTTACCGGCGGAGGCAGGCGCCGTATTGGCGATCTCGCCCCCGACCAGCACGATCTTAAATTTATAGGGGGGAAGCGTAAAACTACTCAGCGTAGGGGGATCGGATGTTGCCTTGGTCATCCAGAAATGAAGCTTTACCTGCCCTACAGAGGTCTCATATACGTAATTATAGCTCACTCCGTTCAGGATGATGAACTGGTTCAACGGGGTCCATTGCTGGGCATTGCCGGCATTAGCCGTAAAATAAACCAGTACGGCGCCCTTGTTCAGGATATCCGCGGTGAGCCCCGCAAAACTCCGGTTGCTGAACCGGGTAGTATAACCAAGGGAAACGCCGGGAGTGGTCGTCTGGAAATAAGAACCGGGGTATTTCCAGTCCGCATTGGTTAAGGTAAACGTATCGGTTTTGACATTGGCGTTGCCGGGCGGGCCCTGGGGTCCTGCATTGCCTGTTGGCCCCTGGGGGCCGGTATCGCCCGCTGGACCGGTATCTCCTTTTTTACAGGAAAATAAAAAAGTACAAAAAACAGCCAGTATCAATAAATACGCGCTCCGCTTTTTCATAATGGCTAATGATTAGATGATGGATAATTTGTAAATATCTATCAGAATTCTAATAAAATCTTCTTAAAAAAATTCATGCCGGTTCCTTGGCGCATGGGCCGGCGAAAGATCATTCGCGGGCGAATCCTAACATCCATTCGTATATATTCTTTCCTTCCTCCTTATAGGCAGGGTCGCTTGCCCTGGTCCAGGCATCGTGTTGCGCGGAAGGCCATATCGTCATGCGGACCAGCGGGTCGGGCTTGTAAAAATTGATCAGGCTTACATATTTTGTAGTGGATGCCACAGGAACAACGCTGTCGTCCTGGTTATGGAAGGCCCAGGCGGGAACATTGGTCAATGCGATCTTGCGGGCAATGGCGCTATCCGGCCATGAGGCGCCGCATATCGGCACGATGGCTGCGAGGGAAGAACCATATCTTGACGCATATTCCCAGGTAACGCCGCCGCCCATGCTCAAGCCGGCCAGGTACACCCTCGAACTATCCACGCGATAATGCGCCAGGGCATACCTGACAACGGCATGCACATCTTCCGGCCCCGGCCATTCCTTAAACTGCGGAGCAATAACGATAAAACTATATTCCTTCCCCCCTGCTTCAACGCTAAGCGGAAATTTCTTTTGCGACAATAAACGAGGAACGCCATTTTTTAATACCAGGGGCAGATCTGATGCGCCGTTCCCCAGTTCGCCGCCCCCATGAAGAAAAACCAGCAAGGGATAGGCGGCCGTTGAAGAGGCATAGGAAGGAGGAAGCGCTTCATAAAATCCGCCGCAATTTTTATTGATGTCCGCGCTCATTCCTTTCAGCTCATGGACAACAGGCTTAGGAGCGCCGGTTCCGGAAGGAGTGTTATTTCCGGGAAGAGAGGACTTGCGGCAGGCGGCAAGCATCGCGACACAGATCGCTATGGCAAGCAACCATCTTCCCCGCCGTAAACCCTTTGCAAAAATCTGATTGGCAGGCAATCCGCCGCTAAGTGGCGGCGCCGCTCTCTTTCCCGCATGCATACCTGTACATAATTGAAGTCTCCAAATGTACGCCCTTTACGACACAATCATAACAGGCAGTAAAAAAGGGCAACGGCTCAGCTTCAACTTTAACGCTTTAGGCGTGATCGGTAGTTCGGTAGGAGGACCGCTGCGCTGACTAAGTTTCAATGTTAACGCTTTATGCGACCGCGGCTAAAAATTCGTGATACGCTATTAAAAAACTGAGAGATGCCTTTGCCTTCAATCCGGGGCGCATGCTGATTAATCATGACCGGGCTAAAAAAACCAGGGAGACGCTGCGTTTCAACACAGCCATCTCCCTGGCAATCAGTTCTCATCATGCAGGAACCCGAGCCTGCTATTTTGAAGAGACCCGGCGCTGATAGTTCAGCATCCAGGTATACATATTCAGGTTGTCTTCCTTGTATGCAGGATCATAAGCCTTGGTCCAGGAATCGTGCCCTCCCGTAGGCCAGGTAGTAAGCTTTGCCAGGGTAGCCGGTTTATAGCTATTGATCTTGGTTACATAATCCCGGCTATAAGACACAGGAACCGTTGCATCATCTTCATTATGGAAGGCCCAGACGGGAAGATTAAAGGAAGCAATTTGCTGGGCGCGTTTGTTATCCGGGAAAGAGCCTCCGCAAATAGGAACGATGGCAGACAGGGAAGCGCCGTATTTTGCGGAATAATCCCAGGTAACGCCGCCGCCCATACTTAAGCCGGTCATATAAACGCGATTGGTATCGATCCTGAAATTCTTAATCGCATATTGAACAACGTTATTAACCTCGTCCGGCGTAGGCCATCGTTTAAACTGCGGGGAGATCACCACAAAAGAATAACGTTTTCCATTAACGACAAAATCGGGAGGGAGCCCTTTTTTATTGATGAGTCGCGGAAGACCGGCGCGCAGCATATTGGGAAGATCGGTAGTTCCATTTCCGAGCTCGCCGATGCCATGTATAAATACAATAAGCGGGTATTTTTTTAAACTGGAATCATATCTCGCCGGGAGCGCCTTGTAATAACCTGCGCAGTTGTCATTTACATTAACGCTTACCGCAGTATGAATGGCGGGCAGGGTTTCCGGTATGGGATCATCCTTGTCGGCAGAAATCTCTTTTTTGCAGGATCCCAGAGTTATGAGCATAAGCATGCCAATAACGAATGAGCTTGTTTTCGTTTGCATAGGGTTGAATTTGGATTACCCTATAAACGAAAGCGCGGGCGGATTAATTGCCTGATGACAGATCCATATTGCTTGGGCCGAACGCTTATTCCCATAATGAAACTTTCCTTCCCTGCCAGGGATCAAAAACCTGTCGGTTTAACGCTTTTTATGTTTAAAAAAGGATTGGCACGGATTTGGTAAATTCCTGATTGGTTTTTCATAGGATATTGGATTTTAAACGGGGCTGGATTTTTATCCTGGCCCTTTTTTATTTTTGACCTGTTTACTGCTATTAGGCAATCAATCCCTTATTGCGCCGCCTTAGGCCTGTCATCAACGCACAGAAAATGAACTGGATGGCAATCAATGTTTTTCCGCTTTAACCTATTCCTTACTCCTGTTCCTTATTGGTCTCCCGCAGGATCGTTCTGAACCGCTTCCGCATCCGCCCAGTGACTTACTCCTGTTCCTCATCGATCTCCCGACCGGTTATTGAACCATTTTCACAATTGATTTTTCCGGCGCCCGATTAACAGGCAATTGTTCCTTGTTAATTGTTCCCGGTCGTCCTAAATTGTCGCTCTTAACGCAAACCGGTAAACATGAAAAACATCCGCATAGCTTCCGCTCAGTTTGAAAACAAAAGCGGCGATAAGGAATACAATCTATCGGTAATCGATACGCTCTCGCAGAAAGCGGCCGGACAGGGAGCCCGCGCAATCGCTTTTCACGAATGTTCCATAACGGGGTATTCCTTTGCCAGGAAGCTTTCCAAAGAACAGATGCTTGGGCTTGCAGAATATATCCCCGGGGGAGAAAGCGTCGAAAAGCTGATCGCCATTGCAGCCAAATACAATATCAGCATACTCGCGGGACTGTTTGAGAAAGATAAGGAAGATAAATTGTACAAAGCGTATATCTGCGTGGATAAAAACGGGATAAAAGCCAAGTTCAGGAAACTACATCCCTTTATTAATCCGCATTTAACGCCTGGCGACCAGTACTGCATTTTTGAGCTGGAAGGATGGAAATGCAGCATACTGATCTGCTACGACAACAATATCATCGAAAATGTGAGGGCCGTATCCCTGCTCGGCGCCCAGATCATTTTTATGCCGCATGTTACCATGTGTACGCCGTCGAGCCGGCCCGGCGCCGGTTTTGTCGACCCGAAACTTTGGGAGGCGCGGGAAACGGATCCCACTTCG
>JAEUVR010000051.1 GCA_016786785.1 Chitinophagaceae bacterium
CAGCAACAGGCAGGGCCTGTTCTCGTAGGTACGCGCATATTCCTCCAGGCGGATGCGGTTAGAGGTCCGCGCCAGTTCCTTCATATAGGCCACGATCTGGTCGTGGCTTACATGCTGTTGCCCGATCTGGAATCCCAGGTACTGGGCGGGAGTAGGCACTTTCGGATCGTAATTAACTTTTTGAGGCAGATAATAGTCCAGCGGAACCTGCGCAAACAAATGCAGCCCTGAAAAAAAGAAGATTACGGCGAACAATAAACGATAAATACTGGTCATACCTGTTCTATGATTTTATAAATGCCTCTGATACCGGCCGCAGCAATGGTCCTGCAGCGCTGTCCTTATAGCGGCAAGATAAGCGATCAGGCGCAAAAAATAAAGGAGCGTAAGCAGGCAGGAACACCATGCGCCCGAATAAAAGAAAATACCGGATCAGGAAATAAATCGGGGTTTGAGCCAGATATCAGCAGCGTTTCTGTTTCTCAAAAAAATGCATATGTGAATATAATACGGATCAGCAAACGCATCATTGCGCGTTTACTCAAAATCTTTTTGATACACTATGCGTCCGTTCACCATTGTCAACCTAGCCTTTATATTTCGTATATCGTCAACGGGGCAGTTAAGTATATCATCCGATAACACGACCAGGTCGGCCAGTTTGCCAGGTTCTATAGAGCCCTTGCTGTTCTCCTCAAATGCAGCATAAGCATTGTTAATCGTATACAGCTGCAAGGCCTCTTTCCGGGAAAGCGCCTGTTCGGGATTGGGCGACAGGCCATTTTCTGTTTTTCGGGCAACGACCGACCAGATAGAAAGAAAGGGATTATAGGGATTGATAGACAGGTCCGGGTCGAGCTTGGCCATATGATCGGAGCCGCCGCCAACGATTATGCCGGCATCCCAGAGCGAGCGGTAAGGATGAAAGGTATTGAGCCTTTGCTTGCCCAGTATCTGAAGCAGGGCGCTGCCGTCTTTATAGAACCAATCCGGCTGCATGTCTGCATAAATACCCATCGCCGCCATTTTACGGATCGCTTCCTGTGAAAAGAAATTGCCGTGGATAATGGAAAAACGCTTCTCTTTAATAGATGCCGAGCGGTCTACCGCCGTAAAAGCGGCAAGCAGGGTATCCACGCCCCCGCCGCCGGTAACATGCGCAGTGAATTTCCATCCTGCTTGCTGCGCGGCGGAGATCAACGTTTCCAGTTCTTTTTGGGAAAAAAACAATTCGCCGCGGTAATGCGGATCAGGAAGGCCATACAGCCGCTGCGCTTTTTCTCCCCAACCTTCGTTAAGATAAGCCGTGCCCGTCAATACGCCGCCGTCGAGCACGATTTTTAGCGCGCCTACCCTGACCCAGTCATCGCCGTCCCCGGTCTTATACTCCTTTACTTGTAAGGAATCTAACATTTCTTGTACCGGAACTTTCGGGAAATAGATATTCTGAAAGATCCTCACTGTGAGTTGGCCATCAGCGTTCATCTTTTTATACATTTCCAGTTGCTGCTCGTCTCCTCCGCCTACGCAGACAGAAGTAATGCCCACGGA
>JAEUVR010000102.1 GCA_016786785.1 Chitinophagaceae bacterium
AGAGAAAGCGAATTTGTTGCGCCGATGATTCAAAAATTCCTTGACAAAAAGGCTGAATAAACAACGAACTGGCTTATATCATTAGCGATAAGGCTAAAACCTGCGCCGGCTCAAAGACAGGCTTCAGAAAATAAACATAAGGAAATCAATAACTTTTAATACAAAGGAAAAATGAAAATAAAAGTTAGTATTTCAACGACTTATAATTGTTCATTGGAACGGGCATTTAAAACGCCGTTACTCTGTGATGTATCAAAAGTCCATACTGGTTATAGCATAATGCCACGGATTACACACAGCACAGACGACCGGAACTGGGGGTAGGTTGGCGCCACGAAGAAGGTTTATGCTGCAAAATCCCTGACACAAAAAGGCGGCTTTGTTTCGGTAGACAAAGTTCTTGAACGAATTGAAAATAAATATTGGAAATTTGAAGTAAGCGATTTTCAATCCTGGATGTTGGGTTTTTCAAAGTTTATAGGCGAGTGGCGGGCAACGGAAATTGAAGAAAACAAAATCCTGGTTGAATACACATATACGCTTCAATCAGGCGTTGCTTTACTTTATCCATTAAATTGGTTATTCGCAAAAACGTTTTGGAAAACGTACATGAGGCGCGTATTGGAAAATATAAGACAAATGATATATAATAAGGAACCTTACCAATATGAATAAAGAAGACCGACTGATAGTTGTCGTTTAATGAACACAATTAACATACAAAATAACCAGGAATGGAGTTTAATACAAATAACAATGTGGTTAAACTTTGCCTTCAGGGCATGAGTATGGAAGATCAAGGCAAGCCCGAGGAGGGAGGCAAACTATTTCTTCAAGCCTTCGGGGAAGCTACAAACGATTTTGAAAAATTTCTTGCCGCTCACTACATATCCCGGCATCAAGAAAATGTTCGAGACAAATTAAAATGGCTCGAAACGGCTTTACAGCTTGGATTAAAAGTAAATAACGACAGCGTCAAAGGCTCGCTTCCTCCTCTATACTTAAACATTGCGAAATGTTATGAGAACTTGAGCGATCCTGACAACGCAAAAAAGAATTATGAATTAGCAACTTCGTTCTCTGACAAACCAACTGACAAAGGTCCATTTTATCACGGGACAAAAGCAGATCTGAAAATAGGCGATTTGCTGACGGCAGGGAGCAAGTCTAATTACAGCCCCGAACTCATTATGAATCATATTTATTTTACGCCCTTGGCTAATGGAGCCGGACTTGCCGCAGCATTAGCCAAGGGCGAAGGGCGAGAGCGAGTTTATATTGTTGAACCAACCGGGGGTTTTGAAAACGATCCGAATGTTACAAACAAAAAATTTCCGGGCAATCCAACACGCTCCTATCGCAGTCGGGAGCCGCTGAAAATCATTGGCGAGGTAACCGACTGGACAAAACAAACGCCCGGGGAAATCAGGAAATGGAATGAAAGGTTAGCGAATAACAAAGGAGAGATTATCAACTGACGCAACAATAACGGACGACGCTGAAATGTAGACGTCTACCAAGCTCCCTGGCGTTATTGGTAATTGTAAACAATATAACAAAGAGTAAAAGAAGAGAGAATACCGGCCAAAACCTGTTTCAAACACGTCGGCGGAAATCTTATAACGCTTTTATTAGAGCAATTCGTTGAGAAAGGATAGATTACAAAAGACAGTCCTTCAAACAAGCATTTTTACATCACCGACAAGGGGAAAAAGCTTTTACGAGGCTTGGGCTTGATCTCTCACAAATAAAACCGGAAGAATTATTATGAATATTAACTAACCAATTCTTCCAAGTAAATTTTTTAATGAAATTGATAAGCTCATAGAAAATAATCCTATCTTAAGATTCACTAACAGATAGTTTGGTCTGAAATGTGCAATTTTCCACAATTTTTAAGCTCCTTTTTGCATATCAAAAATTAAAAATGAAAATTTTCCTGATTGTACTCACTAGTTTAAATATTTCATTGACTTCCGTATGTCAATACAGTCCTACCGACACATTAAGTTATACTTCGCAATACTTTAAAGATAGAAGGACGTTGAAAATTACTTTACCTGAAGAGTACGGAAACTACCCCAACAGAAAGTATCGTGTTGTGTATCTTTTTGACGCTCAATCAAAAGCTTTATATGATTTTACAAAAGCCACATTGTCTTTTTTTTCGGAATATACAAGCTTTTATTTTGACCCAGTCATTTTGGTAGGGATTGAAACAACAAACAGGCATTTTGAATTCTTACCAAAACATATAAATACGGCTCCTGGTCTCAAAAATTATTTACAAGCAGGAGGCGCTGATACTTTAGCCCTAAGTATCGAAAACGAATTAAAACCATTAATTGAAAAGAAGTACCGTACAAATGGATATGCCATTTCAATCGGGCATTCGCTAGGCGGCACATTCGCAACCTATGCAATGCTTAAATATCCGAAAATATTTAACGCTGCGGTTTGTATTAGTCCCAACTATGTTTTTGATAAAGAAGCTATTTTTAAAACATTGAAAAACTCTATTGCTGAAAATTCCCTTTCGGGTAAGTTTCTGTATATAGCATATGGAAATACCGATGAAACGGAAGAAAACTTTAGAAAAAGCACAATAAGTTTTGGAGAACTTCTTAAAAAAAGTAAAACGCCTAAGGTCGCTTACAAAATAGAGTCACTTAACAACACGAGCCACTCCACGACGCCAATGGAGGGTATATTTAAAGGACTTGCTTTTATCAACGATTTTATGAATTTACCTTACGAAAAATATAAACCCTTTTTTAGCGATACGAGTAAGAGAGGTTTTATCGATTACGTAAAACAATATTTCAACGCCAAGAGCTTACAAACTGGCTTATTGCTGCCAAGCATTGGCGAACTTAACATAATTGCATATAATGCTTTTTATGCTGGCAAAAAAGATAAAGCCATTCAAGTTTTAGAATGGGCAATTTCGCTCTATCCGGACGACTCTAACTTATATGATAGCATGGGGGAAATTCAAGAAGAAACAGGCAATATAGAAAGCGCAAAATATTATTATCAAAAGGGGCTTTCCTTAATTGAATCTCAAAAGAGCGAATTATCAGAAACCATTTATAAATCCAAAATAAATTCGTTTAAAAAGAGACAGAATAGCCTCGATAAAAAATAGCTATATCTTTCACACTAGAGTTTATCCAAGATAGTTAAGGCGCTGCGCCACCCCTATTTATAAAACCATCCTTTATTTTGAGTTGAACCAAAAATCAAAAACTGGCAAAGCAAAATACACAACCATCTTGAAAGTTGGCGGACCGCCCCCAAAATCATAATACTAAATAAAAGCAATAAATACCCTGTGTGCAGATTGGCCTCAACGCCCAATACCAGCCCCTCTTCAACCCTAATGCGGCAGCTTATCCTTTAACAATCCATAAGTCCAGGTGCCTAATATGGCGCTGAGGAGGCTAAGGATGATAACGGGGTAACCAACGCCTATCAGGGCGAATAAGGGACCAGGGCAGGCGCCGGTGATCGCCCAGCCGCAGCCGAAGATCAGGCCCCCATATACCATACCCCAGTCAAATTGTTTCCTGGGGATGACAATGTTCTCTCCGCTGATCGTTTTTACCTTAAATTTCCTGATCAGCCACACGCCTATCATCCCGGTTATCACGGCGCTGCCGATGATGCCGTACATATGAAAGGAATCAAAACGAAACATTTCCTGTATCCGGAACCAGGATACCACCTGCGCTTTTACAAGCACAATTCCGAATAACAGTCCGGCTAATAAGTATTTAATATTACGCATAACGAATATTTTACGTTAGAGCTTTAACAAATAAGGAAGAATAAACCAGGTTACCACAAGACCTCCAACCATAAAACAACAGGTGGCTACCAGGGAAGGCCACTGGAGGGTAGCAAGGCCCGTAATGGAATGGCCCGAGGTACAACCATTCGCATATCGGGTTCCAAAACCCACCAGGAAACCGCCCAGCACAAAAAAGATAAAGCCTCTCCAGGTAAATAACCGATCCACACTAAAGATATCTGCAGGAAGAAGCGCGCTATAATCGGTAATGCCTGCGCCTTGCAGGGATTGTACCGTATCGGTATTTATGGCTACCGCATTATTGCCGCCTAAAAACGCGGATGCGATCCATCCTCCGATAACAATTCCCGCTACAAAAAACAGGTTCCAACTTTCATTTTTCCAATCGTAACTGAAAAAGGGGATCCTGGAGGGTATGCAGGCCGCGCAAATATGCTTAAGAGAAGAAGAAATGCCAAAGGGCTTATTTCCAATAATGAACAAAACAGGAACGGCTAATCCTATTATTGGCCCCGCTACATACCAGGGCCAAGGCTCCTGAAGAAATGATATCATGTATATAAATTTAATTTTCCGGTTTAAGGCGACTCTCCGTTAGCGCCGCGCCTGAAAGGACAGCAGCACGAATACAATATAGGGAATTTATACACGCAGCGGAAAGCCCTTGGTCCGGGTAGCGGCTCATTTTGAATTTTTATCCTTAACCCCATAAAGCCTTAAGGCCGAAACTGATTCGCTACCTACGCTCGGATGCAAATAATAATGGCAGGGGAAACAAGTACGCAGCCCCTGTATCTTCAATTCCAGGCATTGATGCAATAATCATAGCGCGGGAAAATCCGGGCAACCTTGTTCAAGACTCGGTACCGAATAAAAGAGAGCGTATCAGATTTTTGATACGCTCTCCCGTGCTTAAAATAGTAAGACCCAGGCGGCTCATCCCCTATATTTCATGGGCGATATGCGCCGAACAACCGCTTAAAATATCCTGTAGGGCATGGTATAATTCCATATTGTTCCGCCGTCAATAATAGGCCAGTCCTTTCCCGGCGCCAAAAAATCTTCTGCGTCCGCCGCATAGCCCCCGCCCTGGTTGTTCAAGGCATCCCGGAAATAAGCATAACGATCCAGCGCCCGTTGGGTGATGATCTCATCCTGGGTGACCACTGATACCTCATAGCTTACATCGCCCACCGCTTTTCCCAGTGAAGGCTTTCCCGGAATATTGATCGTCGTATTAACCGAACCCTTGAACTTCTTTGTACCCTGGGTATCGTCCTCATAAACCGCATATACCTGCTGTTTATTCTCTTCCTGCCAGTCGGCGTCCCATAAGCTATAAACCCTTTTCCAGCGTTTGTTCCTGATATCTCCTCTTTTATAATAGATCGTTGCGATATCTCCTGAAAAATTGGTTACCTGCTGGTCTTTCATGGTAAGATAGGCGCTAACCCGCGCAACTTTTACCTCCGAGCCGCCGCCGTTTCCTGTTAAACTGATCAGCCTATCTAATTGTTTCGTTAGCCTGGATATGCCATGGTATACCCTTGAAACGGCATTCGCCGGGCTCTCCATTGGATTGATCGCAACCGAAGGTTGAGCGCCTACCGCAACAATATGGGTAGGCCGGTCATACGCATAATCATCATCCACGGTCACCTCCCTGAAGCAGGCGGTCAGGCTGAACCTTGAGCCGCAGGCATAACGCTCTTTTCCCGGACCCGCATCGGCCTCTCTGTCGGTATATACGATCGTGGGCGTTTGATAAGCAATAGGCGCGCTGGTCAATGCTACGGCGCCATTATTATAAACTGCTTCAAAATTTTGAGAATAGGGAAAATAAATGGCCGCGCCTAATGCCGTTGAAGAAATAAGGTTCTCTGAAATGCTGTTGACGATCGGCGCAGCAGATACGGATTCTGTCCTCGTAGCAACCGTCCGTTCTGTTCCGCCCTGGTCCGCCTGGTTAAGTAAACGTTGCTTATGGATCTCATAGACTTTCAACTGTGATTTTAAATAAGGATAGATCCCCTTATTCAATTCTTCATTAAAAAGTTTTCTGAAGCGCCCCTGTTTCGCCTTGAATTTTTTGAATTTATCCAAAGCATAAAGTTGACTTATCTCCGGAAACAACAGGTCTTTCAACAATACTCTTTCGTCTTCATAATATGCCGAATAGATGGCCGAATTCACTTCATAACAGGCATCGGGATCCAGGTAGACCTTTTCCAGTATGGACGCAATTTCCTTGCTTATCCCCGCAGTCTGTCTTTCTATGCTTATTGTTTGTTCCGACGACTCTTTGTTCAAACCCTCCCCGAGATCTTTTCTGCAACCCAAAGACAATAAGGCTGCGAACATCAGTATACTTCCCGCCCGGCGCAGCGTTTGGTTGTATTTCATATATATAGGTTTAAAAATGTATAATAGCGCGACAGGAACAGAATGCCTGTGCGTGATAACTGGCTCCGGCATTGAGCCGGGAGGAGGCAGATCGGTATAGGTGAATAGAAAAAGCATAAAAACATTTTTGCATCGCCGGTATCTCCAGCCGGCGTAAATTGGTCAAATAGAGAAAAAAGGCAACGGGAAAAACAACTGATCCTTTACAGGATTTTCTTTAAAACAATCCCGGGAAAACGTTAATGATTTGGCATACGCTTTATCCGTTTTATGTGGCTGCGGATAAAAATTCAAATGGTCGCTGCAGTAAAACCATTTGCCGATCTAATTGCGGAGAAATCTTTAGTTTTAACTTGAATCCTTGGCGTCATGGAAGATCGCCTCGTCAGGAGAATTCTTTAGTTTTAATCCCCCCAACGCCAATCGAGGATTGCTTGAACGAACGGGGTTCGGGCTTATCATTGGGATCCCTTTCATTGATAAGAGGGTTATCCGCGGTCTGAACGAAAAGGATTGCGTTTTATCATTGGGATCGCTGTCATTCACAAAAAGATTATCTGTGGCTTAAGCGAACAGCGTTTAGTTTTGCCTTATGTTTTAAACATAAACAAATGCCATGCGCTCCAGTCCGCAGGCCGGAGAAGCCATTATTAAATTTTAGATGATGCAAGAGCTATTAGCGTTAAAGCAGGTTAGTATAACAAGAGGAAAGGTCGCGCTGCTGGATAATATCAGTCTCACCCTGTACCGCGGTCAGCAATGGGCTATTGTCGGAGCTTCCGGAAGCGGCAAAACAACGCTGGCGCAGGCGATCATGGGGTTAGCGTATTACCAGGGAGAGATCATTCATTATCCTGATGCCTCCGATAACATTAAACCCGTTTTTGTAGAGCAACAGCATCATTTTAAGAACCTATCCAACACGAACGAATTTTATTATCAGCAACGATTTAATGCCGCCGATGCCGACAATTCAATTAACGTGGAGGAGGCCTTAAATGAATACAAGGACGAGCGGCATTGGATCGAAACCCTGCGCCTGGTCCCGCTGCTAAAAGAACCCCTTATCCAGCTTTCCAACGGAGAGAACAAGCGGTTGCAGCTCGCAAAAGCGTTAATGACTTCCCCCACCCTGCTTATTTTAGACAACCCGTTTACCGGGCTGGACAAAGAGGGAAGAAACACGTTAAACCTTATCCTGAACGATGTGTGCGCAAAAGGCATTCATCTCCTGCTGATCACCAGTCCCACGGAACTTCCCGATGCCATTACCCATGTGGCCATACTGGAAAATGGCAGGCTGGTCTCCTCCGGAAAAAAAGAAAATACCAGGAAGGACCCGGCTGCTTCCTTCCAGGCTCCGTCAGAAAAGACAGGCGCCCGGTTTTTTAAAGAAACCATCGCGCCCTTGCTCGACGAGGTTATCAACGCTTCATCCACAGAGGCTGATGCGTTTACTGATGCCGTGCATATGCGAAATGTTACCATCCGGTATGCGGGGAAAACCATCCTCCATCAAATCAACTGGCGGGTAAGAAAGGGAGAATGCTGGCGGATAGCCGGCCCCAATGGCGCCGGAAAATCAACGCTCCTGAGCCTGATAACCGGGGATAACCCACAGGCTTATGCGAATGAAGTATGGTTATTTGATAAACGCCGCGGCAGCGGGGAAAGCATCTGGGACATCAAAAAAAAGATAGGCTATATTTCTCCCGAGCTGCATCTTCATTTTGATCAGGCTTCTACCTGCTTTGAAGTGATCGCCTCCGGCTTATTTGATACCGTCGGGCTTTTCCGGATCTTATCCGAAGAGCAGGAAAAAACGGTAAGCGCCTGGATCAGGATCATGCGACTCGAAAACTTTTCGCAGAAACCTTTAAGCCTGCTTTCTACCGGGCAACAACGGATGGCATTGCTGGCGAGGGCGCTTGTCAAAAATCCTCCCGTGCTGATATTAGACGAGCCCTGCCAGGGATTGGATGAACAACAAATAGATTTTATCAAACTCTTGATCGATCATCTGCATAAAAGATCCGGAACCACGCTGATCTATGTAAGTCATTATGATCACGAACTTCCTTCCTGTATAAATAAATTTTTATTGCTAGACCAGGGCGTTATGACCATACAATCCGAACGGGTTTCAAAAGATTAGGCAAACCCAGAAGCAAAATATTTGACCCTACCGGATCTTCCTATTAAATAGGATGTCATCTTAACAGAGCGGAAGACCGGACTCGAACCGGCTACCTACAGCTTGGGAAGCTGTCGCTCTACCGGGTGAGCTACTTCCGCATATTTCGATTGAAAATAATGTAAAAATCTGAATTTTCGTTTTTATTCTTCCGATCCATCTTATCGAGCATTGATAAGTTTATTTTATGGTCTTCCGGTCTTACCAGTTTTCCCGCCGTTGGCTTGTCTCACAAGTCCCCTGTAAAAATAATGTAGTTTTGCCCTACGATTGAAACTTGTTTCGAACAGACTAAGTTCTTCTCTAATCTCTGAGAAGAACGGATTTCGCAGAGATTAGCATTGCGGAGCGATTGACCGTCTCCCCTATTCCTGCGCTTTGCCGGACCATACGATAACCCTTATCAAGCCAACGCCTGGTATAAGATCTCCACGGGATGTAATGCTTTTTTCCCAACGCCGTCTTTGATCTGGTGACGGCAGCTGGTGCCCGGCGCGGCAATGATCATCTCATCGCCATGTTTTCTTACGGCGGGGAATAATACCAGCTCGCCGACCTGCATGGAGAGACCAAAATGTTCTTTTTCGAACCCAAAGGAGCCGGCCATTCCGCAGCATCCGGAGGGAATGGTTTGCACAGAATAATTTTCAGGAAAAGATAATATTTTAACGGTGGGGTCAACCGAAGAAAGCGCTTTCTGATGGCAATGGCCATGCAGCAATATCTTTTTCTCTGCTTGCGTAAACCGGCTGCGCTGAATATTGCCCTTCTCTATTTCCATAGCAATGAACTCATCGATCAAATAAGCGTTTTGCTTAAGGCTTTTGGCGGCGGCAAGCCGGTCATCGCTGGCCAGGTCGGGATATTCGTCGCGGAAACTGAGTATGGCCGATGGTTCAATACCGATAAGCGGTATTTCCGGCGATACCAGGGGACTTAATAAATCAATGTTTTTGTTGATGATCTTCTGCGCATTGCGCACCAACCCCTTGGACAGGCTTGCCCTCCCGCTTTCTTTATGATCGGGAATAATGACTTCATAGCCCAGTTTCTCCAGCAACAGTATCGCTTGTATGCCTATCTCGGTATCGTTGTAATTGGTGAACTCATCGCAGAAAAGATATAGTTTTTTATGGGCGGTGTTTTTGTTTGAGGCCTGGCGTTGGCGCTTTTTATACCAGCTGCGTAACGTCGTTTTATAGAGCGTGGGCATGGATCTGCCGGGGGCAAAGCCTGCCATCGATTTTACCAGGGAGCTGACGCCCCGGCCCGCGGAAAAATAATTATATATGGACGGCGCCAGCGCGCCCAGGCTGGACAAACGGCTGAAGCCGGCAATAAGCCTTGACCGGAAAGGAACGCCATTATCATCATAATAATGCTGCAGGAATTCGGCTTTCATTTTCGCCACATCCACATTCGATGGGCATTCCGATTTACAACCCTTGCAGCTCAGGCAGAGGTCCATCACTTCATAGATCTCTTTATGATCAAACCGGTTTATTTTATTAGAATGGGTCAGAAAATCCCTCAGGATATTAGCTCTTGCCCTGGTCGTGTCTTTTTCGTTTCGGGTAGCCATAAACGATGGACACATAACGCCTCCCGAGATATGGCTTTTGCGGCAGTCGCCGGAGCCATTACATTGTTCGGCATGTTGCAGGATATCCTGGTTATGAAAACGAAATACGGTTTTAAAAGCAGGCGTTTTTTGACCGGGCTCATACCGCAACATGCTGTTCATGGGCGGCGTATCGACAATTTTATGGGGATTAAAAATATTATCGGGATCCCAGGACTGTTTTACCTGTTTTAGCAGCGCATAATTTTTTTCGCCCACCATTTGTTTGATGAACTCCCCGCGCAGCCTGCCATCGCCATGCTCGCCGCTAAGCGAGCCGTCGTATTTTTTAACCAGCGTGGCGATCTCTTCGGCTATTTTCCGGAACAATTGGTTTCCCTCTTCCGTTTTTAAATTGATGATGGGCCGGAGATGCAGCTCGCCGGAGCCGGCATGCGCATAATGCACCGAAAACAAATTGTATTTCTTCAGTATCTCGTTAAAATCGCGGATATAGGCCGGAAGATCGGCTACGTCCACTGCGGTATCCTCTATCACCGGCACGGCTTTCTCGTCGCCCGGAAGATTGCTAAGCAGCCCCAGTCCGGCTTTGCGAAGCGTCCATACTTTTTTAACATCGTTGCCGGATACCCGTGGAAAATGGTATCCCAGGCTATGGGCGCGCATTTCTTCCTCTGTCCGTTGCGCGGCCGCCAGCGCTTCTTCCCGCGTATTCCTTGAAAACTCCACCACTAATATGGCGGCGGGGTCGCCCTGCACAAAGAACCTGTTCTTCGCCTGTTCGATATTGTCTTTCGTGCATTCTAATATATAATGATCGATAAGCTCGCTGGCGGAAGGCGCATGTTTTACGGCAATCAGGTTAGCGCGCAATGCTTCATCGATAGAATGAAAATGTACGCAAAGCAGGACGATATCCTTGGGCGGAAGCGGAACCACGTTTAATTTTATTTCCGTCAGCATGGCCAACGTTCCTTCGGAACCCGCTATAAGTTCGCAGAAATTGAAATCCTCTCCCCCAGCCGTAAAAGGCGCTCTCTCCAGCAACAGGTCGATAGCATATCCCGTATTTCTTCTTTCCACGCTTTTCTTAGGGAACTGCTTTCTTATTTCTAACTGGTTGCCATAGTCGCTCAACAAGCGGCGGGTGGTTCTATAAATTTCCGATTCGAGGCTCTCGCCTTCGCATTTCTGGTGAAACTCATCCAGGTCCACAGTTTTGAATACCGCCTCAGACCCATCGCTCAATATCGCTTTCACTTCCAGCAGGTGCTCCCGGGTACTGCGATAAATGATCGAATTGGAGCCGCAGGAGTTATTGCCGACCATTCCGCCGATCATAGCGCGGTTGGCGGTAGAGGTTTCGGGGCCGAAAAACAGTCCATACGGTTTCAAAAAAACATTCAGCTCATCGCGTATAACGCCGGGTTGAACGCGCACCCAGCGTTCTTCCGTATTGAGTTCAATGATCTCTGTAAAATATTTAGAAAGATCCACGATGATCCCATTCCCGACTACCTGTCCGGCCAGAGAAGTGCCTGCCGTACGGGGAATCAGTCCTGTTTTCTCCCGGCGGGCAAATTTTATCAGTGTTTTCAGGTCTTTCGCCGAACGGGGAAGCGCAACGGCCAGGGGTAGTTCCCGGTAGGCGGAGGCATCCGTCGCATAGAGTATGCGCATAGTATCGTCAAAAAAAAGATCGCCTTCCAGTTCCTTTTCCAGTTCTTCTAACCGGGTATTCGTTTTCATCGTTATTGCTTAACAAAGATCGAAATTTCTTGCTTGCTTGTCGGCCTGGCCATCCTTATCGACTATCTGACCCACCTGATCTTTTCTTCCAGGGGGATCATTCGCGAACCTTCCATTAGCGGCGGTTGGTCTGAATAACCGAGATACAATATCCCTAACATATAGTCATCCGCCCCCAATCCAAAATGGGCTTTCATGGCCGGATGATGGGTCAACCCGCCGGTGCTCCAGAATGCGGCGATCCCCCGAGCTGCGGCAGCCAATAACAAATTCTGGATAGCGCAGGCGGTAGCGGCAATCTCTTCTATCTCCGGTATCTTATGATTGGAGACCCTTTTCATATAGCAAAGGATCACATGTGAGGCGTTATCGCCGATATGCAGCAGTTTATCCTGTTTTTCCTTGGTAAAACTGGCTTCGGCCGTGTGTTCTTTATATAAACGGGCATGGGTTATACAAAACTCGTCTACCTGTTCATCGCCAAATACAATAAACCGCCAGGGCTCCGTGCGCGCATGGGTTGGCGCCCAGTCTGCCAGAGAAAGAAGTTCCATGATCTGCTCATCAGGAATGGCGTTTCCATTCATTTTCTCCGGTTTTATCGTTCTCCGCAGCCGGATAATATCTTCTACCTGCCTTGTTGGTGAATTATTCATACGTTTTTATTACAATTGAAGGACTTGTTCGCAAGTTACTTCATGCTTTATAAACCTACCGGAATAATAAGGCGGTATTTTAAAGCGCTATGCGGAATGAAGACAGCCGGCGTAACAGAAACGCCAGGGCGCGGGGAGAAATCCGGTCATTAAAGCAATAAAGGAAGATGAGGCAGGTTTTCCACAATCCTGCTGTTTTTATTCGCTAATCGGACAAAAAATGGCGAAAATGCTGAAAACGGAAGGTAATTATATCATATTATGATCCTGGGTAAGGGTTCGGTATTTCGGTGGTTCTATACGCTGACAGGGCAAATAATAAAAGATAATTCATGCGTTTATAAGACGAGGCAGGAGTTTTCAATAGCTTTCCCTGCCGCATTGGCTCTTTCCGTACACCCTTTTTTCATTTCCTCCCACAGGTCGAGATCATTTTTCCATAAGAAAAATATAGGTCCATTGACCCATTTTACGATATAATGAAGAAATTTTCCTTCATGAAAGGTTGGTTTCACAATAATTGCAGCCCAGCTCTTTTTCCATCTGAACATGGTTTCAAACATAGGTTCGTCTGAAATGGCTTCGTCATTTATATCTTTTGGCATGAAATGGCTTTGAACTGCTTGCTTCAATTTTTCTGCCAGCGGGTTTGTTGAAATAGATACCCAATTACCAGTAATTATTTACCTGGCGCTGGCATGTTTTTTTGTTGAATAAGACTAAACAACCATGTTAATCATATAAACCTACCAGGATATGGACGCTTTTTCCAATTCAGACAACATGGATGAAAATCGCAAGAAAAAACCCATTCAGGATAAGAAAAAAAAGGGCGATCCTGCGCAGTCAGGTAAAGATCCCGACGAAGATTCAGATCCATTGACAGATAAAAGCGGGGAAGAAAAAAAGGAACATTATATCAATACAGACGAACGCCGGAAAGATCTGCGCCAGAGAGGATTGTAGATCGTTTGAAAAATAGGCCTTCGTTAAAAATGCTATTTATTTAAATGATATTGTGAGAATGGGCTCAAGATGTTTGGCAATGGTTAAAGACGCTATTTATTTAGATTTAGACCTGGACTTTGAGGGCTTTTTGTTATAGACAATGGCGGCGAGGTGTTCCGCAACTTTCTCCACTTTATTGCTACCGGCCGCCTTAACTGCTTTTAAGAGTTCCAGGGAAGAAACTTCGAATTTTTTTGACCAATAAACGGCTTCCCTGGGTTGCTCCAAGTGTATACGGTTATCATGTGATTTGCCCGGTTTTTTAATGGATACTGACATATAAGGATTTTATACAATTACACGACAAAAAAATCATGCCGAAGCAGGTCGCCGGATTGGATTTCTTCTTCTTCTTATCAGCTATAAACCAGGTCCCTGCGCTATATATAACGTATAATTCCCCCCTTTATTTTCCAGTTAAGCCTACCGGCGCTGCCTGCCGCCATTGTCCCGTATTTGGTTGTAGCCGCAGACGGGACAGCAGGCCTCTTGCAACCGTCTTGTGAACGGAATAAAAACAGCGGTTTAACCATGTTCATTGCTATTTTTTTTTCTTTCGCCCGCCTTGCAAACAGGTAAAGAAAAAGCGAACCCGGGTTAATGCATTAACGATAGATAAACGAAGGATAAACGAAAGAAATCAGATGCCAGGAACAGCTATCTGCATTGAGAAGAACGTTGTTGCTTACCCGCTATCGGGGCCGTTCATAAACAGCAAGAAGAATTATCTATGTGGACAAACCATCTCTCAGACTGGTTCGGGACCGGACCATGCAATAAGCGGCAGATCGGTATAGAGAGAAGTTATTCGGGGTGGACAATTGCCTTCCCGCGTTGGTTCAGGACCGCGCTTCCAACGGGTGG
>JAEUVR010000352.1 GCA_016786785.1 Chitinophagaceae bacterium
GAATTTGGTACTTGCGCTGTCCGAATGGATAGCACATTTCCTTATTGATAATTTTTTTGTGATTTGCCTCGTTAAATATGCATCGCAGGTGACGTAAAATGCCTCCTACAGTAGCCCGTGAGCGTCCTTTACCAATCATCCAGCCTTCAAACGATCTAAGCCATTCGACCGTGATATGCTGAAAATACATATTGCCGCCAAAACTTTTGATGACACTGTAACTATCTCTATATTTTGTAGCACTGCCGATGCGCTTCTCCCGGATAAGCTGCTTGATATAATCGCAATAGACACCCGATATTCTCCCAATTTCATCATGGCTTTCTTTAATGATGGGGAATAGCTTTTCGTATTCGGAATAATCAAAAGTATCTGCTGCTGTATCCGCAGATACAGGTAGCGGTTTCTTGCTTTTCTTTTTTACAAAGAGCTTGCTTGGTGCTATGTAGTCTCGGTTGAAGACCCAAAAATCAAATGGAAATACCTTTTTGACGGCCAAAGCCATCATGCTTTCAATTTCCTTAAAATCATCCTTTACCCTTTGTAACGACTCAGAGATACGGGGTGCTTCAATTTTGTTGAAATCCCCTACTGTCAATTTGTGGATGGTTTTGTACTCCTTGCTTTTCCTTTGATAAGTTACCCTTAACTTTACCGGGTAATTTTCGGTTTTGGAAATGATCCTCCGTTTGTCGAGGACAATGCTGAATGTAACAGACATGATTTGAAAATTTAAACATTAACACTAAATCAACCTCACACGAAAATTTTCAAACAATTTTCAAACAATCGGGTGGTTAAAGACCCTATTCATTGTATTCAGCAAAGATAAGAAATATAGTTTAAAATATTGAAAATCAATTCATTAAGTTAAAATAAGCACACATAAGTTAAATGAAGAAAAGTATTTTCGGACACTTAAAATCCAGTAGCCCGAAACGGCTGTACGGGTTCAACTCCCGTCTCGGGTACAACTCCTCCCAAGCATATCGCCTTCGCTCTTCGAGCTATGGCGATTGAAAGCGAAGGCTGGCTTTTTATTGATGAATAATCAATAGATTAGAAACCTGCTATCAACCGGAACTTTGATGTATTGTCATCGGAGTTCCGGTTTTTTAATGGCGATAATCGCCGTTGATGTTAAAATGCGCTTCTATTGTAGGGGCCCGGGCCAACCAGGCTGATTTAGCTGATCCGTCAGCAGTGTTCCACTCTTATGGTTTTTTAATGATCTTAGCTTGCCGCGAAGGCAGAAGCAACAAACCTGGCAAGCCAACAGGACTTACGCAAATCCCCGGAAGCATAGAATACGTCGCATTTATGTCTGGCTGGTTCTCGGTTTTTAATAAATGTCCAAGGGAAATTTTTAAAATAATCTTATTTGTTAGGAATCCTTACTATATTTGTTCTCCTAACGGGGTTAAAATGCAATTAAACGCTGCGCCAGCATTGGGCGCTGTATCATAATCTTATAAGGGCTGATAATACATAGATCGCTCATATTGGAAAATGCAGTAATCGGAATTGAAGAGGCAGGCAAATCGGGAGTTAAATCGGCTCCTGCTTTGTTAGGGCCAAGCGGCAATATATATAATAACGGTCGATTAAAAGAGTGAAAAAGTTTTCATATAAAAAGTTAGGATTCCTAAATTAATAAAATTTTGAATTTGTTTTAACCATTAAAAATCAAAAGCAATGAAACATTTATTTCTTTTTCTCGGCGTTTCCCTGCTGGCAGTTCAAGGTTTTGCCTGCGACAAATGCGTGAACTACAACAATGACAATTTTAAAATTAAAAGCGTAAGCGTAAAGCATTCGGCAGACATTGCGGCTACCATCTGGGAGATCGTTGTAAAAGGAACTGCGGGAAAAACAACTCCCACTCCGGCAGGTCAACTAAATGGCGCTCCCGTATTGGGCTATGTATTTCCCACCACGCTGAAACCGACTGATGTTGGATTTAGCGACACCGAAGGGATAGTGGCGCTTGCCCTGACTTCACATCCCGATTTTGACGATACGCCCCTTTGGGATGAAAACAATGATCGCAACTATGCAAACGATGGAATTATCTGGCATCCGCATTGGGTAGTTTTGACTGAAGACAAACGCGTAGAAGGCGGTTTGGCTGTTAAACAATTTGATCCGAAGGACAAAAGCGTGGTATTGCCTCCAACCAATCCCGGAATGCCGATGTATATGGATTCGCCCGGATTTCAGGTCATCACAAAGGGAAATACAATAAGCGTTGTTGTTCCTGATTACCGGATGAACAACAAAACGGATTTTTCTTATGACGGGGTTACAGCCTTTATGCAAGTAAATACAGGCGGCGGCAACGGACACGGCGGGGGAGAAAAACCCATGCTCGGCGTATACAAGGTCTATGCTGTAGCCAGCGGCAATTTATCCTTGCCCTACAAGGTGAAGTAGTTATGAACTGTAGAAAGCGCGCATTACATAAAATAACCAAAAGATTGTCCTGAACAAAGTAAATAGCGCTAATTTAATAGCTCATTCAACGCTGTTATGAGATCTATTATTTGCGCTATTACTATTGTATTTCTTCTGACGATCTGCTTTAGCGCCTATTCACAGGCTCCCGGCTCAAAGAAACAGGTCAAAATAATAGATGAATA
>JAEUVR010000234.1 GCA_016786785.1 Chitinophagaceae bacterium
TGACAAGCTGCTTATTATATGCAGTTATTATAGACTCCTTTAATAATATTTTTTCCTGTTTTCATATCATTGGGACGATGCGCCTTCACAGACGCAAAGAAAGATTGCATACCCGTTTATCTTAGTTGACTAAGCGTTACCGCTTTCGATTTTCGCGTCAATATATGGATGATAAGCCAGGTGACCAGATAGGTGAAGCCGCAGATTGTAAACAACAGATTGTAGCCTGTAACGATATTTCCCGCTGTTTTATAAAGGTCAAGCAGGCTTCCGACAAGTATGGGAAAAAGAATGCCGCCAATAGCTCCTGCCATCCCGCCGATGCCGACTACCGAGCCTACAGCTTCTGAAGGAAAAAGATCGGACGCAATCGTAAATATATTTGTCGCCCAGGCCTGGTGCGCGGCGACGGCCAGGCTGATCAGCAGCACGACCGTCCACCCGTCTGTTGCAAATTGCGTCAGAATAATGGATACCTCGAGAAGGGCAAATATCAGCAGTGCCAATTTTCGCGCTTTTAGTACGGGCCAGTTTTTCTTTATCAGCCAGGATGAGAGTTGACCGCCCGCAATGCTGCCGAAAGTAGTGGCTGTATAAATAATCATTAACTGCAAGCTGGGCTTCGTGAGATCAATGCTAAAAGTAGCGGAAAAATAAGAGGGCAACCAGAACAGGAAGAACCAGAAGATCGGGTCGATCAATCCTTTACCTGCAATCAAAGCCCAGGTTTGCGGGAGACCTAAAAGTTTTATCCACCGGATATCGGTTTTTTCCTGTCCCCGTTGTTCGTTCGCCTGCCCGGTAAGGATATGATTCCTTTCCTTTTCAGACAATCTTTTTTGTTTTGCGGGGATCTCATAAAATATCTGCCACAGCACGATCCATATCATGCCCAGCGATCCTGTTATCCAGAATACCTCTTTCCAGCCATGATGGCTTAGTATCCAGGGAACGATCAGCAATGCCAGCACCACGCCAAAACTTGTGCCTGAGTTAAAAATGCCGGTAGCCAGTCCTCTTTCTTTTGGCGGGAACCATTCGGCGACGGTTTTTACGCCTGCAGGAAAATTACCTGCCTCGCCGAGCCCCAGTCCTATTCGGGCCAGGCTGAATCCAGTCACCGTTTTGGCGAGGGCATGTAGAATGCCCGCGGCGCTCCACACTATCACGCATGCGGTATAACCGATCTTAGTGCCTACTTTGTCGATTATTCTGCCGGATACAAGCAACCCTACGGCATAAGCGGCGGTAAAAGCCATAACGATATGCGCATAGTCCATTTCTGTCCAGTTGAATTCTTTTTCCAGGATAGGTTTGAGTAACCCTATGATCTGCCGGTCTATATAGTTGATGCAGGTTGCTAAAAATATCAGCGCTACAATAAACCACCTGTAGTTGTTGCGTAAAATAGATCGCATGCGTATTACGCTTGATCGTTGTAATTATTGTTTTATGTTACCAGTTGCGGAGCGAACCGTCCGGGCCTTCGAGCGTCGGATGCGGATACTTTGTATTTTCCGTGATTTCCATCAGCAAATCGGCTTTGTCAGGGTAGAATTCCACGCCCAGGCCAGGAGCAGGGTTCAGGTATAACCGGCCTTTTTCGAAAAGCATATAGTCTTTCTGAAAATAGGCCGGACGTTCTACAACTCCGCCGGCTAGTTCCATCAGGCATTTAGACGAAGTGGATGAACCGAGCACATGCACCAGCGCGGCTGTAGATAGCGGGCCGGTAAAATGCGGTATATTGCCAACGTAATGCGTTTCGGCAAGGGCGATGATTTTCTTCAGTTCCGAAATGCCGCCGCAGTTTGGCAGCGTCACCCGGGAAAAATCGATCCACTCTTTTTCAATGAACTCATTAATATCCCATTTGTCGCCGAATTGTTCTCCGACGGCAATGGGAACCCTGGTCATCTTTCTTATATTCGAGTAGGCCGCCACATTTTCCGACCTGACGATATCTTCGACAAAATAGGGCTCCATCTGCTCCAACTGGTTGCATATCCTTATCGCCTCGGGAAAATCGAAACGGGTATGGATGTCGATTGCCCAGTTGCCATTGCCTCCCACGGCGTCATTTATGCGCTTGCAATAGTCGATAGTGCTCTTAGTGTTAGTGAAAGACTCGAATGTCTTTGAATTGCGGCCGCCTCCTGTTGGTCCTATCCGGTAGCATCGGAATCCGTCTTTTATGCAGTCTTTAGCTCTTCCTTCTTCAGTAGTGGCTTTGGAGGGTCGGTATCCGGTTGCATAA
Organism: Chitinophagaceae bacterium; assembly: GCA_016786785.1. Classification (GTDB taxonomy): domain Bacteria; phylum Bacteroidota; class Bacteroidia; order Chitinophagales; family Chitinophagaceae; genus Flavitalea. The sequence continues at coordinate 2,258 of JAEUVR010000234.1, forward strand.
CATTCCACGAAATTCCGGGTGGATCCCCCAAGCAGCTCATATACCGGCGCATTCAGCGCCTTTCCCTTTATATCCCAAAGCGCCATTTCAATAGCGCCGATGGCATGCAGCTTCTCGCGGCCGGCGGGATAAAACATACCGCGATACAACAACTGCCACAGATGCTCGATCCTGAAAGGATCCTCGCCGATCAGCATTTCCGCGCATTGCCGGATGGTATCCGGCGATCCACCTTCGCCGACGCCGGTAATGCCTTTGTTCGTATGCACAACTACGATCCCTCTCGCCTGGTTAAAAAGCGGTTTTGTATAACCGGGAGCTGCGTAGTAACTGATTTTTGTGATGACAAGATTGGAAGAGGGGGCGTCCAATCCGGGTCTGACTATTGTATTACTAAAGGCGTAAGCCGCCCGAAGCGATGAAATTCCGCCGACAAGCGCTAAGGACGCGCCAATTGACGACTTTAAGAAGAACCTTCTTTCCATAAGTGCAAATGATTAAATGTTTAGCGCCGAATCATCCGTGAGCAGAAGAAAGAGAACCTTCTGTTTATCAGGAATATCCGGCAGGAATAGGAATAAATAAGGGTACTTATGAAAAAGGAATCGATATCGAATCTATAATCTTTTCCCGATCTGCCAAATTTTTTTTATCGCCGGCCTCTTGTTAGGCGCAATAGTTTTATTACTGGTTTTTATTAACGCACACATAATATATTACTTATTTACCAGCGTAAAGACGCTGGATGCTGGAACCAACTTTGAGAAAGTCTGATTAGTAACCGTTATATTGGAACCCTGCGAAAAATTATTTGAAGAATCCGTGTAGTAGTACTTTAGAAAGTGTACTATTGGGCAATTTTCCAAGATACCTTCAATCGTCTGAGCGCTGCCGCTATCGTTTTTCCCGGTAATTACGATTGATCCGTTTGCCGGGTCATAGAATGCCGAAACGGTCATCCCGGGAATAGTTGTGGAAATATCAATCCGTTTGAAACCTGGCTTGACAAAATTAAAAAGCTGTTTAAATACGTAGTAATGTGGTCGTTTGGTATATACATGCGGATGAGCCGTGTCTTTAACTGCAAAAATCCCCCACATACTCCAGGCCAAATCCCGGTTAGGGTGGTGGTGACGCCACCGGCTATCATAGCCTTCCCAAAGTTGAACTCCGGACACGCCAACATTCAAATGCTGAAGAACATATTTATAAGCAGGGCCTGCATAATCGTTGAACCCATAGTTTGAGTTATAAGCGCCGTCATCACACCCATTGCATACAGCGTTTGCTTCTGTCATAATTACCTCTCTGTCAGGATAGGCTGAATTCTTAACCGCGTATAATAATTCCTCGCTCCTTGATGTAGAATTGCCATATTGATGACCGCCAAAGTATTTTAATTTTGACATGGCGACCGGACTGGCAATCAATGCATGAGCATTGAAGGAATTATAACAATCGTCAGGACCGATAAGTCCAACATCGGTAATATCATCGTTGATAAGATGCGTAGCTATGCTACTAAATATGGTCCCAAGTTGATGCGTAGTCATAATCGGCGCCTCAATACCGAAGCAACCTGTTTCATTGATCGGTGAAAGCATGCTGAAACGGATAGCCGGGTTTCTGCGTTTTTGACCATAATAAACCATGGACGCCATCATTTCAGCATATTCGTGCTCCACTCCGGGATTAAGCTTTGTGCCTCCCATCCAGGCTGCAGTTGCTCCAACAGGGCTGAGCGTAATGTCGGTTATTCCTTTACTATTTAAATATTGTATTGTATTCCAAATACAGGTAAACCTAGGGGCGCTATAAACAGAATCATAATATGTCCAATCATATAAATTGGGATCATTGTTATCATTTACGCCTTCCCAGTCGCTATCGTCAAACATAAGCCGGAAACTTGTACATCCCATTCCCGCGATCAGGCTATCAAGGACTTTTTTTACTGATTCGGAATCGTCTCGCCAGGATTGAGGGTTAATATTTACTCCAAGACCGCGAATGGTCTGGTATCTTTTATTACCATCAATGATGGTATTTTGGGAAAAGGTTTCATCGGCGCAAACAAATAGTAATATATATATTGAAATAGCCATACGCTTCATAAGCAGAGCATGTCTGAAAATAGAATTTTGGATTTCCTTGAGTTTTTTACCGCAACGGTTACTATCCGCTTTGTTTTGCTTTTTATAAAAACCCCGATATCGTTTCATGGAAGTTTGTTTTAGTATTGAAATGCAGCTTATTTCTTTTTATAAACGGCGGCATTGGGCGCTTTAATAGCTTATCGCAACAAATCTAATTTTCTGTACAAAGGTTGTTTTAGCTGATATTGACTAATCCTTCCCCTATTTTGTAGGACTTCAATATTTTACTGTATTTCTCCAAAAAAGCGTTTTGTCTATTATAAAAAACGCCATTTCCTGAACATACGCCCGGGCTTCAAGGATTTTTCCTGAAAAATAGATGAGCTGTCCTGTGACGTTGGTGGAAGCATTGGATTTTCAAAAGGAACCATGCAAAATCCTATAAAGAGCTGTTGCAAGACTGGTATCAAAACGCTCTTCTAAGTCAATCTTGCGCCGGATCACTCCTCTAAACAGGAAAAACTGGCTCAAATCAAACATGCTTTGAGCTTTTAATAGCAAGACACATTAAATTAATAATAGGTATAAAAGAAAAGGGATATGTTTGCGAGGTAAAACTGATTTTTCCTTGGGAACTGGTTTGCCATATGAACGGAATGAGTTATTCCGGAAATCTGCCGAAGGCGATCATGCTGCGTTCGCCCAAATGTTTCACTATTATAATGCGAGGCTTTTTTCCTTTGTGAAAAAGGTTACCAAACACGCCGCCGTTGCGGAAGAAATCGTTCAGGAAGTATTCCTGCGGGCTTGGTTAAATCGTCAAAAGCTTGCGGAGATGGAGCAGCCGGAGGGATGGCTTTTTTTGATAGCGTCTAATCTATCGCTTACCTATCTACGTAATGCAGCCAACGAAGCCAGGAAGATCAATGCCTATTCAAAATCATCGTCTTCGGCGAATACTCCTGATTTTACCGCGAAACTGGAGGGAAAAGAGATCGCTTCGCTTATCGAAGAGGCCGTTCAGCGGTTGCCGCCAAAAAGGCAAATTATTTTTCGCATGAGCCGGCATGATCGGCTTAGCTACGAGGAGATAGCGGAGAAGCTGTGCATTTCAACAAATACTGTCAAGGACCATTTAGTGATAGCTCTACGATTTGTGCGCCAGCACTTGCACCAGCGTACGGGATCTTTCTTCCATATTCTTGCGATCATAAAATTTTTTCATGAATGAGCCGCCCTTCCAGGCAACTCGGGAGTGTTTATAAGAATAAGGGATAAAATGCCGACATGAAAGAGGAAGCGTTAGTCAGGTATTTATTGAAACGATATATTGATGATCAGGCCACTGAAAAGGAGAAGCTGCAGCTTTTCGGAATAATAAGAGAATATTCCGATGATGCCGGGCTGGCGCGCATACTTCAGGAGTTAGGGCTCCGTGAAGAAGCAGATCCCGGATATGAATCCGAATACTGGGACGTGGTGGTACAATCAATATTAGCCGAGGCCGGTAAAGCCAGGAGCCTGGCGCCTATCCGTAGCTTTCGGCGGACTATGAGATATGCGGCGGCTGTAATCCTGGCGCTGTGCGCGCTTGGGATTTACTTTTACCGCGAGGGCTCCTCTGGCGACGTCGTAAAACAGCAGTTTAGTTTGCCGCCCGCCGCCCCGTCTGATTTTCCGCCGGGAGGTGAAAAAGCCTTTCTTGTACTGGCCGACGGATCGAAGATTTCGCTGGAGAAAGCGGGTAGCGGTTTACTTGCCACGCAGGGGCCGTCTTCCGTAGAAAAGCTCTCCGACGGGCGTATCGTGTACCGGCCGGTAAAAACCGATGATACGGGAGAGGTCTTTTATAATACTATGCAAACGCCGAGAGGCGGACAGTACCAGTTAATTCTGCCTGACGGTTCGAAAGTCTGGTTGAACGCTGCTTCTTCTATTACTTATCCGGCTTCGTTTCCTGACAGCAGCCGGGCGGTGTCGATAACGGGCGAGGCGTATTTTGAAATAAAGCCTGCTATATCGAAAGGCTCCAACAGAAGAACGCCTTTTATTGTGAACTTTTCAAATGCCGGCGGCTTACCGGACAGAATAGAAGTGCTGGGCACTCATTTTAACGTAAATGCGTATGCGGATGAGCCTTATGTGAAAGCTTCCCTCCTCGAAGGTTCCATAAGGATCGGCAACCAGGTGCTAAAACCAGGAGAAGCTTACGTGAATGGAAAGGTGAGCAGAACCGATATCAAGCAGGATATTTCATGGAAAAACGGAGCATTTAATTTTAACGGCGCCAATCTTCCTACGCTAATGCGACAGCTGGGACGCTGGTACGATATTGATGTCAGCTATAAGGGAAATATTCCTGTTCGAAGATTCCAGGGGAAATTGTCAATGGACCTTAGTCTTCCCGAATTGCTTGACGTACTGCAAACCCTTGAGATATATTGCAAGATAGAAGGCAGGAAAGTGATCGTCGGTAACTAATAAGAAAAATATAAAATAGCGTTCAGGGTTTCCTAAAAGGAACCGGAAGCGATTGCGGCGCTTCCGGAGATGTTTCGGGATGACCTTATAGTATTGCGAACTTTTGCCAATCAACCCAAAACGTAGTAAAAATATGAAAAATGTTGACATTCCGCGTCAGCCAGGCGGTATCGGTAGTCCGGATCGCCCCCATGTATTTTTCCCCCCGTTGTATATCAGGCCGACGCGACCAAAGAGAATAAACCAAATACTACTGGCGATGAAGCTGACTGTTTTTTTTCTCACTGCCGTTCTTCTCCATGTTAGCGCGAAAACTGTTTCGCAGAAAGTGAGCTTTTCGGGAGAAAAGGTTCCATTGGAAAGAGTATTTGATTCCGTTGAGGTTCAGACCGGGTACTTTTTTCTGTACGATGAACTAATGATCCGGAATTCGCTTCCCGTAACCATCGCGGCCTCCGATATGAAACTGGAGGATTTTTTAAAGGCGGTATTTAAAGCGCAACCGCTTTCTTTTACCGTGAAGCGGAAAAATATCATCATCGCGCGGAAACCGCTTTCTTCCGATATAGACCCGCTCCGCGTTGAGGTTGTACAGGATATCATTGTAACAGGCAGCGTTGTAGATGAGCAGAACGTTCCCCTCGAAGGAGCGTCTATAAAGATCAAGGGAACGGACAAAGGCGCTGTGGCGGACGCCAAAGGCGCTTTCAGCCTCGCGGCGCCAAACCGCAGAGCGATCATTGTGGTTAGCTTCATAGGCTATGAGTCGAAAGAATACCGGATTTCGGAAAACACAACGTTGAATATTGTATTGAAGCCGGACGCTTCCGGCATGAGCGACGTCGTAGTAGTTGGATATGGCACAACCCGGGTCAGGGATGTGACGGGCGCTATTACTTCCGTGAATGCGTCGGAAATTTCGCAACGGGCTCCTACAAACGCGTTTGAAGCGATGCAAGGCCTGATGTCCGGCGTACAGATTACGACATCATCGGGCGCGCCGGGCGCAGGAGCCTCGCTCCGGATACGGGGCGTGTCTACTTTTGAAGGCGGAGTAAACCCGCTGTATATCGTTGACGGGCAGCCTGTGGAGAGTATTGATAATATCAACCCTAATGATATCAAGACGATAGAAGTATTGAAAGACGGATCCTCGGCTGCCATATACGGATCAAGATCAGCGAACGGGGTAGTCATTATCACTACAAGGTCGGGCCAGAAAGGAAAGACCGAGATAAATGTTAGCTATCTTAAAAGCATAAGCCAGGCGCGTATAATGCCCGTGGCTACGACCAATCAAAGACTAAAGTATGAGCTTTTTCAGGGCAATCTTCCAACGCCCATGATAGATACGCTGAATCAACTCTACCACAATAACTACAATTTTCAGGACCTGATGTATCGTACGGCTCACAGGGACCAGGTTAATGTAAGTCTCTTATCCGGGTCGGACAAAACGAGGTTTTACTGGAATACCGGATTTGAAAATCAGCAGGGTATCATACGCACCACCAAATTTATGCGGGTAACCAGCCGGCTCAATATAGATCACAGCTTCAATGATAGGATCACCGTGGGGACAAAGCTGAATCTATCGTATGGCCAGCAAAAAAATATAGATGAAGAAATCGAACGGAACCTGGTTGGCCAAACGCTAAGCAAACCATCGTTCAGCGAAATCTACGAGATTGACGGCTCCTACCTGGATAATACAAGAAATTACCGGGGAGAACCAAACGCGCTGCGCGAATACGATCTGATGGATATTATGAAGTCGAATCTGGGTGGAAATATCTTTAATTACGCCGAGATAAGGTTGCTGAAAGACTTAAAATATCGCGCGAATATTGGAGTCGAATTCAACAGCTACCGCAACTCCTGGTTCTTTCCCGAATATGTATTTGCCAAAGACAATATCGTACGATCGAGTTTTCAGTCTTCTCTCGGGTGGAACTGGATTCATGAAAGCTTCTTTAACTACGACAAAACATTCGGATCGCATAAAATCAGCGGAGTCGCGGGATTTAGCGCGCAGAAATGGAACAATCCGGAAGAGCGTATCAGCGCGATATTAGCCAATGGCCTCATTTCTACGCTGAACAACGCGACTGAAATTATTATATCTGATACCTATACACGAAATGAAAAGGATCATTCGCTGGCGTCTGTTTTTGCGCGGGTATCGTACAACTTCAGGGATAAATACCTGGTTTCCGGAACTTTCCGGCGCGATGGCTCCTCTCGGTTCGGCCCGCAGAACAAATGGGGAAATTTTCCATCCATTTCGATGGGCTGGCGATTCAGCGAGGAATCTTTCATGAAAGGGATTGGTTTTATCCGCGACGCCAAGATAAGAGCAGGCCTGGCTATAACGGGCAATGAACGAATCGGCAATCGCGATTTTGATATGCTGCTTACTACGGGAAATTTTTATAATGGGGTCAACGGCACGGGATTGTCGGCGCGGCTGGCCAATCCGGGTATTAAATGGGAAGAAACCGTTCAGAAGAATATCGGCATCGATCTGTCCTTCCTGAACGGAAGGCTCACCCTGACTACTGATTTTTATATCAAGGACACCAGAGGCCTTCTGGCCAACCAGCCTTTACCCGCAGAAACAGGCCTTGAGAATGTGCGCGTAAATCTTGGCAATGTGCAGAACAAGGGATTTGAAGCGGCTTTGCAGGCAATTCCCTATCAAAGCGGCGATTTTCGATGGAAGACCAACTTTAATATATCCCGCAATACCGTAAAAGTGAAAAAGATGGCTGGGGGAGTGCCCATTATTGGCGCCAATCACATTACGCAGGAAGGCATGCCCCTGGGCAGCTTTTTCGGATATCGTATCCTCGGCGTATTCCCGTACGATCAGTCCAATGCTTTTACCCCGCAGGGACAAAGACTCGATCCGAAGTTTGAAAATGGAAATTTTGTGAGCTACGAGTTGGATGGCAAAACTTACGCCGGAGAAGTAAAACGAATTTCAGTCGGGGGCGTTGTTTCAAAAGGGGGCGATTTTTATTGGAAGGACAACGACGGTAATTTCGTGATCGACGGACAGGATAGGGAAATACTGGGCAACCCTTATCCAAAATATTATGGAGGGTTCAGGAACGAATTTACCTATAAGAACTTTTCTTTTTCTTTTCTTTTCGATTTTCAGTTTGACGTTCAGGTGTACAACAATTTTATGCAGTGGACCTCTCAGTTGAGAGCCAACGCGTTAACGCCTATTCCCTATGTGTTGGAGAATTTCTGGCAGGGTCCCGGCGATCAGGATGCCATTTTCCCGGGGTTTGTAAGGCGAAACCAAAACCAGTTGGGAGAAACAGCGCCAACTTCTTACTGGATTGAAGATGCCGATTACATCAAGTTAAGGAATGTGAAATTGTCGTACGCTTTTTCCGGCCCGTTACTTAAGAAAGCAGGGATGTCTTTATTAACCGTCTATACGGCATTGAACAGTCCCCTCGTTTGGACCAACTATAGGGGAGTGGATCCGGAGTTAAATGCGGACAACAACACTACGCTGAGCGCAGGAGTGGATATGTCGCGGTATCCTAGAAAACGGGAATTGCTGCTGGGCATAAACGTTAATTTTTAAAAGATGCTTATGAAACTGTCTTATATATTCTTGTTGTCAACTGCATTGTTTTGCTCTTGCGAAAAGTTCCTCGATACGCCGCCGGCCAGCCAACTGGGCGCCGCTGCATTCTGGAAAACCTCAGGGAATGCCGAATTGGGAGTGGCTGCGATTTATGACGCGTGCCAAACGGCCTTCCGGCAGGAATTTTGGAGATGGGGAGAACTCAGGGCCGATAACTTTGGTAAGAACGAACGACCGGAGACGAATATCCAGCAGGTGTTGGACGATGGATTGACGCCGTCCACCGCGTCCGCCGATTGGGGTAATGTTTATAAGGCAATAGCGACAGCCAATGTGGCCATAGCTAAGATCCCTACCATTCCTTCTTTTTCGGGTCAGAATAATTTGCTGGCGGAAGCGCATACGCTTCGGGCGCTTTTATATTTCTATGCCGTCCGCGTGTGGGGCAATGTTCCCAAGGTCACGGAGCCGGTTGAAGATCTGGGCGGCGACTTGAATGTTTCTCGTTCGCCCGTTGAAGAAATTTATAACGAGATTATTATACCCGATATTCAAAAGGCGGAAGGATGGATGACCACTCAGAGAAACCTGAAGTATATCTCCCTTGGATCAATACTGGCATTAAAGGCGCATGTTTTTATGTGGCCTGGTAGTCATCGTAATTACAATACGGCCATTGACGCTATAACCCGGTTGGAAAGTTTTGGGTATCGGCTCGAAACAACCCAGTCCGGATGGGTTGATATTTTCCGGGGAGCGCAGACCAGCAATGAAATTGTTTTTGGCCTGTCCTGGAATTATAATGAAGATGGCGCTAACGGGATTAGCCAGTTTGTGAACAACTCGCCCAAACTTGTTCCGAGAGAAGAGCTGGAAACGAAATGGCAATCCATCATTCCGGGCGATTTCAGAACCTTGATTACTGCAGCCTTTGATATTGAGGTTGTAAATGTGCAGGCTTTCCCGCCGCTTCGAATCCTTACCAAGTACTCAGGTAAATTCGACGACAGGAATGTCCAGCAGGTTTGGGGGACTACCACCGACAGGTCTATTCCTTTTTTCAGACTGTCTGAATTGATATTGTTGAAAGCCGAAGCCGAGAACGGTAGAGATCATCCTGAAGATGCCCTTAAGCTGGTTAATCGTATCCGGGCCGCCCGGCAATTGCCGGCGGTGGATGAGCATATAACCGACAAGGTTACCGTGCGCAATATGATACTTGACGAACGGCAGTTCGAACTGATGGGCGAAGGGCAGCGTTACTGGGACCTGGTGAGGAATGGCGTAGTGTTTGAAGTGATGGGGCCGATCAACGGTATGAATGATCCGCGAAAGATACTGTGGCCGGTTTCGCAGAATGTATTGAACCGGAATCCGAATATCCAACAGAATGAAGGGTATTGATAGCTTATTTACGTTTAAAAAATAACTGAAATATGAAACCAGCGCTAAATCTCATGATCTTTTTCGCCGCCCTGATCCTATCCCAGGGTTGTAAAAAGCTGGAGTTGCAGAAGTCGTTTGAGTTTGATGAAAACGATCATCCGCCTGTAGCGGCGCCATTTAATATGTCTATATATGAATTTATGACCAGTCGCAGCGAGTTCTCCATGATGACGGCGGCTGTGCAACGGGCCGCGATGGAGCCGGTCTTTTCCGGAGGAGAAGATAACAAAACGGTATTGTTGCTGAGAAATGAGGCCATGCAGGAATTTCTGTCCAAGGAAGGATATGCTACATTGGATGATGTTCCCGTAGAGATACTCCAAAAGTTATTAAAATATCATGTTATTACGACGCGGTTTACGCAACGTGATTTACGCGTTCAATTTTTCTATCAATTCCAAACATTGCTCGAAGGGGACGCCGGCCTTATCAATATATGGAAGTTCAGAGAGTACTGGATCATACGCATTAACAGCGGAGGAGAGAATCTTCCTCCAACGGCGAAATCTGCAGACGTTTATTTGCACAATTACGAATTTAAGAATGGGGTAGCTCATCACATGACCAAGTATGTAAAGAGAGCGCCCTTTTAATCGCATTTCAATCATAAACTATAGTTTGTAGCCATGAATAGCAGAAGACAATTTATCAAGGCGAACGGCATCCTCGGGCTGGGCTTGATGGGTGGATTTGGAGGATTTACCACGGCCGCGGCCAGCCAGCGTCAACAGCCGGGTTTTGGCGCGTTAGCGTATAAAAAAGGGAGTATACTGAGCCTTCCCCAAGGCTTTACTGCCAAAGTAATTTCAAGGGCGGGCGACGTTATGGACGATGGATTGCTGACTCCTGCAATGGCATATGGCATGGGGTCTTTCGCATCTGACCACGACAATGTCATCCTGGTCCGGAATCACAGGATCTCGCCCGGTTCCGACAGCGCAGGGGCTTTTGGCAGAAACAATATTAACCTTGGACGCATGGAGAAGAGCAGGGTCTACGACGACAGCGTGGGAGATATTGCATGTTTGGGCGGCGTTACCACATTGGTTTACGATGAAAAGAAACAGGCGCCGGCTCAGGAATTTTTAAATATAACGGGCACGATCAATAACAGTTGCGGAGGCGCCACAAAATGGAATACATGGGTGTCGTGTGAAAACAGCAGCCTGCGAAAAGGCGATCTTGATAAACAGAATGAAGACGGCGTTTTACGGCAGGATCACGGCTATGCATTTGAAGTAAGCGCATCTGCTGCGATGGACCAGGTGAAAGAACCTGTTCCGGTAAGGTCGATGGGAAGGTTCAAACGTAACGCCTTGCTTTTTCACTCCTCGGCGCCCGTGGTATATCAAACGGAAGATGAGATCAATGGCGTGTTGTATCGCTACCTGTTGCCCGAAGCAGGCAAGCTGAGCGAAGGCGGGAAATTGCAAGCTATGGTAATTAAAAACCGGCCTTCGGCGGATACAAGGAACTGGGAGTGTTTGAAATCGCCTAAGTTCCCGATGCGCCAACAATTTGATGTGGAGTGGATCGACCTTGATGATCCGCAATCTCCAAATGATGATTTGCGAATGAGAGCCTGGAAGAATGGCGCGGCGAGGTTTAGCTCGGCCGCCGGCATATGGCGGCATAAAGACGAGATTTTTATAGCCGGGAGTTCAGGCGGGAAAAGAGGCGGAGGGCAGGTATTCAGATACATTCCTTCCGTCAATGAAGGGCAGCCGAAGGAAAAAGGAGCTAAGATTGAACTGATTTTTGAACCCAATGATTTCTCGGTGTTACAAAACGGGTATGGTCTGATTGTGTCGCCCTGGGGAGATATCCTACTCAGCGAGAGAGGCCAGGACGCGCGCATTACCGGCGTTACGCTGAAGGGGCAAACCTATCCCCTGGCGCAGAATATTGCCTACCGCGGATCAGAAATTGGCGGCTTTGTTTTTTCGCCTTCTGGTAAAACCCTGTTCGTAAATATTCCCCATCCCGGAGTTACTTTGGCCATTACAGGACCCTGGATCAAATGATGCTATATAAGATTGGTTTATTTATACAATTTGATTTGCGCTTAAAATTGATTTATCATATGCGTTGGATAGTATATGTTTTCGTTGCATACCTGGGGTTGGCTTTACCGAAGCAGGTATTTTCGCAGCAGATTATCGTTGGCACATTTAATATACGACTGGATAAGGATACGGATATTGGTAATTTGTGGGTCGACAGACAGCCGGTTATTGCCAGTATGATCAGGTTTCATGATTTTGATATTTTAGGCACCCAGGAAGGAATGCGTCATCAATTAGATGAATTGCAGGCGTCCCTTCCGGAATATAGCTGGTATGGCGAGGACCGGGGAGATTTCGGCGGGCACTCGGCAATATTCTTCAAGAAAAAGAAATACAAATTGCTGAAAGGCGGGGATCTTTGGTTTTCAGAAACGCCCGAAAAGCCGTCATATGACTGGGACGCCTGCTCGAACCGGATGTTGAGCTGGGTGAAATTAGAGGAGATCAGCACGGGCCGTGTAATCTTTTTCTTCAATACTCACCTCGACAGCAAGGGAGAAATTGCCCGGCAGAAAAGCAGCAAGATGGCTTTAGAATGGATCAAAGATATCGCTGGCAACGACCCCGTCATTTTTACGGGCGATTTTAACAGTAATATGAAGAGCGAGCCTTATCTGATCATCCGGCGATCAGGGATTCTTGAAGATTCCTATTTTTCAGCGAACGACCCCTATCAGAATAACGGATCAACAAATGGATTCGGAAAATCCATTGGACGGGGAATCATAGATCATATTTTTATTTCGAAACATTTTAAGGCAGACCGATGGGGGATCCTTACCGATACGTATCGCGGAAAATATCCTTCCGATCACTTTGCCGTATTGGCCGGCCTTTCTTTAGTTCCGTGAATCTCTTTCTCCAGACGCTATAACGTGGAATGATTTGCGATATCCTCGCTAACCGTTATGAACCCTATACGGGTTCCTGCGCTTATATTTGCTTTGCCAGCCCAGACCCTCCTTAACACTGCGCGTAAACTCTTTAATGACCATCGAGAGGATTCCTCAACGGCGACAGCCCGGCGTATTCGATAGATTACCTGCGGCGCACGAATAAAAATCAGCCGGCCGACTAACCGGGATCATATAAAGGATAGATAAAAACATGGATTTTACAATAGTCTTTGCTGTGTAAACAGGAATGTAAATATGCTGGCAGCGGCCAATTCAAGGTTTATTGCCGTCCCTGCAATACTGAAGTTATTTAAGCCGCTGTCAATATTCTTTTAAACTATGGAGGCGACAGATTACAATTGTATTACCTGTAAAGTAAGGAGTTGTTCTCTCCTTAGCGCCTGCGATATGCCTACCCTCAAGGCTATCAGCGCCTATAAATATCCCAGGTCGCTGCAAAAAGGAGAAAGGCTTTTTTCGGAAGGCGATCCTGTTCGCGGCATTTGCTTTATAAAGCAGGGGCTGCTCAAGGTGGAGCTTAACGGCAAGCTGGGCAGGCCGCTGATCCTCCAGATCGCCGGCAGGGGCGCTGTTTTCGGCCATAGGGCCAATGCCAGTCATGCCTTTCACACGTTCTCCGCAACTGCGGCATCCGACGTGTCGTATTGTTATATCTCGCGTAACCTGTTTAACAAAATCACCGATAGAAGTCCGGAACTTAAGCGTCAACTCGTCAATCGCTTTCTGGACGAGCTGGAGCTCGTGGAAAAAAAGATCGTTAACCTCGCGCATAAAACGGTTAGGGAAAAACTGGCGGAAGCGCTTTTGATGATAGCAGAAGCTTATCAGTATGAAGAAACAAAACTAAGTTTCCAGATCGATTTCTGCAGGCAGGAGATAGCCGACCTGGCAGATACAACCAAAGAACAGGTTTCAAAAATACTGAACGACTTCGAAAAAGAAGGACTGATCAAATGCGTTGCCAGAACGTTCAGCTATCTCGATATTGAGAGGCTACGGATTATTGCCGGCTATTCTTCGTTGCCCGACGAGGAAAAAAATACAGACTATTCAAGCTCCCCAAATAAGCGGTATAACTCCCTGGATATTTAATGGTCCAAATGAATATTTGGATATGGCCGTGGCAGCTTAAATACGGCCACACAACGCTATTTATCCCAAAAAAAATACGAAAACGTATTTTTCCGAACATTTATCCGCTACTCTGCGTTCGCCTGTATGAGCATCCATGTTAGTTTTATGATCGAGACAATAGTTATTCACTGTTAAACCCGATCAACATGGAAAACGATCAGCAGCCGGAAAGTAAAAAAAAGCCATTCGGAAGAATGATCATGGATGATTTTATGTTACTGCTTTTCCTGGGCGTAACCATCTATGCTATTTTCTATCTCCTATGGGGCGTAATGGAGCTTTCCAATTTGCCGACCATACCGGAAGAGATCAAACAACCCCTGCTCAAATAAATTCCTTACCTAAAACCCCTGCATATGAGTTTATTCAGCCCGGCCGAGGGATGGTACTACAAAAAAGTATCCAAGGATGAAAAGATGTGGATGATCGTAGCCCTTGTTCTTTGTATCATGTTGTTTGTGTGGATGGTCATGTGGCATGTTTACGGGAAGCAGAATCCTTCCAGCATCACGTATCGCACGAGTACGGCGGAATTTTCCAAGCTTAGCGAAGCCTATACAAAACAGTATATGGTCGGTTCGGATAACGGCATCCCCGTCGTGCGCCCGGAGCCCAACAGCGATGTTTTTGTGATGGGCGAAATGTGGAGATGGAGCCCGGTCCTGATCCTGCAAAAGGACCAGTCGTACAAGTTTCATATCTCCTCGAGAGACCTGGTGCATGGGTATTCCATACAACCGGTGAACATGAACTTCCAGGTATACCCGGGTTACGATTATGTG
>JAEUVR010000256.1 GCA_016786785.1 Chitinophagaceae bacterium
CGCCGAACAGCCATTTGTACAGGACGCCGTCGGGGGACGACTGGTTATAGAATATAGTAGGCGTGTTCACTTGCGGAACAACGGGAGTATGCGTAAACGCAGCGGTAGGCTTGCTGGCAACCGTTATGGTTTTACGGGTAAAATCCGTTTTGTTGCAGGTGCCGTCGTCAAACGCCGTTAAGGTGATGGTATAGGTTCCCGGGTTCTGGTAAAGATGCGTGGGATTAACCTCGTTGGAGCCGGAGCCATCGCCGAAATCCCAGGTAAATATCTGCCCTGCCAGCGAAGTATTGGTAAACACGGCCTCATAAGGCGCGCAACCGGTATCAGGCGTTTCAAACTGCGCTTTTACCAACGGCGCCACGCGCAGTTCCAGGGGTATCGAATCAATGGAATTACAATAACCCGGATCTACCAGGATCAGTTTTACCTGGTAAGTCCCGGGAGAGGTATAGTTATGCGTTACCGCGCCGGTTCCTATGGGAGGCGTTCTCACGCCGTCGCCGAAATCCCAGATAAAGCTTGCCGGGCCGAAGGGTTTGGCGGTGGGAGATAGGGTAGAAAGGTTACGGAACTCATAGCTCAGGCTTTCACAGGGCAAGAGTTTTTCTGTTTCTATCCTGAGAAAGGCCTCATCATTTCTTACATAAAGGTTAATATAAGCGGTGTCGCGCATATTGCAGGTAGCCGAGTCTACGGCGATCTGCCTTAACCTGATATTGCCGACAGTCGTAAACGTATGCGTCAGTTCAAAACCGCTGGTAATGGTATCGGTTATGCCGTCTCCGTCAAGATCCCATTCAAAGGTTTTCCCGTTTCTGACGGTATCGCGAAGCGTAACGGTGAATGGCGCGCAACCTACCGAATCGGGGACATTATTATAAAATGATTTTGGCCCCGATGCCACGCCTGCAAAGTTAAAAGAGATCTTCACGGCGGCAAGGTTACAGCCGGCGGCCCTGGCGCCGGGTTGGGGGCGGGTGCCGTTGACCGGCCCGATCACGCCGGGGGTGGTTGGGAATCTTATATTCGGTTCTGCATAACAGTTAGCGCACATGGCTTGATAAATGACTCCCTGCTGGTCGTACCGGCTGGTGCCTCCGTCTACATGTTCTCCATAGGCGCCGCCGTCCTGGCCAAAAAAAGTGCCGTATAAAAGATGGGTGGCATTCTTGGCGATCACGCCAAAATAGAAATCCTGGTTATCGGTAATGCTTTTCAGGGCGTCAGAGGTAACATCCATGCCGGCAACGCCTGCCATATCATAGGGGTCGCCTCCTTCCCTGCTTGCATCTATCCATCCTCCCCAGCCGGAGATATACACATTTTCGCACCTGTCCACCAGGAAGGCCACGGGCGACATATTGGGCCTGGAAGAACCGCTGCCGAAAAGCGTAGAATAAACATATGCCGAAAGATCGGGTTGCAGTTTGGCAATAAACTGGGAAGATCCCGCTCTGAAATAAGCGGCATTGACGACCGTCCAATCGGAGGCGCCCCTGGTGATGCCCATGATATAGGGGAATCCTAGCCTGTCAAATTTTAATCCGTAAATGATATCGAGCTTGTTGGTGCCTATATACGTGCTTTTAAGCAGTTGGCCATTGTTGTTCAGAATAGCTACAAAGCCATCGGGCAAGGGATTGGCAGGGTCGCTGCCGGGCGAATAAGAGGAGCCGATGGTTCCGGATTTATCTCCCGGAAGATTCGGGCTGTTTGTTCCTCCGCCTACATAAACATTGTTGGTCATCGGGTCCAGCTCCAGCACAAAAGCGCCGTCGTCCTGGCTTCCCCCCAGGTAAGTGCTCCAGATAATGGAGGTGCAATTGGGGTTGATCTTCAACACCACGCCATCCTGCATTCCGCCCAGGGTTGTCTGGGAAACGCTTCCATAAATAGGGAAGTCTGTGGATTGGGTTTGCGCAGCTATGTAAATATTATTGCTTCCGTCAAGGATCACTTCGCTTCTTGAATCATCGCCATAATTCCTCACCAGTGATTCGCCGCCATGATTCGCTCCGTTCTGTAGATCTTTAATGTTTACGCCATCGGGACCGGTCCCCCCGATAATCAGGGAGCCTATATATGCCGATCCATTGCTGTTAAGCTTCGTGACAACGATATTGGCGTCCGTAGGCGTTCTGTTGCCAGCGGTAGGAACCTTGGTTCCGGGATAATTATCGGAATAGGATCTTCCCATGACCACCAGGTTGCCCTGCGGATCGCAGACAAGGCTATGGGGAAAGTCATTGTTGTTGCCGCCGAGATAAGTGGCATATACCCGCTGCGAGCCGTTGGGGCTGAACTTCATAATGCCAATGTCTACGCCTTTAGCTCCTGATCCCCCCTGAAAGGAAGATTGGAAAGCGCCAGGAGTGGTAGGGAAGCCTTGAGCAAAAACAATGCCGCCTGAATAAAGGCTTCCGTCGGGGCCCGGCGTAGCTGTGAACCCGTATTGGTTGGCCGTGCTGCCGGTAAAGGAGGAAAAAATAAGCGTCGGGTCGATGATCAGCGGAGCCGTTTTTGTATACTCGCCTAATTCGAACCTGACGGTATTGTTCCCGGAGATGATGTATTTACTGGGGATCTCCTTCCTGCCTTTGACATCGTCGGGCTGAAAGGTATAAGGATACATCTCCTTTGTTTCTCCCACAGAGGTTTTAATGATCAGCTCCTTATTGCGAACAGATAATTTTTCCGCGCCTGTATATTTCATGACAATGCTCCGCGGATCGCCGCCGGGATGCACGATGAGATCGTATTTTAGACGGTCGCCCTCGGAATAATAACGCAGGTCGATATTGGGATAGATGTTCTTATACAGAACAGCCTGATAGATTTTCACATTGGACGCCCATTTAGAGGGGTCGTTGCCAATAATGTAATTGTTTACGCTGGGTACCGTCTTGTCCGGAACGATCTCCGCGTTTTCGCTGGCGCCGGTAAACTCAACCACATACGCATGCGAACGCAATATTTTGTCGGAGTTTCCCTTCCTGTTATCGTTAATGGATCCCACATCAAGGCGGCTGTTCTTTTTCTGGGCGGTCTTTCCTTTTCCGGGTATTTTTTCATCATGGCTATGATGTACGCCTAACCGAAGCAGGTCCTCGGGATTATTCAGCAACACGGTAAACCCCTTCTGCTGAAGAAAAAAAGCGCCTGTCGGAAACTCTCCCTTGAATTGAACGCGGCTATCCCACTGGCCTTTGTTTTCGATAAATTCAAAAGCGGATTGCGCTTTTATCTCTGTAAAGAACAGGAGGAGGATAAACGCTGGAAGTAAAGCTTTTCTGCCCAAGATTTCTTTTTTACAAAGTACTTAATAAGAACGTTAAAATCCTGCAAATGTTATCTTTCCCGGGGCGGTTAGGGCTGGTTATGGCAATGATAAGAAATATCCCCTTGCGTTTGTTCGTAAACTTACGAAATTTTACTCCAGGGCGTCTTTCCTGCCGTTAGTTTCAGGTAGTTTTTCAGCCCTTCGTTTTCGGGCAGTTTTAATTCAGGGTCATTCTCCAATATCCGGAGCGCAAGCCTTCCGGCTGTTTCCAGCAATTGCCGGTCCTGGACGATATCCGCGAGCTTCAGGTTGAGCGCGCCGCTTTGACGGGTGCCCTCAATTTCTCCCGGCCCTCTTAACTCAAGATCTTTTTCAGCAATTTTAAATCCGTCATTTGTCGCCGTCATAATGTTTAGACGTTCACGGGCCTCCCTGCCTAAACCCTGGCCCGTTAATAATATGCAAAAGCTCTTTTCCGCGCCTCTTCCTACCCTGCCTCTCAACTGGTGCAATTGCGACAATCCGAATTTTTCCGCGCTTTCGATGGCCATAACGCTCGCATTGGGAACATCTACGCCGACTT
The DNA here is from genome assembly GCA_016786785.1 of Chitinophagaceae bacterium. GTDB lineage: Bacteria > Bacteroidota > Bacteroidia > Chitinophagales > Chitinophagaceae > Flavitalea. The sequence goes on from JAEUVR010000256.1 coordinate 3,867, forward strand.
CTATGACGGTAGTCGCGACCATTATCTGAGTGTCATTGTCGCGGAAACGTTGCATATTGGTATCCCTTATTTCGTTGGTCTGTTTTCCATGCACCATGCTGATATAATACCTGGGCTCAGGAAACCATGCTTTTACATTTTCATATCCCTTCATCAGGTTTTCATAATCCAGTTTTTCCGATTCATCGATCAGGGGGAAGATGATATAGGCCTGCCTTCCCTTGCCGATCTCGGATCGGATAAAACCCATCACCTCGTGGCGGGCGCGATCGTACCGGTGCACGGTCAATATGGGCTTGCGATTGGGCGGCAGCTCATCAATAATGCTGAGATCCAGGTCGCCATAAGCCGTCATGGCCAGCGTACGCGGTATAGGCGTTGCGGTCATGACCAGCACATGGGGGGGTATGGCTGCTTTGGACCATAGCTTGGCTCTTTGCGCCACGCCAAAACGATGTTGCTCGTCTGCCACGGCCAGCCCAAGGTTCTTAAACTCTACCTTGTCTTCAATGATGGCATGCGTGCCTATTAAAAATGTGACAGACCCTTCTTTTAATTCGGTTAATATTTTTTTGCGCTCAGCCGATTTTACCGATCCTGTCAGCAGGCGAATATTTACCGGTAGCGCGCCGAGCAACGCGCTGATGCTCTGGAAGTGTTGTCTGGCAAGGATCTCCGTCGGCGCCATCAGGCAGCTCTGGAAGCCGTTGTCTGCCGCGAGCAGCATGCACAGTAAGGCGACAATGGTTTTGCCGCTGCCCACGTCTCCCTGGAGCAGCCGGTTCATTTGCTTTCCGCTTCCGGTATCCTTCCTGATCTCCCTGATCACTCTTTTTTGGGCATTCGTGAGCTCAAAAGGCAGTCGTTGTTCATAAAAGGTATTAAACAGTTCGCCTACCTGTTCAAATACAACGCCCCTGGAAAAACGATGCCGTTGCATTTTGATCAGTCCCATTCTTAACTGCGCAATAAAAAGCTCCTCGAATTTTAATCTTTTTACCGCCTGCTCGTAATGAGCGGGCGAGGAAGGAAAATGGATCTGGACAAAGGCCTGGAACCGGGGGGCGAGCTTAAGTTCGCTGATCAGCGATGGCGGGAGGTTCTCCGGGATATCTTTTTCCCCGAGCATGGTAAAAAGCGCATGCGTAAGTTTTGCAAGCTGTCGTCCGCCCAGTCCTCTTGCCTTTAATTTTTCCGTGCTGGGATATACCGGCTCCAGGAAATTTCTGTGTTCTGTTTTTTCGGGAGTGATCGGTTCTATTTCCGGGTGTGATAACTGGGGTTGCCCCTGGAAAAAGCTGATCTTTCCGAATACCAGGTAGGGCTGGCCGGGGATCAGCGCTTTTTGGATCCAGTTAACGCCCTGGAACCACACCAGGTCCAGTTCGCCGGAAGCGTCTTTCAACGTGGCCGCCAGCCTTTTCATCCGGTTATTGCCTACTATCTCCGCATTGAGCAGGATGCCCGAAACCTGTACAAAATCCATCTGGGGGTTTATCTCCCTGATCAGCGTTATCCTGGTTTTATCCAGGTGGCGATAAGGAAAATGTTCCAGCAGATCTTTGAAGGTAAAGATGTTCAGTTCTTTTTTGAGAAGATCGCCGCGTTGGGGTCCTACGCCTTTCAGGTATTCGATCGGACTGGATAATATGTTCGCCGCGCCCCCCATCTGCTTTATTTTTCCTGCACATATATTTCTACCCAGGCATGAGAAGAGGGGTTTCTCGGGACCGGGAAAGTATCAATACGGGAGTAGTTTTCCTGCAGGGCCTCCCTTACTTTGAAAGGATAAAAATTATTCGAATAAGGCACGTATTCAAAGATGACCAGGTCGTAATATTTGTTGTTGACGCGGTCAACGAACATATTGGTTTCCTTATCAAACATGCCCACTCCTTTATGGAACCAGAGCGGGTAGTCTTTTCCGGTTTCCAGGGTAAATGGAATTTCAGCGGCCAGGGGCGTGAGCTCCGACATGTTCAGGACTTTAAGGTTTTTGTTGTTTTTTACGAGGTCGAGGTTCATCAATCTTTCAATGCCGTCCACGGTAGGCCCTGGCAGCAATACTTTATGAAATGAGCGTAACGCCGGCGTCCGCCATTGATGCAGGGGGATGGCGGTGGTGTCCAGCTCGATCATATAGGTGTTCCGGTTAACTACGTCGGCGTAAGTATATCCGCCATGCGTATTGGTGGTATAGGTTTCGGGAGAGGAAGGAAGCGCAAAACGTTCAATGTATTTCCAGTACGACTGGCTCCACCAGAGCAGGATTGCCGCGGTAAAGACGATCGCCGATTTCCATGTATCTATGTTAATAGGCAGTAATGCCACAAGGCCGGAAAGGATATAAACGATGGCAAAGGAATGATAAAAAATATTATTGTCTACCGGCAGGTAGCTGGTCACCTGGAAAATGGCGGCTTCCGCAATGATGCCCAGCGTGAGGAGGGTAAAAAGCATTTGCCGCTTGTTCTGTAAAAATACCTGGAGATTTTTGACGCTTGCCAGTAAGATGATCGCGATCAATGCCAGGTAAAATTTAAGCCATTGCGAGGATATTAAAAACTCGGTAAGGATATCGGTTATAGATACCCGGGAGCTATGCGGCGGTTGGCCATGGTTAAACCAGTAGCCGAAGCCATAGGGGAGCAGGGGCAGGATCATGAGCAGACCCGTTGCTACGACGGCGCCGACAAAAACGGTTATCGGCGCCCACCTTTTTTCAATAATGGCGTCATATGCCAGCAGCGCCAGGCAAAGTAAAAAAGCCAGCGCCCCGCCGTCCTGCTTGGTGAAAAAAGAAAAGAAAACAAAGACGCCGGAAAGGAATAGCGAGAGGTATTGCCATTTAGAGGGCTTGCCGGTGAGGAAAGATATTAAAAAAGCCAGCGCAATCAGTTCATATACGATCACGGTATGGTTGTACCAGGGCCAGTAATTGGGAAGGGAATAAGACAGGCAGAATACCAGGATGCCTGCAAAACGGATTACCTGGGCAACCTGCAGGTTCCTGAGGATGGAGCGGAAGGCGAATCCCGCCAGCAGGTTGATAAAAAGCTGCGCTTTGATAAGGGTGATCATCTGGGCGCCGAAGAGCTTAAAAAAGATAGAGGGGATGACCCAGTACATATACCCCACGGGCATGCCGAAGTCTTTAAAAGGTATTTGTCCCTGCATGATGCGGTAGGCGCCCTCCCAGGAAAGATAGCTGTTAAGCCTGTAGGGCAGGTTGGGAAACAGGGGGATGACCGCAACGACGATGATCAATATTATTTCTGCGGCAGACAAAATACGTTTCATAAAAGAGTGGTCTTCAGGTAATCAATAGAATTTTGGGTCAAATTAGCGATTGCAAATCTAACGGGCAATAATATTGCATCAAAACCTTTTGTGAACTATCTTGTGGTCCCGCTTGAGCTGCGGCTTACTACTGGTTTCTGAGGTAAAAGCGGGCGCGCTTCCGAAAAATCAAGGGGCGAAATCATGAAGCACTACATTATACTTTTAAGGCCAAAACATTGGGCTAAGAACCTTTTTCTGTTTGTTCCTTCATTTTTTGCGGGAAAATTCTTCGATATGAGCAGGATGGACCTGATGGTCCTCGGCTTTTTATCGTTTTGTTTTTTAGCCAGCAGTATTTATATCATCAATGATTACCGGGATATTGAGGACGACCGGAAGCACCCGGAGAAGTACAAGCGTCCCCTGGCCTCGGGCGCAGTCAAAAGATCTTCTGCCCTTATCCTGAGCGTCCTGCTTACGCTTTCGGGAGGTTTCCTTGCATATAAGGTCGATCCTACCGGCAAATTCCTATTTATTGCCCTGATCTATTATGTGATGAACCTTGCTTATTCATTCGGGCTAAAAAACATGTCTATCATTGATATCCTGATCGTGGCCGCCGGCTTTGTGCTGCGGGTGAAGGCCGGCGCCATTGTAGCGGCGGTGAATACGACTGAATGGTTTATCATCATGACCTTCCTGCTGGCCCTTTTCCTGGCAATAGCCAAAAGAAGAGACGACGTGCTGCTGAAAACGGCTACCGGAGCGGATATGCGCAAGTCGATGAAGGGATATAGCCTTGAATTCCTGAATACCTTATTGGCCTTATTTTGCGCGATCCTTATCGTTTCTTATGTCAACTATACGGTTTCTGACGCTACCTATGAGAAGTTCGGGCACCGCCTGTACTATACCGCCTTGTTCGTGATCGCCGGGATCATGCGTTATCTTCAGATAACATTTATTCATAATAAAGCGGGTTCTCCTACAGAGATTCTATACAAGGACCTGTTTATCCAGGTTACGCTGCTCCTATGGGTAGCCAGTTTTTTTGTGATCTTATATTTACGCGACCTAACTTTTTTTGAATGATGGAAAAAAAGATAGCCAACTGGGGCAATTACCCGGTGATAAAAAGCGATGAGCGGGCGTTCAGCTTCAGCGAGCAGTTGCGTGAACTGGTCAACAATACCGATCATTTTATTCCGCGCGGCAACGGACGCTGCTATGGCGACGCGTCGCTTTCTGAGCATACGATCTCTACCCTTAAATACGACAAAATACTTTCTTTTGACGCTGCCAACGGCATTTTTGAATGCCAGAGCGGATTAACCCTCGACCGGATATTAGCAGTGATCGTTCCGAAAGGATGGTTCCTGCCGGTTACGCCCGGCACAAAATTTATTACGGTGGGCGGCGCGGTCGGCAGCGATGTGCATGGTAAGAACCATCATGTAGACGGCTCCTTCTCAAACCATATTATCGAGATGGACCTGATGATCGCCGATGGTTCAACGCTTACCTGCTCGCCTTCCGTTCGTTCCGATCTGTTTGAAGCCACCTGCGGAGGAATGGGACTGACGGGGGTGATCACGAGAGTGAAATTCGGGCTGAAAAAGATCGAAACGGCGTATATCAAACAAAAACAGTTGAAGGCGCGCAACCTGGAAGAGCTGCTCGGCTTTTTCGAAGCGTATAAAAGCTACACTTATTCCATGGCCTGGATAGATTGCCTTACCAAAGGGAAAAGTTTGGGAAGAGGCATACTGATCATCGGCGAGCACGCTACCGTCGATCAGTTGAACGAAAAACAAAAAAGGCAGCCGCTTCAGCTTCCCCGTAAGTTAAGGATCGCCTTTCCTTTCAACCTGCCATCCTGGACGTTGAATACCTTTACGGTGAAAGCCTTTAATTTTCTCTATTACGCTAAGAATTTTAAAAAGGTCATCAGCAACATTGTTCCTTATGAGCCTTTCTTTTACCCGCTCGATGCTATCCTTCACTGGAACAGGGGATACGGAAAAAAAGGATTTGTGCAATACCAGTTTGTGTTGCCCCTGTCCTCAAAGCAGGGCCTGATCGATATCCTTCATCGCATCAGCGATAAGGGCATGGGTTCCTTTCTTGCGGTGTTAAAGGTTTTCGGCAAACAGGACAGCCTGATCTCCTTTCCTGACGAAGGATATACGCTTGCCCTGGATTTCCCCGTACGTAAAGACCTGTTTCCCTTTCTCGACGAGCTTGACGAGATCGTGTTGAAGTATGGGGGAAGATTATACATGTCCAAGGACGCCCGGATGAAACCGGAGGTTTTGGAAAAAGGATATCCCCGCCTGGAAGAATTTAAAAATATCGTAGCAAAATACAATCCTGATAGTAAAATATCTTCTATACAATCAAACAGGTTATTTTTGACCAGAAACTAACTCCCTCCCGTATGCCGACAGTGTTGATCTTAGGAGCCGCTTCCGATATGGCCATGGCTATTGCAGAAAAATTTGCTTCTAAAGGTTATGCGCTTCAGCTTGCCGCGCGCAATGCCCAGAGGCTTGAACCGGTTAAATCGGACCTGGCGATCCGGTATAATATACCTGTTCAGCTGGCGGAGTTTGACGCCCTCTCTTTTGACGCCCATGTTTTGTTTTTTGATCATCTTTCGCCCAAACCCGATATCACGATTTGCGTATTTGGCTACCTGGGAAACCAGGAGAAAGCCATGAAGGATTGGTCTGAAGCGGCCGCGATCATTCATTCCAATTACACTGGCGCGGTATCGATACTGAACGTTGCGGCAAACTACTATGCAGCCCAAGGCAGGGGCTCCATCGTTGGCATCAGCTCTGTAGCGGGCGAACGAGGCAGGCAGAGCAATTATCTTTACGGCAGCGCCAAAGCCGGGTTTACCGCTTATCTTTCAGGGTTGAGGAACAGGATGTATGCTTCCGGCGTCCATGTGGCTACTATCCAGCCGGGGTTCGCTTATACCCGCATGACCGAGCATCTTCAGCTGCCTCCCTTGCTGACAGCTACGCCAGCGCAGGTGGGCGAAGCCGTATACAAGGCGGTAACGCATAAAAAGAATACGGTCTATGTGAAAGGGATCTGGCGTTGGATCATGCTTATTATCCGCTCCATACCGGAGTTCATTTTTAAGAAAATGAAACTATGATGGCAGGTAGCTGGAAAAGAGTAAGTAAATTTATTTTCCAGGCTTTCAGCGGTCATTTATATGGCCGACGGGCCGGGATCATTATTAAAGGATTGAATGGTGAGCAAGCCAATCGCTTTTTTGGATTTTGACGGGACGATCACTACCAGGGATTCTTTCCTGGAGTTTATCAAGTATTGCAAGGGGGATATTGCTTTTTACCTTGGGTTTTTGTTGCACGCTCCCTTTCTTATTGCGTATAAACTGGGAATCATTTCTAACCAGCGCGCCAAAGAAATGATCCTTCGCTATTTCTTTGGTAAAATGACCGTTGAGGAATTTGCCGATTGTTGCGAGCGGTTTGTTCGCGAGATAACGCCCTCGCTGATCAGGCCGAAGGCGGCAAAAGAAATCATGAAGTTAAAAGAAGCGGGCGCCGAAGTGGTGATTGTGTCTGCTTCGCCCGTTGATTGGGTGGGCAAATGGAGCGAGTCTATGAAACTCCCTTGCATTGCCACCAACTTAGTTGTGCGGGATAACCGGATAACCGGGCATATCGACGGCAAAAACTGTTATGGCCTTGAAAAGGTAAGAAGGATAAAAGAAGCGTATGACCTTGACAGTTATTCGACTGTTTACTGCTATGGCGATACGCCGGGCGATAAATACATGCTTTCCCTCGGCTCCCGTTATTTTTATAAACCCTTCAGGTAGGCGTTTTTGATCGGCCTTTTTGATCGAGCGGAGTTTTTTGCTGATCTGCCATATTGGGGCCCATGGCGGGTTTTTTAGCGATCAGGTTAGGCCCCGGCGCTCATAGCGGCAATCATATTCCTGGCTGATCAAGGCTTTCGCCGTTGTAGTTTGCTCTTCTTTTTCGGCTTTCTAAAATTAGTTCCGAAAGATCAAGACTCCTGAAAACGCTATCTCATACGCTTCTCCTGTTTTATTGTTTTATGAATTTCCCCGAGGATACTATGGTATTGTTTACCCGGACATTAATAGCATATATGCCGTTTTTCAGCGAAGAGATATCCATGACTTTAATAAAAGGCTGCGTATCCTTTTCGAAGAAAAGAGTTTTTACGGGCCTGCCGGAAAGATCATAAATGGTTATCGTTCCCCTGCCGGGGGCTATGCTGTTACACCGGATATGGATATTGCCTGATGCCGGGTTGGGATAGATGTTCATCGCAGCATACGCATTGACCTGTGGTGTAGGAGCGGCGCCCGCGTTTTGCGCTTCTTTTTCTATACTGGCAGGCTCCGTCGTTTTAAGGGCGTCAGGCGGCGCTATTTCGGTTTTTGCGAGAGCGGCGACGCTGGCCTGGGTCTTATAGGGATCGATGACCCGGATGTTCACTTCGTCGTGATCGGCTGCTCCCTTACCGTCCTTGACCGTGAGCCGGAAGGTATAGGTTCCCGGTTTAAGCTGGGTGATCTTGGTGTTGGCATGATGAGGGTTGGCAATACGATAAGAGGAGGGCCCCTTTATTTTTTCCCATTTGATAGAAGAGATATAATCGTCCTGGTCTTTATCGGCCGAAGCGCCGCCGGTAACCCAGACCTCTGTTTGAGGAAGAACGATCTTCCTGTCTGGCCCCGCATTGGCCACAGGCGGGGCGTTCACGGTGATTTTCACCTCGTCGTGGTCAACTGCTCCCTTGCCGTCCTTGACCGTCAGCCGGAAGGTATAGGTTCCCGGTTTGAGCTGGGTGATCTTAGTATTGGCATGATTGGGGTTGGCAATACGATAAGAGGAGGGGCCTTTTATTTTTTCCCATTTGATAGAGGAGATATAGTCGCCCTGGTCTTTATCGGCCGAAGCGCCGCCGGTAACCCAGGCCTCCGTTTGAGGAAGGGAGATCATTCTGTCTGGCCCGGCATTGGCCACAGGCGGGGCGTTCACGGTGATCCTTACATCGTCGAAATCGGATAACCCTTTTCTATCCTTGACCGTTAGCCGGAAAGTATAGGTTCCGGGTTTGAGCTGGGTGATCTTGGTGTTGGCATGGAGAGGGTTGGCAATATGATAAGAGGAGGGGCCCTGTATTTTTTCCCATTTGATATAGGAGATATAATCGCCCTGGTCTTTATCGGCCGAAGCGCCGCCGGTAACCCAGGTTTCCGTTTGAGGAAGGGAGATCATTCTGTCCGGCCCGGCATTGGCCACAGGCGGTTTGTTCGTGTTGGGGTTTTGCGCTGAAGCAAGCACATTTACGGTAACGCCCGCGACGGCCCAGGCGCCCTTGTTGTCGGTTACTTTCAGCTCATATTGATAAACGCCTTTTTTATTAATGCCCAATACGTTGGTAATGGCGGATTTGGGAGTGGAGAGGGAGCCGCCTTCAGGTCCCGATACCTTTCTCCAGGAATACTGTGCAACATACCCGTCTACATCATACGAGGCGGCGCCGTTGAGTTGAAAAGTAGCGGGCTTATTCAGGGTAATGGTCTTATTGGTTTTGGCGACTGGCTTGCTATTTGCCGGGGACGTAGCCTGCCTGTTTTGGGAGAGAAACCATTCAAAAACATTCGGGTTTTGATAAGTATGTTTGAAGTCGAAGGCGCGGTCCCAGACGTTATGACCGCCGGTAGGCCAAACGGTCTTTTTTGCAGGCGTCCGCGGGTTGCAGCTATTGATCCGGTTGACGGCGTTGAGAATTGAAGAAACATTCACTACCTTATCATCGGTTGCATGAAACGCCCATAGGGGCAGGTTGCTCTTGGCTATATTACACGCGTCGACCAGGGTAGGCGGAGCGCATACGGTGGCGATGGCTGCGAGCCTGTTGGCATTGGCGAGGGAAGACGAAGCATATTTCCATGCTCCACCCCCTCCCATGCTTAATCCAGCGAGAAAAATCCTTTTTTTGTCTATGTTCAGGTTCTGTTCGGCATAGTTGATCATGGCGTCCACATAGGATACCGGCCACATGCCGTATTTCAGGGGGCATTGCGGAGAAAGCACCAGGAAGGTTTCTGTTTTTCCATTCCAGGTAAACCGCATGAGCTCTCCCTTATCAATATGATGGGGAATAGATATGTTCTTGACCCTGTTTAATTCCGTAGTTCCGTTTCCTCTCTCGCCGATGCCATGCAGAAAAATAATAACCGGATATTTCGTTGATGCTTTAGCATTATAATTTGATGGTTTATATTCCAGGAACCCGATACGTTCTCCGTTGCTTGCGTAAGTATGCTTTTGTATTTGCTGGGAAAATAAAAGCAAGGGCGCAAAAAAGCAGATGGCAAACAGCATTTTTCTCATAGCGGTTGTTTTTAATAGGTTTAACAATGGCTTGCCGTACCAGAGCCTTAAAGGCGCCTGCAACGATGGGCGGTAGTTAAATCGTTCTGTTGTTCGAGCAAATAAATAGTTGTAAGACTTTCGTCCTGAATGCAGAGCGAGAGCAAGCCTTAATTTTTATTCAACAGTTGGGAAAGGGGCGTGAGCGGCCCTTGTAAAAGGCCTCCTCGTTTTTTTAAAACAGTATTCGATCCGGCAATTATTATACCAATAATTTTTATCGACAGGTTTGAGAAGCCGGTCAGAGCGCTTTTGTTTATCAATGAAGTCACACTGCTGAAGCCGCTCCTAAAGCGCGTTTTGACGCGGAGTTCCGACGGAAGTAGCAATAGGTTAATGCATTTTATTTTTAAAATTTCGGCTTCAAAGTTTTTTTATAAACCCTATTTTTTATATTTGCAACATCATTGCATTTTTTAATGAGGAAAAGCATAAAATATCACATAAATGAAATTTATCTCCGTCTGGCATGTGAATAAAAAAGGAAGTATCAAAAGTATTTTGAAGAGCTCAGGAATCGCGTAAATGAAATTCATCTTCGTCAGAGGTATCCAAATAAAAAGAGGCTGTATCGACTTTTGATACAGCCTCCTTTTGCTTTAGCTTATCTCCGGATAAACCCGGCGCGTCTCGTTATGTATTGAGGGTTGTCGCCTGTTTATTGAATATAATGCCTTGTCGGCGTTGCTTGTTTTATTGTTTAATGAATTTGGTTACGATCTTTTGTTTGTCGGCTACGATTATTTCTACATAATACAATCCTGCTTTCAGGTGATGCACGTCTAAGGTCTTATTAAAATCAAACCTCGGTTTTTCCGCGATGATGGATTGAACGGCTACCCCGTTGACGGAGTATATGATAATCCTTGCCTTCCCTGTGCTGTCGCTGTTGAACTGGAGGTTGACGGAAGACCTGGACGGGTTGGGATAGATCCTTACCGTTTCTTCATACCGGAGATTGCTGCCGGGGCTGGATACCACGATGTGCACCTTATCCACGCTGCTGCTTCCCTTATCGTCTATTACGGTTAATTCAAAAATGTATTCGCCGATCTCGAGGTTCTCTACTTCGGTGATCACTTCATCTGGCGTGAACATCAGCGCCGTAGAGGGCCCGCTTAGCTGCTTCCAGGTATAGCTTACCAGTCTGCCATCGGCGTCATAGGAATCGCCCCCGTTTAAGAGCGCATAGGTCGACGGGCTGATGATGGTCTGGTCGGGACCGGCCGCTGCCAGCGGATGCTCATTGGTTCCGGATATGACCGTAACCTTAACCCTGTCGGTAGAAGTCGCTCCGTTTGCATCGGTTACCAAAAGCTCAAACACGTATTCTCCTTCCGATACGCCAATGACCTTGGGCGTAGACGTATTGGAATTGATAATGGTGATGGCTCCCGGTCCGCTGATACGCGTCCATTTGTAAGAGACGATCTCTCCGTCGGGATCATTAGAAGCAAGCCCGTTAAGCTGGATCATTGGATCCGGAAGGCTTACCTGGAAATCTTTTCCTGCATCTGCGATAGGCGCCATATTGGGGGCGGGCAATACGATCAGTTTTATGGTATCCGCATGCACGGCGCCTTCATTGTCTTTTACTTCAAGCCTGAATTGATAAGTTCCTTCGATCAGGTGCTGGACTTCAGTCGAGGCGGCGCCGGCCTGTTCGATAGTATATTGGACGGGTCCGCTTAGTTTCGACCACTGGTAGGAAACAATGGTTCCGTCTGTATCTGTCGAAGCGCTGCCATCCAATGTTATATGATCGGTAGGCAGGGTGATGGTTATATCATCGCCCGCCCTTGCTGTCGGCGCCTTGTTTGACGGGGGCGGCGGAACCGACGCGCTGTTTACCGTAACGGTCATGGTGTCGGCATCTAAAGCGCCCATGTCGTCTTCTACCAGCAACCTGAAAGCATAGGTTCCTTCTACCAGTCCCTTTGCAGTAGCGATAGCGTTGTTTGCCTGTTCAATTGACCAGGAAGACGGCCCGCTGACAAAGCTCCAGGTATATTTAACGATCGTTCCATCCTGGTCGGAAGAGGAACTGCCGTCGAGAGAAACCGTATTTACGGGCAGGGTAATATTCTTATTGCTTCCCGCCTGTGCAACCGGCGCGTGGTTAACGGGGGCCGGGGCCGGGTTAACCGTGACCTTCAGCGTATCCATATCGATATCGCCTTTATCATCCGTTACTCTTAAGGCAAATTGATATTCGCCTTCTATGAGATTAAGAACCTCTGTGCTGGCGGCATTCGGGTTGGCAATATGAAATGAAGAAGGCCCGCTGATCTTCGACCAGGCATAGGAATTGATGGAGCCGTCTTCGTCTGAAGAGCTGTTGCCGTTAAGCGTTACCTTATTTACCGGGAGGGTGATAGCAATATCATTTCCTGCTCTTGCTACAGGCGGCTTATTTGCCGGGGCCGCCGGCGCTTTCACATAAATATCCAGCACATCCTGGTGCGTTGCTCCCTTGTTGTCGGTTACTTTTAACCTGAACATATACAGGCCTTCAACAAGCTGGCTCAATTCGGTCTTTGCCGCGTTAGGGTCGGCCAGTTTATATTGCGCCGGCCCGGATAGTTTGGTCCATAGATAAGTAGTTATCGTGCCATCTTCGTCTGAAGAAGCGCTGCCGTCGATGGTCGTTTTATTTTCGGGAAGCGTGAGATGGATATCGTTTCCTGCTCTTGCCACCGGGTTTTTGTTGGATGGCGAAGGCGCGGGGTTTACGACGATGGTCAGCAGGTCTTCCGATTCAAGGCCTTTGTCGTCCCTGACCGTCAGCTTTATGGAGTAAGCTCCTTCCAAAAGGTTGTTCAACGTGGTCTTGGCGGCATTTGAGTTTGCGATGGAAAGCGTTGGCCCGGAAACCTTCGACCAGGCGTAATATACGATCGATCCATCTTCGTCTGAAGAAGCTGATCCGTCTATTTCAACCGTATTAACGGGCAGCGTGATGGAGATATCGCTCCCCGCGCGGGCCACAGGGGCTTTGTTTGGCGGCGGCGGCGCTGCCTTCACGTGCACATCTATTACATCCTGGTGCGATGCGCCTTTATCGTCCGTTACGGTCAGTCGAAATACATATACACCTTCCGTTAAGAGGCTCAGTTCGGTTCTTGCCGCATTCGGGTCGGCGATCTTGAACTGCGCGGGCCCGGATAATTTTGACCATGCATAAGAGGCTATGCTTCCGTCTTCGTCTGAAGAAGCGCCGCCGTCGAGCGTGGTTGTATTGTTGGGCAGGACGACGATGATATCATTTCCTGCTCTTGCTACGGGAGGCTTATTTACCGGCGTTTCCGGAGCCTTGTTAACGGTAATGGTCACCTGATCATTCCCCTGCGCCCCTTTGTTATCGGTTACGGTCAACGTAAATGTATATACGCCCTCTACCAGTTGGCTTAAAGAGAGCGAGACGCTGTTGGGATTGCTGAAAGTGGCGCCGGGGCCAGCGGTTTTTGCCCATTGATAAGATACGATGGATCCGTCCTCGTCAAAAGACGTAGAACCGTTCAGCGTAGCCGTATTGTCAGGAAGCGTAATCGTAATGTCGTTTCCGGCCTTTGCTACCGGCGGTTTATTTACCGGCGGCGTTCCTCCCGGAGCGACGTTCACGATAATCGTGTCTTTGTGAAAGCCCGCCCTGTCGTCCACTACGGATAATTCATACTGATAGGCGCCCGCTACTGTTAAACCGGTAACGGTGGTAGATACATTTGGCCCGAAAGCATTGGTAATAACTCCTGCGGAAGGCCCTGATATTTTTTTCCATACATACCTCACCAGGTGGCCGTCGGGATCTGTCGATGCAGCGGCGCTGAGGGTAGTCATGGCTTCCGCGGTAGTGATGTTGATATCCGAACCGGCATTCGCAGTAGGCAGTTTATTAGGTCGTAATGACTTGTTTTGTCCCAGGAACCATTCATAGATATTCAGTACGCCGTCATATTTATAACTGGTATCGGTATATACCCTGTCCCACACAATATGTCCGCCGGTAGGCCAAATGGTTTTTAGCGGTTTGACTTCCGGGTTGGCATAATTTATCCGGGTAATAGCGGCCTCAGTACAATAAGCCAGGGCTGTATTGTCGTCGGCGGCATGAAAAGACCACAAGGGCAGCTTGGCGTCGGCTACATAATCGCCATTGGAAAAAGTACAGGGCGAGCAAATGGTAGCGGCGGCCGCCAGCTTTTGGGGATTTTCCGGGGCTGTTGAGATGAACCGGAAGGTTCCTCCGCCTCCCATGCTTAACCCGGTAAGGAATATCCTGTTTGTATCAATACGCAGGTTGTTTTTAGCGTAGTCGATCAGCTCGGTAATAAAAACAGCCGGCCACATGCCATACTTTTCAGGGCATTGCGGCGAAAGTACCAGGAAGGTTTCTGTTTTTCCATTCCAGGTAAAACGCATCTTATGTCCTAACTTGATTATTCTCGGAAGTCCGCAGCAGGTAACATTCTGTAGCTGCGTTGTGCCATTTCCTCTTTCGCCTATTCCATGAAGAAAAATGATAATGGGATACTTGGTATTGACATCTTCGTCGTATTCTGCAGGCTTATACTCCAAAAAGCCCAGCAGGTCGCCGGTGGACGAATTAAGGCTTTTGGGAATTAGCTGTGAATGGGCCGGTAGAAACCCGGCAATAATGCACACAAAGAAGCATAAGCTCTTAAACCAATAGGTAGAGTTTTTCATAGGGTTGGATTTACGGATAACGGATTTACGAAATTCGGACAGTTTTCGTAAACAATAATCCTACCAGAAACGATCAACCGAGCCAATTACGTGTGCCGTAAATGCCTTTTTTTAGGGGTTAAGCCTATTAAAAATTTAAATCGCAATGTTCCCCGTATCAATGCCTAAGCGTTTATGCTTAATAACCTATCGGCGACGGGTAAAATTACCAGTGGGGAATGGGCGAATTACTAGCTGGTTTTATGGGAATCCTCTTCTCCCACAAAGGTTTTGGGGGTATGTACGAACTCTTTTCTTGCTGGCTTTGCCCGCAGCGCCGCCCTGATAAAAAGGAAAATTATTCTGGGAAGATGGAGGATGGCCATCGCCGTTCTGCGCGTATAGAAATAGGGTGGGACGGCAATAAAAAGGCAGAGCATATAAGCGATGAACAACAGCGCCCAACAAGCATATGAAATCCCTGTGAAATTATTCTTTAACAGGGCGCCAATGAGCAACAGAAAAAAGATAAAACAGAATACGGCAAGAAAGATGATCCTGGGCGGCACAAGCGTAAGGAAGAGCTTATTCCAGTAATCCTTTGTTTTATGCGCTACGCGTTCTTTCCCTGAAAGGAAAAGTCCAAGGTGTATCCATTGCGATTCCAGCCACCGCGTACGCTGGTTTTGAAAGACGGCTCCCGAGGACACTTTTTCATCAAGCGTATCCGCATTTTCCAGGTACTCTACTACGATGCCCGCCTTCATCATTTCAAAATCTACTTCGCGGTCGCAGGCGGGGTTTCCCAATATTCCCGGCTTGTTATATGTTTCCTTAAGCTTTCGGAGATCGAACGCCATTCCCGACCCGATAAGAGACGCTGATAGCCCCAGCGCGCGCGCGCCCTTACGGAATAAATGGTTGTTGATCTCTTCGCTTAAGGCGTCCAGTAAGGCCACGGCCGTGTTCTTGTTTTTGGCGGTGCGATGGCATTGTACTGCGCGGTAGCCGTTTTGAAAAGCGGCGTTTATTTTTTCCATGCATCCGGGGGCCATGATATTATCGCCGTCCAGTATTAAAGCCGCATCATATTTTTCTCCATCGATCCGGTTGAGCAGGTAATTGAGCGACCTGGCTTTTGATCCCGTTTCGAAATCGACCTCAAAAACAAACGCTTTTAATTGTCTGAGCTTATCCATGGTATCGGCCCTTAGCTGATGGGCGGCGACGTAAACATCAAATGCCGATTCGGGATAGTCGTGCGCAATAGCTTGTTTAACCGTGTTGATGATCACTTCATCTTCCCGGTAGGAGGGTATCAGCACGGCAAATCTCTTTTTATCAGGGCGCCGGGTATAAGGCGTCCTTTTGATCAGGCGTCCCGCTATGGATAGCGCCAGCAGGTAGAAAACGTTGATCGCTAAATAGACGAATAGCAGGATAAAAAAAATATGAACAATAGCTGATAACATGCCGGAATGCGCTTATATCCGGGATCTGCTGGAGTTGTGAAGATTCCACCATATCCCTTTTATAAAATACTTAAGGTGAATGAATTTTTTCTTCAGCAAATAAAAAGTTATTCTTTTAGGCGCTATAAAAAAAATAAAGACAACGGTGAAGACCGCAAACTGGAAAACATTGGCGTTCCTTCTCATATACAGTATGCGGTTACGGGTCAGGTAATATGCTTTAAGAGGGCTGGACTTCCCCACCGTCTGCGATTCCTTATGATAGACTTCCGCATCGGCGGCATACCATATTTTATAACCGGCTTTGACGATCCGCGCCGACCAGTCCCATTCTTCATAGTATAAAAAAAACTTTTCGGCGAACATCCCTGTCTTTTCAATCGTTTCTTTTTTTACCATCATTGCGCAGCCGTGCGCGCCGGCGGTAACCCTGGAAACATTGTATTGTCCTTTGTCTTCCTCGCCCAACCCGATGCTGGTCGTGCGGCCCGTATACATGTTCATCGGGTTAAAACCGGCGTATTGTATATACGTTGGCCGGTAATAGTATTTTATTTTAGGGCTGGTAGCGCCGATCGTCGGATCTTCAAAAAAAGGCTGCAATAACCTGTCGAGCAGATCAGGAGTGACGACGGTATCGTTGTTAAGGATTAAAATAAAATCCCCTTTAGCCTGCCGCATTCCCCAGTTATTGCCCCCTGCGAACCCCAAGTTTGCAGGGCTTAGTAAAACTTTGACGCGAGGGTAATTGCCATTCCGTATCCTTTCGGAAGGATCTTCCGAAGAAGCCATATCGCAGACAAGGATCTCATAATTGGGATAACGCAGGCTTCTTGTCGATTCAAGCAATGCGCAGGTGGTTTCAACCTGGTTGTAATTTAACGTGACAATAGATATCAGAGGGGATTCTCCCTTCGGCATGAAGCGGCTTTTTACGCAATATAAGCGCAAATCAGCCACATATGCAAATTCATTAGGGAGAAGGACTCATTTTGAATTTCCGGCTACGGTTGCGTAAAGCGTTTTCAAATTTTTATTCCTCGTTGCAACGGGATGACGCTAGACCCGACGCCGATCAGGCGTTGGTTTTCTGAATAACCGCAGCAGGGGTGTTAAGCATGATCCAAAGGTCGAAGAGGAAGTTTGATTTGTCGGCATAATGGATATCCAGGTCAAGCCTTTCTTCCGCAGACATCCTGTATTTGTTCTTTTTCTTGATCTGCCACAGACCGGTAATACCGGCAGGGGCTATAAAACGTTTTGCCCATTCGTCGGTAGTAAGGGAAACCGCTTCATACAGGGGCAGGGGACGGTTTCCTACCAGCGACATATCTCCCTTAAACACATTCCATAACTGGGGGATCTCATCAAGACTGCATTTTCTGAAAAATGCGCCCAGGCGGGTAATGCGGGGGTCGTTATCGAACTTGATAAAAACGGGGCCTTCTTCGGTCAGGGGACTGTATAAGTTAAGGTGAGCCAAACGTGAAATATGTTTGTTGGCTTCGATATTCATGGTCCGGAACTTATAAAAGTTAAAGATCCTGTAACCTTTGCCCGCTCTTTTAGAAATATAAAATACAGGTCCGTTCGACTCGATTTTCAGGGCCAATACGATCAGTAGGAAAACCGGGCTGAGAACGATCATCAGGATCAGCGACAAGGCTATGTCCACCGCTCTCTTGGAAAGATCGGCTGCGGAACGACGCACCCGGAACAGGTCTTCCGCGGGTTGTTCGTCCTGCATGGTATTGATGCGCTGGTTTACCCTTTTCCAGAAATTGATCTTGGCCAGCAGGCGCTGCTTGCTCATATCGCTCAGGCGAATGATATCATTTGCCAGGGGACCAGCCTTGATCTTTTCCAGTTCATCTGCGCTGGCGGCAGAGCTTTCTATAAAAAAAGGTATGTTTTTTAATGAGGGCTGAGCCGAAATAAACTGGTGGAACTGGAGCAGATCCTGGTAATTAGCCGTTGCCTCGGCAATGATAACGTCAGGAACGGTATTGGAATGAGCCGTCAGCCTTTGCAGCATGGCGCAGGCTTGTTCGGGGGTTTCGGCGGCATAGCCGCTTTCAAAGCTCCGGATCAGCGAATCGATCAGCGCAGATTTTTTACCTATATAAAAGAACTCGGCCTTTTTGGGCTGGGTGGCCGGCTGAGCGCGAAGAATTTCCTCGGGTTGGGCGCTGGGAATGCTGTACCGTTGGTATCTTTTCTTTTGTAAGTTGTTATTTTGTAAAACTGATTCCATAAAGTTCTGCGTATAGGGTGACAGTAAATTTAATGCAATGGTTGCATGGGGTTAATAAATTGATGTCGGCTGCGCGGATTTTGCCGGGGCGCCGTTTACCAGTTTATTGACCGTTTCCAGGAGCGTCAGGGGATTAAATGGTTTCATGAAATACTCTTTTACTCCATATTCAGCGCATTTTTCCCTTGTCTGCTCCTTGTCTAAGGAAGATATTGCCAATAAGGGAATATCCCTGTATAATATGCTGTCAGAGAATTCTGCTATTAATTCCCAGTTGTCCATATCCGGCAATTCCGGGTCTGCGATGATCAGGTCAGGCCTTCCGTTTTTGGAGAGCCAGTACATCGCGGCCCCTCCATCGGGAGCGGTTACCATTTGAAAATCTTTTCCAAGCACCGTTTGAAGCAAGAACCGGATTGCTTTGCTGTCATCAATTGCGAGTATCCTTTTTTTCATCGTCAAAAATTAATCGTAATAAAAAAAATCGCAATTTTTCAACAGGAAGGAGTTCTGAGGCTATAACAGGGTATTGGAGTTACATGCATAACTGTCTTTCAAAGACGGTCAGACAGGTTGGTCAAGGATCAAGGATGGAGTTCAGATTTTTTCAGATTAGCGGTCTTTTAAGCCTGGTTGACTAAAGATCCTTGCTTAACCTGAGTTTCAGAGGATGTCGAGGGATTGCGAGGGTAAAATTAGCAACTATCCTGAATAATGCAAATATATAGCCCCCTTATCTTTGCCAATTGCCCAAAAATACCACGATAGGGGTATGGATTTGAGCATTTTAGAGATCTTTTTGACGCTAATGCCTGCCGGCGGTCCTATATCTGGGCGCATTTAAACGCATTATTTGTTTAATACGCTTAAACCGGTATAATGTCCGCGGGCATATATAGAGGCGCATGTAAACATTCTATGCGCTTTTTGTTCGCCCTGCTTTTTCCCATATGGCAGGCTGCGCTTTTTTCAGGAAGCGTATAAAGCCGGCAAAAACGCAGTAATTCATCATTACAAAATAAAAGGGAACATAGAAGCCCTTAAAGCTGCTTTGTTGCCGAGCAAGATACCAGCCGGCGACGGCTAAGGCGTAGAAGGCAAGTTGTGCAATAAATACTAACGCATATCCATTTCCGTATCTGAATAATATCATGGAAAGAGGAAATAATAATAACAGGGCCAGGGGACAGAGGGTCCATCGCAATATGCGATGCGAAACAAACTGGAAGGACAGCACAGGATAGGCGAAGAAATTAAACAATTTTTTCAGCATACCCATTGCCTGGAAGGCTCCTGCCGAGATCCTGGTCTTTCTTTCCACCTCTTCTTTTAGCGATAGCGACGCAGTTTCCTGCGAATAAGCTTCGGGCTCGTAAGCCAGGCGGTATCCTTCCATGCAGAGGTAAAGCGACTGGACAAAATCTTCAATGATCGTATTTTCAGGAAGCTTTTTATACAGGTCTTTTCTTATGGAAAATAGTTCGCCCGCTGCGCCGATAGCGGAATACAATCGCGCATCCCATTTTTTAAGCGCGGATTCATATCGCCAGTACAGGCCCTCTCCACGGGCAACAGACCCATCCGCTCCTCCGGAAAATATTTTTTTTTCGCCCGCTACCCCTCCTGTTTTTTTGCAGGCATAATGTCGGGCGATATTGGCAATGCTGTCTCTGTTCAGAAAAGCGTTGGCGTCGCTAAATACAAGATAGGGGTAAAGGGCATGGTCAACCGCTCTGTTCATAGCGGCGAGCTTGCCTTTTCTTTCCGGTTGATGCAGCAGGCGTAACTGCGGATACCGGGAGATGATCTCCGGCGTGCCGTCGGTAGAGCCGTCCGTGATAAAAATATATTCTATTTTATCGGCGGGATAATTCAGTGCAAGGCAGTTCCTGATCTTTTCTTCAATAATATCCGCTTCGTTGTAGGCGGTAATGATAAGACTTGCCGGAAGGGACTGAATATCTCTCTCAGGCAGGCGACCCCGGGACCTGGACCGTAAATCTTTGATCCTGACCAGGATCCATAACAGCAGGGGATAGCCTATATAAGTATATAGCACAATGAAAATACAGATCCGGAACAAAGCGTCAAAAGCCGATAACATAGCTATTCTTTAGAGCGGTATCCAGACGGCATACCCGTCTGCGCATGTAAGTTAGTCGTATATAACCTTTTATCCATACAATAGGCTGGTTTTGCTTTTTATTAACGCAGGGGATGAATAATATTTTCCAAATTATTTCGCTTTCTGGTATTTATTACTAATTTTGATCTTATATTCCTCTAAGTATCCCCAACATCCCTTGAAAACCATCGTGTTTTACTTTTATATTCTTCGTTAGACCGTCGTACTCCAATATTCCTCCGATTTATTGGGTCATGAAAGCCGTCAGTCCATACTGTTGCGCTTGCTATGATCGCCCTTATCGTATTAACCTTCGAACTATATGAAGAAAATTTTACTTTTTTCAGCCCTTTTACTCTGTTTTCTTGGCCATATTCTTGCCCAGAATGTATTTGATCCCAACGATCCGATCGTCAGGTATTCTTCAAGCGCCGCTTATGGCACTCAGCAGAAACCCGATTCCAATATTGTTGGTCTCCAGAAATGGGTAGCCAATGCCACCAATGGCGTATCGACGGGTTCCGGGAATTTTAAAGCGCTTTCCGAAACCTTTAAAGCTTATTTTATCAGGTATACCGATACCCGCCTGGCGTTCAGGGTTAAATTCCCCAAGAGTTATTCCAACCCGGACAGCGCGAATAAGATATACCCCATGATGCTTTTTATGCACGGCGGGGGCGAGGTGGCCTGCGCATCTAACGGAGGTATCTACAATAACGAAAAGCAACTGATTTTAGGAGGTTATACTTTTGCCCAAAGAGTGGATAATAACCTGTTTGACGGATTTTTAATTTATCCGCAATTAAGGTCTAAGGACAATGGCTGCTGGGGCGAATGGGGAGGAGGCGCCAATGCGAACTTCCTCACTATTATGACTTTTATTGATTCGCTGGTCAAATATGCACGGGCGGACAATGACCGTTTGTTCGTGGATGGCTTGTCAGCAGGTGGCGTGGCCTCCTGGAGGCTGGCAGAATCATTTCCCCAGCGGGTAACCAAGATCGCGCCGACTTCCGCCGCGGGATTGGTAATGAACTATCCGGCATTTATACATATTCCCATCTGGCTGGCGACAGGCGGAAAGGACACCAATCCTTCTCCTGCGCAGGCTACTTATTCGGTAGATAATGTTAATTCTCTGGGAGGTAGTATCCGCCAGTCGTTATATCCTGATCTGGGGCACTCTTCATGGGACCGCCATTGGGCGGAAGCGGATTTTGTGTCTTTCATGAATGATATGCATAAGGCCAACCCCTTGATTTTCTTTAACCGGTTTGAGTTTTGCCCTGATTCGGTTATTAGTACCCGTATAGGTATAACCGGCGGGTTTGCCGCTTATGAGTGGCAAAAAGACGGGGTGACCATTGCCCGCCGGGAGAATGGCGTTAATACCATTACTACCGCCGGCCAGTCGTCTATAATCAATTATGCCGCCGGGGGCAACGAGCTTACCGTAAAATCCTTTGGTTCTTATCGCGCCAGGTTTAAGAGAACAGCCTCGGGCCAATGGTCGGCCTGGTCTATGAAGCCTGCGGAGATCAAGCCTAAAGCCACTACAGTACCGCCTCCTATCCAGGTGGTGGGCGTTAAAAGTTTTGTATTGCCTTCATTGGACGGCGATACAAAAGTGCCGCTCCAGATGCCCGCCGGTTATTTGAACTACCAGTGGTATCGCGCTTCTGATAATGTGCTGGTAAATTCCTCGCAGGTATACCAGGCGCCGGTAGGATCGTATAAGGCGAAGTATACCGAGCCTTATGGTTGCGGATCGGAGTTCTCGCCGGTATTTACCGTCGTAAATGCGGCCGGCTCTCCCAAACCTGACGCCGCCAAGAACCTTAGCGCGTCCTCCGTTTCCCAAACGGCTATCCGCCTGGATTGGAGCGATAATCCCAACGCAGTCATGAATGAAACGGGTTTTGAGATATACCGGGGTACTAAGGCCGGCGGACCTTATACGCTGCTGACCACCACGGCCCCGAACGTGATTACCTATATGGACCAGAACCTTACGCCCAATACCCAATACTTTTACGTGGTCCGCGCCATTAGCGCCACAGGCGCCGCGGCGGCGAGCAACGAAAGCGACGCCACAACCATCGTAGATAATATTGCCCCTACGGCGCCGGTGAACCTGCAATATTGGGGAAGTACCCAAACAACGGTGAACTTAAAATGGCAGGCTTCTACGGATGATATTGGCGTAAGCCGGTATGATATTTTTGTGAACGGCGTAAAAACATTCAGCACGACCAACCTGTCCTTTACCGTTTCGGGCCTCGATAGTTTAACGTCTTATTCAATTGTCGTTAAAGCCGTGGATAAGGCCAATAATTACTCTCCTGCCAGCAACCAGGTAGTGGCGTTTACCCACAGGCAGGGGCTCAATTATAAATATTATGAAGGATCTTTTGGCAATAACCTGCCCAATTTCTCTACCCTCACTCCGGTAAGACAAGGAATTACCGATACGGTCAATGCCGGCAGTAATATAGGAGCGCGCGAAGATAATTATGCCATCCTGTGGGAAGGCAAGATCTATATTCCCGCCGATGGGAATTATACTTTTGAAACCAATTCTGATGACGGAAGCAAATTGTATATAGATGTTCCCTATTCTTTTAACGCTACCGCGCTGGTAAGCAACGATGGCGCTCATGGAGCGACGAGCAAAACGGGAACAATATTCCTTACAAAGGGATATCATGGCTTTGTCGCGGCCTTTGCCGAGATTGGCGGAGATGCGCTGATGGAAGTGTATTGGGCGAGCAATACCGGCATTGCCCGGCAGCTGATACCCAAGAATTTTTACGCTCTGGACGAGTTTGAGGAAGCGCCTGTTGCCGCGCCTACCGCGGTGTCCGCAACTGCCGTATCCTATAACAAGATCAATCTGACCTGGAACGACAACAGCAATAATGAAACCGGCTTTGAGATCTATCGTTCTACGGCAATGAACGGCGTTTTCACGGCTGTTGGTTCCGTCCCCACAAATACTACTTCGTTCAGCGATTCCGGGCTTACTGTTAGCACGCGTTATTATTATAGGGTGCGCGCAATAAGCGCCGAAGGCCAATCCGAATATGCGTATAACTATACCGAAGTAAACTGGAAGCTGAACAATGACTATACCGATGCTAACGGAGATGCCGGCCGGACATTGAACAGTAATTCCGGCGCTTCTTTCAGCACAACCAGGCAGGAAGGATCGCATTCCGTTTCTTTAACCTCAAGCGGTTACCTGGGGCTGAACAATACAAACGGCGGCTTCCTGATATCCGGAGGATATGATCAGCGAACCGTTGCTTTGTGGATCAGGCCCAGCGGCACTTTCACGAATAGGCGAATGGTTTTTGAGTTTGGCGATAATAGTAATGGATTGGGATTGCGATTTAACAGTAGCGCGCTGGAAGCAGGTATTGCCAGCGGCGGAACAAGGGTTAGCGCCAGCTACAGCAATGTGTTTTCTGCTTCCGGAACGCCCTGGGTGACCAATGGCTGGAACCATGTAGCCGTCGTGTACGATAAGACCTCTCTTAAACTTTACCTTAACGGGGTAAATGTAGCTTCTAACAATTCGCTTACTTTCGCCAGCGTAGGATCTTCTACGAATGCTTCCCGGTTTGGGTATCCTTCGGCCACCGGAGCCTCTAACTCCGTATTTAATGACGGAAGCACCTGGACCTATCTCGGCGGAAACATGGATGATATTTACGTGTTCAGGGGAGCTTTAGCCGGTTCTGAGATCGCTTCGCTTCGGGCGCTTACGTTTAACACGCAGTCTGCGGCTACTACATTGGCGCCGCCCGCCGCCCCGGCCGTTCCTACCGGCCTGGCCGCGACAGCATTATCTACCAGCGCGATAAAGCTTGACTGGAATGATAACTCTGCAAATGAGACCGGCTTTGAGATCTGGCGTTCTTCCGGCGATAAGTCCAACGACAGGATGATCGCGCTGGTGGAAGGAGGAAGCGGAGCGCAGAAAACATTTACAGACACTTCCCTGTTTGCGAATGTTACCTATTATTTCAAGGTGAAAGCCAGGGGGGCTGTGCTTAATTCGCCGTTTACCGCGGAAGTGAACGCTAAAACGTTAAACAGTAAACCGGTTATTAAGGATGTGCTCGACTTTACCATGCTTTATGGCACCTCATTTACCCTGCCGCTTAGCGCTACCGACGCTGATGGGGATGCGCTGACCTTTACCGCGAGCGGACTGCCCGCTTTCGGAACCCTGCAGAATGGTTCTGGCAACGCTGGATCTATTGTGTTCAACCCGAGTTCGAGGAACCGCGGTTCATTCCGTATCAACGTATATGTGGCCGATCCAAATGGAGGAAAGGATACTACTTCCTTTGTGCTTGCCGTAAACACCAATGATGTTCCGGTAATGCCTGCCATAGCGAATATTGTGATCAATGAAGGGGCTTCGGTCAATGTGCCGGTTTCTGCAACGGATAAGAACGGCACATCCAAAATGATCTGGAGAACCGAAGGATTGCCTTCATTTGCCAACTTTGTCAATAACAACAATGGAACGGGAACGGTAGCTATTCATACAGATTATGCTTCTTCAGGCGAGTACGAGATAACGGTATTTGTAGACGATGGTTATGGCGCCTGGACAAGCCAGACCTTTATGCTTACTGTAACTGACGTTGAACCAGATGCGCCCATACAGATCAATTTCAGGCAGAATACGGGCGGCGTTCCTTTGTGGAATGATGTGGTGATAGCCGGGCTTACACATGCCGCCCCCATAACCGATACCAAGGGAGATGTTTATCCCATAAACTTTGCCTTTACCAGAGGATCTGTGGCTGCTACCCAGTCGGGACGGATAACAGGCGATGATTCCGGGGTTTATCCGGATAACATCTTAAAGGACGCAATGGCCTGGGGCTTTAATAACAATGTAAATGATACGGTGATATTAAGGGTTTCGGGACTGGACCAGACCAAACGGTACGATTTTACGCTCTTCAGCGGCTTTACTTCGGGCGTCGCCAGCACTTACATGCAGTATGTGATAGGAACCGACACCGCAAGGCTCTATTATTACAACAATACCCAGAACACCGCCACCATTCAGAATGTTCAGCCCAATGCTTCGGGTTATGTATTTATTACCATGATCGGAGATCCGGTAATGAGCCAGGGCGGGGCGCTGAATGCGATGGTCATCAGGCCTCTTTTCAATGATGGCACCGCGCCTGCTAAACCGTTGCAGTTTAACGGGGAATTTATACTCGGCACAGGAGTGAAGTTGAATTGGGTAGACAGGGCGTATAATGAAACCGGCTACCGCGTGTACCGCTCTACCAATAAAAATGGCGCTTATACTTTACTGAACCCGCAGGTGGATAAGGATAGCGTGAATTTCCTGGATCCGAATACGCAGCCGGAAACAACCTATTACTACTATGTTGCAGGCATCAACCAGGTAGGGCTCGGGGCTTCCAGCGATACTATTAAGATTATCACCGGCAATAACCTGCCTGTGATCAATGTTGCGAATCAAATGGTGGCTAAAACCGGCGCTACCACAAACTTCGACTTTACCGCCACAGACGACCCGGGCGATATCGTTACGGTAACGCTGACCAAAAAGCCCGGCTTTGTAACGCTTCAACACCTTGGAGGAGCCAATTACAGGATCGTGGCCTCCCCCCTGACGGACCACCTGGGATGGTTTACGATGACGCTGACCGCGACAGATAATAAGGGAGCGTCCAGTACCAAGGATGTTGTGCTGGCGGTATCGGACAAAAATACCCGCTCGGTCTATATAAACTTCGGTCGTGAAGATAAACCTGCTCCCTTCCCCTGGAATAACTGGCTGGGCGCGAGAGGGTCAAACAATGCCCTCGCCAACCTGAAGGACGAACAAAACAATACCACGCCTTTTGGCATTACCACGGTAGATGCGTGGACCGGCGTAACGACGATGGGACATATGACGGGCAATAACTCGGGCATATTCCCGGATGCCGTACTGGAAAGCGGGTTGAACAACCTGGGCGGACCGCGTATTATCCGTTTCTCTGGTCTGAATAACAATATGAGGTATAATATCGTATTTGTGGGCAGCATGAACAGCGGAGAATTGGCAACGGCGCAATACAACCATGTCGGCGGAACGGCTTCCGATACGCTTAATGCCAGGAACAATACGAACCAATCCGCTAATCTTAACGGCCTGGCGCCGGTAGGAGGCCAAATATCCGCGCAGGTATTAAGGATACTGGGCTCGGAGAATACCTATCTCAATGCGATCGTTCTGGAAGAATACGATCCGAATCTGTTGACGGCGCCGCTGAATCCTATTAACCTGTATGCTGAGCCTGTGGATCGCACGGCCATCGATCTTAGCTGGTCGGATAGAACAGTCGAGGAGGCTGCCGTAAATGGCTATATGCTGGACAGGGCTACCGACTCAATGTTTACCATGAATGTGGTGAATATCGGATTGCCTGCCAATACCTCTACTTACAGGGATGCGGGGTTATCTGCCAACAAGAAATACTGGTACCGGGTGAGGGCAAGGTCCGCCGGAGGAACCTACTCGGATTACAGCAATCGCGCAAAAGCGATTACTCCCGCTTCTATCGTGCTTGTAAACTTTAACTATACCGTCGACAACGCGCCGGCTCCCTGGAATAATATCTATGCATCTCCCACTTACCCTGGCGTGTTTACCGGCTTAAAGAACCAGTCTGGCATAACAACAGGGCTGACCCTTTCGCTGACAAAGATCTTTAACGGCGAGTTTAACGCGGGCTTCAATACAAATAACAATTCCGGTATTGTATTGGATATTGTAATGCAGTCGGATTTCTGGTTGGACAATACCCAGGAATCGCAGTTTGTATTATCCGGACTGAATCACTCTAGGCGTTATCGTATAGGCTTCTTCGGCAGTTCTGCGCCGCCTTGGCCCAAGGGGAACTATACCGCCACTTATACAGTTAATGGCAGGACCGTGTACCTGAACTCCTGGGTGAATAGCAGCAAGATCGTGTATATCGACGATATCGAGCCGGATGTAAACGGCGAAGCGAAACTTAATTTCTCTACCACTAATGACGCTCAGTACGGATTTAATGGCGCGGTCATCATCCAGGAATATACCGA
Organism: Chitinophagaceae bacterium; assembly: GCA_016786785.1. Lineage (GTDB taxonomy): Bacteria > Bacteroidota > Bacteroidia > Chitinophagales > Chitinophagaceae > Flavitalea. Next base: position 31,275 of record JAEUVR010000256.1, read on the forward strand.
TGACTCCCAGGGTGGAACGGTTGGCAATAACATTGTAAATGTTCCCAACTCGGCGAATATCCTTACCGCTACCGACGATGCGGATGCGGCAGATCAGGCAATGGCTGCCGCTCGGGAAGCTGGTAGCGTCAGGATGTACCCGAACCCGGTCGTCGATTTCATGAATGTGGATTTCAACAATGCCTCGGCTAGCGACAACGTCAGCCTGATGGTATATGATCTTTCCGG
>JAEUVR010000042.1 GCA_016786785.1 Chitinophagaceae bacterium
ACCTTCAGAGTAAACGTTTTACCATGGATGAATCGAAAGGGGCTGTGGGAGCCGGACTTCGGTATGAGCTTACTTCGCGGTTTGCCGTTCATGGCAATCTCCTGTATGCAAAGGTTTCGGGGGATGATAAAAAAAATGAACGTAAGTTAAGGCATCGGAACCTGCATTTTGAAACGAGGATCTTTGAAGGGAACCTGCTGGCGGATTATGCATTGATGGACCCGAGCGAACACCAGATATGGCCATATGTATTTGCAGGGGTTGCCTTATATCATTTTAACCCTTATACCTTTGATACTTTAACAGGAAACAAAGTCTTTTTAAGACCCCTGAGCACGGAAGGGCAGGGACTACCACAGTATCCCGACAGGAAACCCTACAAACTTTACCAGATCGGCATTCCTTTTGGCGCAGGGTTCCGGATTCGGATCACCGATAATGCCATATTGGGCTATGAGATTGGCATGCGCAAACTGTTTACCGATTATCTCGACGATGTAAGCACAACCTATGTTGACCGCGCCACGCTTTTGGCGGCGCGCGGGCAAAGAGCTGTCGATTATTCTTATCGGGGAGATGAATTAAAAGACGGCGACCCCAATTATCCCGTTAATACGGCTGTCAGGGGAGGCGCTAAGTATAAAGATTGGTACTATTTTTCTGGTATAACGCTTTCCATAGGTATTTCAGATCTTGAAGGAGGAAAACTAAAGCTCTTTAATAAGAAAAACAATAAAGGAAGCGTCGATTGCCCCAAGAGCGTACTATAAATTACCCTAAAATCAAAGCCGGCGCCCGCTTCATTTGAGGCTTTACCTCTTGCAATACGACATGTCGGCATTGACTGAATCATAGCGGGGGTAGCTCATTCGTTTATTCAGCGCTATAGCGTTATTTTTGCATTTCTTAAGAACGCTGATGGCATACAGAAATCAACAACATTTTATTGAGACCCTTGAGCAGGCCGGCGAGTTGATACGCATCTCGGCTTATGTCGATCCCCGGCTTGAAATAGCGGAGATCACCGATCGCATGAGCAAAACTTCCGGCGGCGGCAAGGCCCTGCTTTTTGAGAATACAGGATATGATTTTCCCGTGCTGATGAACGCTTATGGCAGCGAAAAAAGGATGTGCCTTGCCCTCGGCGTTAACCAACTGGACGATACCGCCAGGGAGATCGAAGCCCTTTTTAAATTATTGTCCGCCCCCAGGGAAGGCATCCTGGATAAACTGAAACTGCTGCCAAAACTCGGACAGTTTGCTTCATGGATGCCCAAAGTAGTAAACAGGAAAGGGGAGTGCCAGGAAGTGACCATGAAAGAACCGGATATCGCCCGGCTTCCTGTTATTACCTGCTGGCCTAAGGATGGCGGGCCCTTTGTTACGCTTCCTATTATTCATACCAAGGATCCTAATACCCAGTCGCGCAACGTGGGCATGTACCGCATGCAGGTATTCGGGCCTACGCTTACCGGGATGCACTGGCATAAACATAAGGTAAGCGCAAAGCATTTTAATGAGTATAAGAAAATGGGCAAGCGCATGCCCGTTGCCGTTGCGCTTGGCGGCGACCCTGTTTACGCCTATTCCGCTACAGCCCCTTTGCCGGAGAATGTAGATGAATATATGCTGGCGGGATTCCTGCGAAAGAAGAGCGTAGAGCTGGTGAAATGTATTAGCCAGCCCGGGGTGGAAGTTCCTGCCGACGCCGATTTTATTATCGAAGGTTATGTTGATCCTTCCGACGACCTGATCTGGGAAGGGCCTTTTGGCGATCATACCGGCTATTATTCTCTGCCCGACTGGTACCCGCGCTTTCATATCACCGCCATCACCCATAAAAAAAATGCCGTTTATCCGGCGACCATTGTGGGCATCCCTCCGCAGGAAGACGCCTGGTTGGGGAAAGCCACCGAGCGTATTTTTTTAGCGCCTATTAAAATGACCATGGTTCCGGAGATATTGGATATGGAAATGCCCGTTGAAGGCGTATTCCATAACCTGGTGATCGCGAAGATCCATAAGGAATATGCAGGGCAGGGACAGAAAGTAATGAATGCCATGTGGGGAGCCGGCCAGATGATGTTTAACAAAATACTGGCCCTGGTATCCGCCGGCGGAAACGAAGCTGATGGCAAGGATGGCTATCCTCTATCGGATTATAAGAAACTGGCGCAGGATGTTTTCAGAAATATGAACCCCGCTACGGATATCTATTTTTCACAGGGGCCCATGGATGTGCTGGACCACAGCTGCAGTAAGCTGGGTTTTGGTGGAAAGATGTGTATCGACGGAACGGTAAAATTTGAAGAGGAGATTTCAGAAACGGAGAATAGAGCATACCGCCCCATTGCTTTTAACAAGGAGCAAATAGCCGGCGCATTTGAAGAGATAACATCTATCAACGACGATCTGCTGAAGATAGATATTCCCTGCCTGATCGTTTCTGTTAAAAAGAACCGGCCCGGCCATGTTCGGGAGCTTCATCAGTTATTGTGCATTCGGGAAGAAGCAGAAGGGTTGAAAATGATCCTTTATGTAGAACATACGATTGACGTCAACGATCTTCCTGTCGCCTTATGGCGGTTTTGTAATAACCTTGATCCTAAGCGCGATAGCATCCTGGCGCAACGCCCGTCAACAACCGATAAAAATAAGTTATTTTCCTGTATGGGCTTCGACGGCACCATCAAAACAAAGGCATTTGATGGTTTTCATCGGGACTGGCCAAATATCATTGTCGCCGATGACGCTACTATTGGTTCGGTAGACCAGAAATGGAACGATCTGGGCATAGGGCCATTTATTCCTTCGCCATCATTGAAATATAAAGACCAGATGTATGGGGAAGAGGCGGTTGCGGACAGGATATGATAAACTTAAGTCAGGGGAAACGGCACCCTTCCGGTAGATATATAGCAGTTCGCTTAACTCCGACCTGTTGCGGTCGGAGATAACAATCTGAGATGAGTCATTGTTGACAGAGAGCTGGTTTTGACTTCCGGCTAGAGAGATTAACTTTGTAATAAGAGAAAGATGAGTATTTTTAATTCATCAGCGTGTTTTGGGAGTTAAACCTAAAGCTTATTAAATGCTTACCAGGAAATTGTTATTGTTTATTTTATCTATTTCCGCGGCATCGTGGGTTTCAGCCCAGGTCAAGAAAGCGGAGACCGATGCAAAAGCCGGCAAGGTTATCCAGGCAAAAACGAATGCCCCTGCTGCAAAACCTAAATCCGCTTCGCCTGCGGTAAAGTCCGCCAAAGGAAGCCCCGGAGCCGCCTCAAAGCCAGGGAACGCTGCAACAAAAAAGAAGGAAACAGTCAAGCCGGTAAATCCCAATCACAGCCTGCTATGGGAAGTAAGCGGAGGCGGATTAACGGAGCCTTCTTATGTCTTCGGGACCATGCACCTGGTATGCGCAGACGAAGCAAAGCTTAGCGCCTCATTAAAAAAAGCGATCAAAGATTGTGGCCAGATCTTTTTTGAGGTAGATATGGACGATATTAACCAGGCAATGGGCGGTCTTAAATATGCCCGGATGAACGACGGCCTGAAGCTGTCGGACCTGCTGACCCCGGTGGAGATGGATAGGATCAACGCTTATTTTGACCAGCATCGCCCGATCATTCCTTTTGCCATGATGCACCGTTTTAAACCCTATTTTATTACGTCCATGATCGGCGAGGGTATGATGGACTGCGCGACAAAAAAGGGGATGGAAGAATTGATCATGCAGGAAAATAAGTTGTACAATAAGGAGATCCTCGGATTGGAGACCATTCAATTCCAAGCGTCTTTATTTGATTCGATCCCTTATGAAAAACAGGCAAAAGATCTTTTGTTGTATGTTGATAGCATTGAGGGATACCGGAAAATAAACCAGGAAATGTTTGATGTTTACCGCAGGCAGGACCTGGAGAAAATGGATTCGCTGATTACTAAAAGCGATCCGGGCATGGAGCAATATATGGACATGTTATTGTATAATCGAAATATCCGCTGGGCCTCGGAAATGACTTTTCATATGCAGCGGATGTCCACCTTATTTGCCGTGGGCGCCGGGCATCTTCCCGGCGAAAGAGGACTGCTCAACCTCCTGGTTCAGCAGGGATTCACTGTCAAGCCCCTGCCTAATAGGGATTAGCTTGAACGATGTTTATCTAACCTTTTCATAGATAGAAGAGCGATCCAGTAGGATATCGGATTAAACCGATCAGGGTTGCCCCCTAAATTTAAAATACCCCTTTTAATCTGAATAACTCCGTTTCGGCAAGTTTGGTATTGTATCTGGCGGCAATAAGCCGGTTATACGCGTCTTCAAGGCTTATCTGCGCCTCCCTTAATTCAAGATAGGTGGATACGCCCTGGCGGAATCTTTCCAGCGCGATGAATACGTTCTCCTTTGCCAGCGATATATTCTCCTCTTCCAGTTGCAATGCTTTTTTCTGGTATTGATAGTCCTTGTAAGCATTGTTGATGGATACATCCATCTGGCGCTGCTGATTGTCGTACGATAGCTGCCGGTACTGGATTTCAAGACCCGCCTGTTTGATCAGCCTCCGGGTATTAAAACCGGTAAGCAGGGGTACGGATGCCGATACGCCATAATTCAGCCCCTTGGTCATGTTGAAAATGGGTTGGAATTCGGGGTTTATTACCGAGGCATTGTTCACCCTTCCGAAATTATACGCAGAGTTAAAAGAAAGCTTTGGCCACAATTCAGCCTTGCGTTCTTTGAGAGAGAGTTCGGCAATACCGATATTCTTTTTTGCGGCCAGCAAAGCCGGGTTTACCTGTTCAATGCCCGAACGGATACTGTCGTACTGAATACCAAGGTGCAGGGGAATGCTATCGCTGACCTCGTATTCCGCCTGCGCAGGCATAGCGGTAAGTTGATTTAAGGTTTCTTTTAACTGGGCGATCAGCGTTTCCTGCAATAGCCGGGAGGCTTTTTGCGCGTTAAGGTCTACCCGCGCCTGGAGCAGTTCTGGCTTGCTTCCCATTCCGACGGAGAGCTTTTTATCGGCAAGCTTTACTCTTTCTTCATTGATGGAAATGAGTTCGTCTATTGCTTTTAGTTGTTGTTTCTGCCTAACGATATTATAGTAGTTGGCAATGATGGCGGCAATGGAATTGACCGCCTGGGTTTTTACGTTGAGCTCTCCGAGCCCCCTGAGTTCATCAAGCCTGGCCTTGGTCGCGAACATTTTCAGTCCGTCAAAGACTGTCCAGTTCAGGTTCACGGCGGCGGTAAGGTTGCCGGAGGACACATTGGCCTTTCTTTTTCTTCCATCTAAGAAGTCCTGCTGGGAATTATTCCTGTTCCATACCTTTCCTGCGCTGCCTTCGAGCTGCGGAAGGAAAGCGCCATTGGCATATTGGTAATCTATGGCCAGCGCTTCGGCTTCATTCTTTGCCAGCAGGATATCATAGTTGTTTTTTAATCCTGCGGCGATGGCTTCCTCAACGGATAAAACAGGCTGCCCCTGCGCCTGGATGAAACATAGTATGGGTATGACAGTTAGGATCCTTCTCATTAGCTTAAAAAATTTATGCCCTGTGCGATTCGATCTCGTCAAGCATTTCCATGCCGGTTTTTTTCTTTTTACGGGAAAGGAAAGAATACATGGCAGGAATCACAAATAAGGTTAATACCAGCGAAAACAGGATGCCGCCGACAATCACAATACCCAGGGGGATCCTGCTGGTAGCGGCTGCGCCCAGCGATAAGGCTATGGGCAGGGCGCCCAGCGACATGGTCAGGCTGGTCATCAGTATGGGCCGCAAACGAGCGGTGGCGGCTTCTATCACGGCGGTATGCTTGTTCATTCCCGCGTTTTGTTTCTGGTTAGCGAACTCCACGATCAGGATGCCATTCTTGGTTACTAGTCCGATCAGCATGATCATGCCGATCTGGGAAAAGATATTCAACGTCTGGTCGAATATCCATAATGAAAGGATAGCTCCGGCAATCGCCAGCGGAACGGTGATCATGATCACAAAAGGATCGATAAAACTTTCAAACTGCGCGGCCAAAGCCAGGAAGATAAGGATCAACGCCAGTATGAAGGCGAAGGCGGTATTGCCCGAGCTCTCTGCAAAATCCCTGGAGGAGCCGGATAAGGAGGTGGCAAAGGATTCGTCGAGCGTACGGGAAGCGATATCTTCCATTGCTTTGATGCCATCGCCGATCGTTTGTCCTGGGGCCAGCCCTGCGGAGATGGTGGCGGATTTATACCGGTTAAAATGAAAAATAGTCGGAGGCGTGGTCTCGTCTGAAATGCTCACCACGTTATCCAGCGGAATGATCTCATTGCGGTTGTTGCGTACATAGATATTTTTCAGGTCGGTGGGATCGTCTCTCTCGTTGCGCGCTACCTGGCCCAATACCTGGTATTGCTTTCCTTCCTTGATAAAATAGCCGAGCCGTCGATTGCTCAGCGCAAGTTGCAGGGTCTGCGAAATATCTCCTACGGTGATGCCCAGCTCGCTGGCTTTCAGCCGGTCGATATTTATTTTTAATTCCGGTTTGTTGAACTTGAGATCCGCGTCAACGCCGTTAAAGACCGGGCTTTTATCTGCCTCTTCTAAGAAATGGGGCAGGGCTTCGGCGATCTTATGAAAGTCGTTGTTTTGGATCACAAACTGCACGGGCAGTCCTCCTCTTCGGTTTACGGAGATCGTTTGTTCTTCTATCACAAAAGCTCTTCCTTCCGGAAACCGTTTCAGGTTCCTGCTGACCATATTGACGATCTCTTTCTGCGAACGTTCCCTTTCGGATGGATCTACCAGCGTGATTCGTATAAAGGCGGAGTTTGCCGCGCCCATCCCGGAATTGTTCGGGGAAACTACGCTCAGCACCGTTTTGCCTTCCGGCACCGAGTCCATGATAAACTGCGATAGCCGGTCGACATATTTTTCCATATAGTCAAACGCCGTTCCTTCCGGAGCCGTGATCTGTAAACGGAACTGGCTTCTGTCTTCCATAGGCGCCAGTTCGGACGGCGTGTTCCTGCCGATGAAATAGATGATGGCAAAACAAATGCCTACTATGACCAGGGCCAGCCAACGCGCAGACATGAATTGTTTGAGCAAAGCATGATAGCCGTTTTCCAGGCCGCGAAAAAAAGGTTCCGTTTTGCGGTAGAACCAGGAATGTTTATGCGTTTTGCGCGTCAGCTTGACATTTAGCACAGGCGTTAGCGTTAGCGACACAAACGCCGAGATCAGTACGGCGCCGGCGACCACGATGCCGAATTCGCGGAACAGCCGGCCCACGAATCCCTGGAGGAAAATGATAGGCAGAAAGATAACGGCCAGCGTGATGGAGGTTGCGATAACGGCAAAATAGATCTCTTTAGACCCCTCTTTGGCGGCCTGGTATTTCTCCATGCCCGCTTCCATTTTTTTGTAAATATTTTCCGTTACCACGATGCCGTCGTCTACCACCAGGCCGGTGGCCAGCACTATGCCCAACAGTGTAAGCACGTTGATGGTAAAGCCGCTGAGGTACATGATAAAAAACGCGCCGACCAGGGCGACCGGAATATCGATCAGCGGACGTAGAGCGATCAGCCAATCGCGGAAAAAAAGATAGATCACCAGCACCACCAGCACAAAAGCGATGATCAGCGTTTCTTCCACTTCCAAAATGGATTTTTTGATAAAAGCGGTCTGATCCAGCGCTATGCCCAGTTTCAGGTCGTCGGGAATATCTTTTTTCAAATCTTCCAGGCGTTTGTAAAACTCATCGGCAATAGAAACATAATTGGATCCGGGCTGCGGGGTGATCGCCAGCGCGATCATGGGTATCCGGCTTTCTTTTAAAATGGTCTCTTCATTTTCCGGGCCTAAAACAGCTTCCCCGATTTGTTTAAGACGGATATCGCTGCCGTTTACATTTTTAATGATAACATTGTTAAAGTCTTCTTCCGTAGAGAGCCGTCCAAAAGTGCGGACGGAAAGTTCGGTGGCATTGCCCGCGATCTTTCCCGAAGGCAGTTCAACATTTTCCCGGGCAAGCGCGGCTTCCACATCGCTTACCGTCAGGTTATAAGCGCTCAGCCGGGAAGGATCGAACCAGATCCTCATTGCATATCGTTTTTCTCCCCAGATCCTGATATAAGCTACGCCGGGAATGGTCTGCAGGCGTTCTACCAGCACGTTATTGGCATACTCCGTAATCTGCAGCTGGTTGCGGGTATCGCTTTGCACCGTCATCGCAATGATCGACTCCGAGCTGGCGTCGGCCTTGGATACCACGGGGGGCGCATCCAGGTCTTTCGGAAGCGAACGCGAAGCTTCCGATACCTTGTCGCGCACATCATTGGCCGCCGCTTCTAAGTCGATGCTCAGGTCGAACTCCACATTGATATTGCTATTGCCCTGGCTGCTGAAGGAAGTAATGTTTTTGATCCCGGCGATCCCATTAATGGCTTTTTCAAGCGGTTCTGTTATCTGCGATTCTATGATGTCGGCATTGGCTCCGGGATAGGAAGTGCGCACATTGATATTGGGAGGATCTATCGCCGGATAGTCCCTGATCCCCAGGAAGGTGAAGCCGATGATCCCGAACAACACAATGATGATATTCATTACTGTTGCGAGAACCGGCCTTCGTAAACTTAATTCCGAAATATTCATGCGCCGTTGAATGTTTTAATCCAGGTATGGTAAATATTATGCGTTATTCTACTTTGGTAAGGCTGATCCGGCTCTCGGGTCTTATGGCCAGCAAGGCGGTAGTAATGACCGTGTCGCCCGCTTTCAACCCGTCTGCGATCTCTATAAAACTGGAGTCTCTTAAACCGGTAGCGACTACCTTAAATTCTACGGCGCCGCCATGATATAAAATAACGCGTTTGTCTCTTGCCTGCGGAATGACCGCTTGCGTAGGGATCACCAGCGACTGATCATTTTTCCCCATCTGGAGCAACACTTTTGCAAACCCGCCCGGCACAAGATCCGGATGATTGCTTTTCACGATCCCTCTTACTTTAAGGCTCCTGGTATTGGATTCGATAATTGTCGCGGCTGCCTGAACAGTCGCGGTAAACTCCTGGTTCATCCCGTCAATGGTAAACTTGACCGTCTTGCCTGGTCTCATGCTTGCGCTGTATTTTTCCGGCACGGTAAACTCCAGTTTGAGATTATCCACCTGGCTTATGGTGGTCAGGATATCAGCGGGCGTCACATAAGCGCCTGGACTTATATTTCTTAAACCTATCCGTCCATGGTAAGGAGCGCGGATCTGCGTTTTGGCGATATCTACTTTTACCAATTCGATGTCGGCCTTCAGGTTGTTTACGCTTAGTTCGCTAAGATCGTATTCCTGTTGGCTGATGCCATTTATTTTGAGCAGTTCATTTTGCCGTTCTGCGGTTTTCTGGGCGATAGAAAGCTGAACCTCTAATTTTTTGAGCTGCGCCTGAAGGTCTTCATCAAATAACCTTACCAGCAAGAGGCCTTTCTGCGCCATTTGTCCTTCAGGGATATTTATTTCCACTACGCGGCCTGATATTTCCGGGCGGATATCCGTAGTCTCAAAAGGCAACAGGGTTCCCGGCACGGAGATGTTTTCAGCCAATGCCCTTGCTTTTACGATAAAACCTTCTGCCGGCAATGCTTCATTAGACAATTTTGACCGGTTCGATCCGGTCCCGGGCGCCTTTATTTTATCTTTTTTCTCTCCACAGGATACCAGGATCAGGGCCAGTAAACATGCAGGAACAATTGCCAGGTTCTTTATATTTAACGCCATCATGAGGAAATTCTGTCTTAAAATTAATGGTTTAACACCGTATAATCCGATATAAGACGTTTTAATGGTAGCTAACCTTCGGCAGGTTAATATTATTTTTTTGTCCGGATCTTTATGATTTGTTTAAGGGCGTGCGCCTCGTTAATTAAGGTTTCCTTGTTTTCTCCAAGGATGGTAGCGTGCCCCATTTTTCTTCCGGGCTTGGTTTGTCGTTTGCCGTATAGATGGATAAATACATTGCCTCTTTGCAATGCTTCCGGCAATCCCTGGTAATCGGCATCGCCGTTGTGACCGGGTTCTCCGAGGAGGTTTACCAGGGCTGCAGGCAATATCTCCGCGGTATTGCCCAGGGGATAGCCAAGTATGATCCTCCATAACATATCGAACTGCGAACTGTAGTTGCCCTCAATCGTATGATGCCCGCTGTTATGTACGCGCGGAGCCATTTCATTGACATACACGTTTTGCTTCCTGTCAAGGAAGAGTTCGACGGCAAAGATCCCCGCGCTCTGTAACCCTTTTACGGCATCAAGCGATATGGCTTCGACCCTGGCTTTAATATCATCGGTTATATCGGCCGGACTGAGCTGGTAGTCGAGCAGGTTAAGCTCCTGGTCAAATACCATTTCCACCGGCGGGTACAAGGTAATGCCGCCCTGCTGATCAATTGCGACGATCTGCGCGATCTCCTTATAAATGTCTACCATCTTTTCCAGTACAGAAGGAGCGGGAAAGGCTTTGGAGAGTTCCTTTTCGCTTCGGATGACCTGTACGCCTCTGCCATCATATCCTCCTTCCGCCAGCTTATGCACGGCCGGTAAAAAGGAAGCATATTGCTTTACTTCATCCGGGCTGCGGGTGATCACAAAATCGGGCGAAGGAATATTTCGTTCGCGGTAATATTCTTTCTGCGCTATCTTATTTTTGATAATGCGTAAGGCCGCAGGGCGGGGATATACCGCTACGCCTTCTTCCTCCAGCTTCTCCAATGCCTGCTCATTGACGGATTCTATTTCAATGGCAATGGCGTCAAGTCCTTTGCCAAAGCGGTACACATCGTCAAACTTTCTTATATCTCCCCTGGTAAAATGATGGCATAAATGGGCGGACGGGCAATTTTCGTCATTTTCCAACACAAAAGTTTCGACAGGATAATTGGCAGCCGACTGCAATAACATTCTTCCCAATTGTCCCCCTCCAAGGATTCCCACTTTGAGCATGCGTATGATATTAGTAGATACTTGTATTTGTTTGTTGGTATTTGTACAAATATATGCTTAGGAAAAGCGAGTTTGCCAATAAATAACAAATGGGCGCTAATCAATTATTAACAATTGGTAAAAATTTAGCAAAAGCGCGTTCCGTATATGATGCGCTCTAAAAACAATCCCTGTTGTGTTGAAAAAGCGATGCTGCCTTTTATGGCGATTTGTATGTAACTGTCAACCGCGGATCTTTATCCTTGCATAAATTGTAAAGGATAAGATGGTGACATCAGGCGCAGACAAGGGAAGCATAGGGCAGCCCCGGATCTTATGTGTAGAGACCGTGTTACAGTAGGCAGCTTCCTTTCTTATCAGGGTTTAACGATGGTAACCGTATAGTTATAAGATGATTGGGGCGCGCCGGTTATGCCGCTTACGGTTACCGTATAGGAGACATCGTCGTCGCTGTTGGTAACAATGCCCTGCGGTTCCCAGACGATGGTATTGTCGCCATAACCATTATCTGTTCTCGATACTACGTTAAGCGTTATATCGCCCCCGCTTGCATTTTTCATATTCACCTGTGCGGCGGCGAAATTAGCGCCGGGCGCTGAAAAGGACCACCTGCCAAAAACAATTGTCTGGGGGATATATCCATCGGGCGGATAGGCGATAAATGGCGGGATCTTGGTATTGCCGTTGGCTACGCCGATAACGCCCAGGGCCATGGTGGAATTGGTGGTGCCGTAACTGAACTGCATTTTAGTCGAATGGAGTATCCACCGGCGATGTCCTACAGGCTGGTTGCCAGATCCGTTATCTCTCATGAACGCCGTAATAGCCGCTGTTGCATTGGAGCCTATGGCCAGGTTGGCAGTCGACGCTCCGCTGGCGCCATCGGAAGTCCAGCATGTCCAGGTATTGGGAGGATTATGGTTGAGCGTATTGTTTGCCTTCATCATCAGGGCGGTCTGCTGGTACCGGGCAAATTTTGAAGCGTCGAGGGTGATATTGTCGTTCAATCCCGCTAACCGGCGAAAATAGTTTAAGCGCATGGTTACCTTATCGTGGGTGGATTGCGGAGCCGTTCCGGCATCACAACCATCCACCTTTCCAGTCCAGCCCGGATCCGTCAGCTCGCTACCGAGGTAGTAGTCGCGGTAATCGGCAATAACGCTGTCTTTTTTGGTCATGCAGGCAGCGCAGGGGCCTCCGCAATCTATACCTGTTTCGCCCTGGTTTTGGATACCGTCCTGGCAACTGCCTTCCGGAGAAGTTGATTTCTTACAGGCTGTTAGCAGGAATATTGTGCAAAAAATGGCGGCGGCCGCTGCGGTAAAAACATTGTTTTTCATCATAGCAACAGGAATTAGATTCTCCCTCAATGATACATGATTATTCTTGAAAAAACAATCAGGGAGAGCAGCGTCGGAAATTTTTATCCTGTATTTTCGTTTTCAAGACGAGGGTTGACGCATGAAATATCTTTTAGCCGCCATAACATTTTTGATAACCCTTTGGGTAAGCGGGCAAACGGCCGCGCCTGCCTTTAGTTTTATTGAATACCAGCGCAGCTTTCCAAGGATCAGCGAGGCTTTAAAACGGAAAGAAGATACGTTGATGAAACAATTCAGAGAGAAGAAGTTCGAGTGGCCCGCGAAAAATATTTACCTGCGGTCTTTTAAATATGACAGTCATCTCGAGGTCTGGATCAAACCTGCGAACGGCGATCAGTATAAGTTGTTTAAGACCTATAAGGTATGCGCTTTAGCAGGAACCCTGGGGCCTAAACGTATGGAGGGCGATTACCAGGTTCCGGAAGGTTTTTATTATATCAATGAGTTCAATCCCAAGAGCGCGTATCATCTTTCGCTGGGGCTGAACTATCCGAATGCATCCGACCGTATCCTCAGCGATTCCCTGCAGCCCGGCGGCGATATTTATATTCATGGCAAATGCGTGACTACGGGTTGTATACCCATTCTCGATCAGCAGATCGAGGAACTATATGTTCTTGCCCTGCATGCCAAGAACCAGGGACAGGACTTTATTCCCGTGCATATATTTCCTGTCCGGTTCAACAATCCTAAAAGCGCAGATTACCTGGCAAGATATATCAGGGAGTTCCCCGAATATGCCGTCCTGGCGGATGAGCTCAGGCGCGCTTACCTGTATTTTGAAAAAACAAAAAAGCTGCCCCTCGTAATGGTGGATGGCCGGGGCGCTTACCGGATAGGGAATACGCTTCCGGAAGAGGAAAAGGCGCCGGTTAAAGCTGCGCCGCGCCGGCCCGTTAAATATTTTGACGAAGCTGTGCTTGCTAAATCGGTGGATAAGCTTCCGGTATACCCGGGCGGTAATGCAGGGTTTCAGCAATTTATCGATAAGATCAGCCGGGATATGGAGCCTTTCCTGGAGAAAGGGCAGCAGAAAACATACCTGATGGTGGAGTTTATTATTGACAAGGACGGCAAACCGGCTTATGCCAAAGTGATCAAAGGCGGAAATGAGGAAATGAACGATAAGCTGCAGGAAAAATTCGAGAACATGCCTGCCTGGACGCCTGCCACAAGGCTTGAAAAAAATGTGGCCGTCAAGCTTAAACAATCCATTGTCGTCGACGCTTCGGGCTTATAAGGGTATTTGCCGAAAATGGTTGAGCCGGACGGGATAGCTGATAAATACTGATCTTTATAGGGTCTACATGATGTCCATTGCCTTGGCAAAGAAAGTGCAGACGAAAGGCAGGGAAAGCGTTACCATTTCTCCCTTATACTCCAGCAGCACAAAAAACAGGATCACAGAAAGGAAAAATAAGATCCAATATAACGCGGTATTTTTTTTTGCCGTTTCCATAGTTTCAAATATTTCCGCGAAAATAAGGCAAAAAATAATGTGATGTTATAATTTCGCCTGCTTTACCTGTATTTTGAAGATTCAATTTTATATACGATTCTATACGCGGCCGGGTCAATCATTAGCGATTACCGGTAACAGCGATGCATTGGGGAATGATGAAAGGGAAAAAGCCTTGCCGCTGCATTACCTCAATAACGAATACTGGCAGGGAGGCATTGACGTAGATCCTGGCCAAACGGCTAAAATACGGTACAGCTATCTCTTCAGGGACGAAGAGGGAAACATTACCGCCGAAGGAGGGGATAGGGTTATCGATATTACCGGAACAGGCATCCTGGAAATACAAACGATAGATACCTGGAATGATGCGGGCGAATATGGCAATGCTTTTTATACCGATCCCTTTCAAAAGGTATTGCTGGCGAAGAAAGAGCCCCGGGGCAAGTCCAGATCGCCTAAAACGTTCACCCATATCTTTAAGGTTAAGGCGCCGCTACTGCGCAAACATGAGTCGATATGCCTGTTAGGCAATACAGACCTGCTTGGCGAATGGGATACGGACTCGCCCATATTACTCAACAGGGAAAACGATTGGTGGAGCGTGAAGCTGGACTTGTCTGCCGCGGTTGTTCCCCTGGAATATAAATATGGGATCTTTAATGTTAAGGAACAGGAATTCGCGGCATACGAATCGGGCGGGAACCGCTTGCTGATAAAGGGATCCATCGATAACCAACTAACTATTCTACACGATGGTTTTGCCCGCTTCCCCAACAATACCTGGAAGGGCGCCGGCGTCAGTATCCCCGTGTTCAGCCTGAGAAGCAAGAACTCATTTGGCGTAGGCGAATTTGCAGACCTGCCGCTATTGGTCGACTGGGCCAGGAAGACCGGTCTGTCTCTTATTCAACTTCTGCCCGTGAACGATACCACGGCAACGCATAGCTGGACCGACTCATACCCCTATGCGGCCATATCCGTCTTTGCGCTGCATCCCTTATACCTGAATATTGAAGCCGCAGCCGGTAAGCGGAGTCATCGACTGCTCAAATCAATGAAGAAAAAACAAAAGCAGCTGAACGCGCTGCCGGAGATAGATTATGAGCAGAGCCTGAGGTTTAAATTATCCGCGGCGCGGGAATTGTTTATCGAACAGAAAGAAGAATTTTTAAAGGATCCTGGTTTCATCCGTTTTTTTGAAGACAACCGCCGGTGGCTGATCCCTTACGCCGCATTTTGTTACCTGCGCGACAGGAATGGAACGGTGGATTTCAATCAATGGAAACTATACAGTCGCTTCGACAGGGCGGCTATTGAAAAATATGTTTCTCCCAAGGCGAAACATTATGACAATATTGCTTTTACTTATTTCCTGCAATACCATCTCCATCTTCAGCTGACTGCGGCTGTTGAATATGCGCATAAGCATGGCGTCGTTATCAAAGGCGATATACCCATTGGCGCGTACCGTTACGGTTGCGATGTATGGATGGAGCCTGAGTTTTTTAGCCTCGAATGGCAGTCGGGCGCGCCGCCGGACGCTTTTTCGGAGAAGGGGCAAAACTGGGGTTTTCCTATCTATAACTGGGACCGGATGTCGCAGGATAATTTCTACTGGCAGCGCAGGCGGCTGACGCAAATGGAGAAGTATTTCGATGCTTTTCGTTTGGATCATATCCTTGGCTTTTTTCGGATATGGAGCATTCCTGCCGATCAGACGCAGGGGTTAATGGGACGTTTTATACCTGCCATACCGGTACAGCTATACGAATTTGAGCAGAGGGGAATATGGTTCGACTATGAACGTTTCTGCCGCCCTTATATCACAGACGAAGTATTATGGGAACTTTTTGGCCCGAATAAAGATAAATTCATTCCCTTTCTTGAACTTTCTACAGAAGGGCATTATCAATTTAAAACAGCGTTTGATACCCAGCATAAAGTGGAAGAATACTTTAAGGGATTTGACGACACTGAAGACAACAGCCGTATCCGGGAAGGATTGCTGACCTTGTTGGCCAATCTGATCCTGTTTGAGCGACAGGGATCGGGCGGCAGGTTATTTGATTTTCGTTTAGGCATTGAAAATACCTGCTCTTTCCGGCGTCTCGACAGAAGCCTGCAACAACGGTTAAAGGAGCTGTATATCGATTATTTCTATCGCCGTCAGGATCATTTCTGGGAAAAGCAAGCAATGAAAAAGCTTCCGGCGCTTAAACAAGCGACCAATATGCTGGCTTTCGGGGAAGACCTCGGTATGGTTCCCCGTTGCGTGCCGGAGGTAATGAAACGATTGGCTATTCTTAGCCTGGAAGTGCAGCGCATGCCCAAGGATATGGGCAAAGCTTTTTCTGATCCTGCCGACGCTCCCTATCTTTCCGTAGTAACCCCATCCACCCACGACATGAGCGTTATACGCGCTTGGTGGGAAGAAGATAAGGAAAGGACACAGCGATTCTTTAATGAAGCATTGGGGATGGAAGGAGAAGCTCCTGCTCAATGCAGCGCGGCAATCAATACGGCCATCGTTCGGCAGCACCTTGCTTCTCCGGCTATGTGGAGTATCTTTCAATGGCAGGACCTGGTAGGGATGGAAGAAGGGATCCGTAGAGACAACCCCGAAGAGGAGAGGATCAACAGGCCCGAAAATCCTCAACATTATTGGAATTACCGAATGCATATATCATTGGAGAACTTACTGAAAGAAAAGGAGTTCAATGAAAAGCTTAAAGTATATATTGAGGAAAGCAGGCGATAATATAAGGGCGCGCTGCCGACCGGAACTTCTTATTTCTATAGTACATGAAACTTCGTTATTGGTCATACAGTCTTCCTTTTGAATATCCTTTTACTATATCCAGCGGCACTAAAACGCATCAGCCTACGCTGGTCGTCGAACTGGAACACATGGGCGTTAAAGGATATGGCGAGGCGCCGGCCATCAGCTATTACCATATTCCGGTGGAAAAGATGATAGCAGATATCGAGAGCAAGAAAGCATATATCGAGAAGTATGCGCTTACCGATCCGGAAAGATACTGGCATTACCTTCATCATCTTCTTCCGCAGAATAGCTTTCTGGTATGCGCGCTGGATATAGCGGCATGGGATCTTTTCGGCAAGATCAGGCAAAAGCCTCTTTACGCGCTTTGGGGAGGACAGTTTGAACCGAGGCCGATGACAGATTATACTATCGGTATAGACACAGTGGAAAAGATGCTGGAGAAACTAAGGCGGCATCCCTGGCCGATCTATAAAATAAAGCTGGGCGTTCCTGAAGATATAGCCATTGTGAAGGCGCTGAGAGAAAATACTTCTTCCATTATAAGAGTAGACGTCAATGGGGGATGGACCCTGCCGGAAGCGCTGGAAAAGATCCCTGAGCTGGAAAAGCTGGGCGTTGAGCTTATCGAACAGCCATTGGCGAAAGATGATTGGGAAGGGATGAAGATCTTGTTTGAACGTTCGACTATCCCGCTAATAGCCGACGAGTCCTGCGTTACGGAGCATGATGTTGAAAAATGCCACCGGCATTTCCATGGCATCAACATAAAACTTACCAAATGCAGCGGCCCGACCCCGGCAAGACGTATGATCGTTACCGCTAGAAAGTTGCAGATGAAGGTAATGATCGGCAGCATGAATGAATCCGCTATCGGCTCTGCAGCCATCGCTCACCTGCTTCCCCAGGTCGATTATGCCGATCTTGACGGGCCGCTGTTGCTGAAAGAAGATCTGGCTTCGGGACTTGTCTATGAAGATGGCAGAGTGAGCGTATCTGAACGCCCGGGACTGGGTATTGAATTCCTCAACCTGCCTGTGGATTAAGGACGCCTGCGCTAAGAACTCCTCTGTTGCATAGGTCAATCTTCTTGTCTGTCCCTGAAATATCCTGATGCTTTATCAGGTAATAACTAATATAAGATTTCCTTAACGCTGTCGTTTAAACGATATTTTGCCTTTATCGTAGTTTTACGAGGGCTAATTTTTTGATGTAAAAGAAAGGTTCGGTACATTTATTGTGCTATACCCATTATTATCTCAAGATCATGAGGAGAACGCTTTATTATTTTCTTTTCCTGACCTCCATTGGATTAGTGACGGGGGCCTGTAAAAAGCATATTCTGCCGGGGATCGGACATGGGGGAGTTCCCGGAGAACCTCAGGCGCCTACCGAAACAGACCCGCCTGTATTTGCTCCTGTCACTCAAAGGGTTAGCCAGAACGTGGGAGGTTATTATGCCGCTTTGCCTGCCCGTTACCAGGAAAGTGATTTCGAATACCCCCTCATGGTCTTTTATCATGGAGGAGGCCAGTATGGCAATGGCGGATCGGATTTATATAAAGTGCTGCAGGATGCAGTCCCGAAATTATTGGATGAACAAAAATTCCCCCCTTCATTTACGGTGAATGGGAGGGCTTTTTCTTTTATTGTCATTGCTCCGCAATTGGCAAAGAGCCCTACTATTGCCGATACGGACACCCTGGTGCAATACCTCAAACAGCATTACCGGGTGAATACGAAAAGGATATACCTGGTAGGGTTTAGCCTGGGCGCCAGGTTTCTTTCCGATTATGCCGCCGCTTATCCCGATTCGATAGCCTCCATAGTATCTATGGGAGGTTTACCCCAGATCAATGGCGCTCTTGCCGCGAAATGCGAGGGTATGGTCAAGGCTAAGCTCCCGATATGGCATTTTCACAATATGAACGATTCTGCCTGGTATTATTCCGAAGCCCAGCGATATGTTGAGGTATTGAGAGGCTTCAATCCGCAGGTTTATCCCAGGTTTACTTCCTTCGAATTTGGTATGGCGCGGTTGAATCACGATTGCTGGACCAGGGCCTCTGATCCCGCATATAGGGAAGATAACAAGAACATCTATGAATGGATGCTCCAATATTCAAGGTGAGTGTTGAAGTTTCCCCATACCTGGCGACAATAACGATCTGATCAGGTCAAGAATCCTTCCTGTTCGAGCTAATAATTATTCTGATTCGGGTTGAAAATTCAAATATCTGGGCCGGCCTCATGTGAATCAGCATAAGCCGCAATGCCTAATACAGGCTGAGAAAAGCTTCTCCCAATGAATCAATAATATCCGAAGCGGTTAGCGATTCCTGCGAGTAGAGCTGGGCGGCGATATCTCCCGCTTTGCCGTGCAGGTAAACGCCCAGCAGCGCCGCATCAACAGAAGGATATCCCTGCGCCATCAGGGCGGTGATTATCCCGGTCAACGCATCGCCTGAGCCTCCTTTGGCCATGCCGGCATTTCCCGTGGTATTAAAGTATTTCTCGCCTGACGGAACGGCTATCAGGGTATAGTGTCCTTTTAATACGATCACCAGGGACAATGCTTTCGCTTTTTGCGAAGCCAGCTTCATGCGTTCAAAATCATTTGGCGAAGCTCCGAATAACCGGTCAAATTCTTTGGGGTGCGGGGTCAGGATGGAACCGGCAGGAAGCTGGTCCAGCCATTTTGGATTAGCGGCAAGAAGGTTGAGCGCGTCGGCGTCGATGATCATCGGAAGCTGTCGCCGTTGCAACAGCTTGTATAGCATCCCGGCGGTTCCAGGAGAAACGCCGATACCCGGCCCGACGCCTATGGCGTTGAATGGCGAGAGGTCTTCCTCCAACGCCGTATTAAATTCTTCCTCTTTGTCGGCAATAACCATGGCTTCGGGAACCTGCGACTGCAACAGGTCGTATCCGCAACGCGGCGAATGGACGCTGAGCAAACCCGACCCGGTTTTGATGCACGCTTTGGCGCTCAGGATCGCGGCGCCCATCTTTCCAAAGCTTCCGGCAATCAGTAACGCATGACCGAAATTGCCCTTATGCGCAAATTTTTTCCGGGGGCGGAATAACCGCTTAACGTATTCATGATCCGATAATTTGTACTCCAACGGTAAGGCATCGGCGAAATCCTGCTTTAGCCCAATATCCAGGACATGGAGTTCACCGATTGCTTCCTCGTTCTCGGCGAAGAGGAACGCAGGTTTAAAACATTGAAAACTCAGCGTGTGAGCGGCTTTTATGACCGTATTCCCCTTAGCGCTCTGATCGGCCGAAAGGCCGCTGGGAATATCTATGGCTATGATCTCGGCGCCTGATCTGTTAAGGTGATCCACCAGCTCCGCTGTTAGTCCCTCGAGCGGCCTGTTTAACCCCGACCCAAGCAGGGCGTCTATAATGATCTCTTCTTCCGGTATATGGGGGATGGCTTCGGCTGATGAAATGAACCTGATCTCAACGGGGTTTTCATGAAGCCTGGCCAGGTTGACCTGGAAATCTTCTGTGCCCTTGTGCCCGAATTCAAGAATATTTACTGTTACGTCAAGCTCCCGGTTCGACAACAGTCTCGCGATGGCCAGGCCGTCGCCTCCGTTATTCCCTTTGGCGCAGAATATGGAAAATGACCGGTTGCTATAACCGTTAGACAATAACCATTCGCAGCAGGCGGTAGCGGCCCGCTCCATCAGGTCGATGGAAAGGATCGGCTCGTTTTGAATGGTATATTGGTCCCATTCCCGAATCTGATCGGCATTCAGTATCAGCATTGTCGATAATGGATTAAACAGTTAATGACCTGATGCGAAAATAAGGTTTTCGAAGGTTTGAAGGGCGCCTTGTTTGCCGGTTGGCAGTTCATTTTGAATCTTTATCTACGGCTGCGTAAGGCGTTAAAGTTGAAATAGCGTCGCTGCCGGCGGACAGTCGCCCAGGTTTTCTCCTGGCCGCAGACTTGTTTAGCTTGCGCGAGCCGTTATCGTTTGCCGCCATACGTTTTCCGGGAGAGGGCGCTGTTCGGGTTTTCCGCTTCAGCGGCTTTTTCTTCTTCCGGATCGTTGGAATAAGAGCCGAATATATTCGCTATGGCTTTAGAGGAATATACTTTGAGGTAATCGTTATTTGATAAGGCGATGATGGTCGCCTTATCGTCGGGCAGCCGGTAAAATGCCGCGCGGTTGCCATGCCACCAGCCATTGTGATAGATGAATTTTTTATGGTTGTCCAGCAGGAACATTCTCCATCCCAGGCCATAATTGTGAATGCCCGGTTTTTCGAAGCTATACCCCGCATACGCTGAGTCAAGGGTTTGTTGCTGAAGGTAGCGGCCGCCATACAGGGCCTGGTCCCATTTAAGCAGGTCGCGCGCCGTGCTGTAAATGTTTTTGTCGCCATATACATTGTCGAGGTAATCAAAAGCATAAGGCGTTCCATTAGAGAAGAAAGACTTGAGCGATCGGGCGCTGTCGGCAATCGTATACGCATAAGTGTCTTTCATGTTAAAAGGCTCGAAGATGGATTGCCGGAGATAGTTAGCATAGGATTGCCCCGAGGCTTTCTCGATGATCAGCGCCAGCAGCGCATAATTGGTATTTGAGTAGCTGAACCCTTTATCTGGCTTAGCGATCTGTATTCTTTTGTGGTTGGCGATGAGGAAATCAAGCACGTCCTGGTTGCTGATAGGCCTTTTTCTATCCCAGCCCAGCTTTTCCATATAGTGAACATAATTCGGTATGCCGCTACGGTGATTGAGCAGGCTCTTAATGGTAACGTCTTTTAACGGAAAACCGGGAAGATAGGCCGTCAGGGTATCGTTAATATGAAGCTTACCCTCTTCCTGCAGTTTAAGGATCGCCATTGCCGTAAAGGTCTTGGACACGGAAGCCAGGTGAAAAGGAGAGGAGGGCGTTAAAGCGTCTCTTTTTTTACGGGGGTCGATAAACCCGTTATATTTTTCATAAATGATCTCCCCGTTCTTTGCCACTAGTAAGCTGCCGTTAAAGCGTTCATTGCTGAACAGGCTGTCTGCAAAACCTTCAATCACGGCTTTATAATGCCTGAGCTCCGAAACAGATATGGTCGAATAACCTGCTGCAATAGAATCGGTAACTATCTTGGGGGGATGGGGCTTGCCAACGCTGGCCTGGCCATTACAGCCATATAGCCATATGATAAAAATGACGAGGACGGGGTTTTTCAAAAGGAACAGTTTTCTAAAAAGTTAATACAAATATAGTTGATACAATTGATTTTGAAAGCATTCAGGCGGTTTTTTCGTTTCGATTTTAATAGACATCTTTGCAAATTCCATTCCCAAATTTAAAGCAACAGCATACAAGTATGGATAATAAGACGCTCACCAGCTATCCAAAAGAAAAGATCAAGATTTTATTTCTCGAAAATATAAGCGATTCCGCGGTAAAATTCTTTAAAGACAGCGGCTATAGTTCGGTAAGAAAGCTCTCCAAGGCTTTGCCGGAAGAGGAGCTGATCAAGGAAATAAAAGATGTGCACCTGTTAGGCATCCGTTCAAAAACACATATCACCGACAAGGTTCTGGAACACGCTAAAAAACTTCAGGCTATCGGCTGCTTTTGTATCGGCACCAATCAGGTCGATCTTAAGAGCGCCCAGGCGAGGGGAGTGGCGGTATTTAACGCGCCTTATTCCAA
The DNA here is from genome assembly GCA_016786785.1 of Chitinophagaceae bacterium. Classification (GTDB taxonomy): domain Bacteria; phylum Bacteroidota; class Bacteroidia; order Chitinophagales; family Chitinophagaceae; genus Flavitalea. The sequence goes on from JAEUVR010000042.1 coordinate 22,291, forward strand.
TACCCGGTCCGTAGCGGAACTGGTCATCGCCTCAGCCATTATGCTCATCCGTCGTATCCCCGATAAGAACCGGTCGGCCCATGAAGGGATCTGGCAGAAAGATTCGGCAGGCAGCTACGAATTAAGGGGAAAAACCCTTGGCATTATCGGCTATGGCAATATCGGGGCGCAGGTAAGCGTATTGGCCGAAGCCCTGGGCATGAAAGTGATCTTTTATGATACCATAACCAAACTGCCTCTCGGTAATGCCGTAGCGAAAAAGACGCTGAAAGAGACGGTGAGCCAGGCTGATGTGGTCACCCTGCATGTTCCCGACCTGCCTTCCACCAGAAACCTTATCAGCAAATCTGTCATAAAATCTTTTAAACCCGGCGGAATACTCATTAACTATGCAAGGGGAGAAGTGGTAGACCTCGACGCCTTGCGTGCTGCCATCCTTGACAAAAATATTTCCGGCGCCGCCATAGACGTGTTCCCGGTAGAACCCGAGAAAAATGGAGATGCCTTTAAGACCCCTCTCCAGCAATTGCCAAATGTGATCCTGACCCCGCATATAGGAGGCTCCACGGAAGAAGCGCAGCTGAATATCGGCGAAGACGTCAGCGACAAATTATACCAATACCTCGAAATGGGCATCAGCATAGGATCGCATACCGTTCCTCCGCTTAGCCTTCCGCCGCAGGAAGGCACGCACCGCATCCTGCACATCCATAAGAATGTGCCCGGCGTTCTTTCTGCGATCAACTCCCAACTGTCCAGCCATAATATAAATATCCTTGGACAGTATCTGAAGACAAACGAGGAGATCGGCTACGTGGTGCTCGACGTCGACAAAAAACTGTCGGCTTCAGCGCTGAGTTTGTTAAAAGAAGTAGAGGCGACCATCAAGGTTCGGTTATTGTACTAATGAGCGCCGGGGCAAGAGCTTTCCGCGAGGCCGGTTCGTTTAGGATCAGATTGTAGTACTTAAGAACTATGCAGATGAATGAAAATATAGCCAGTTTACTGGAAGCTTTAAAAGTATCTCCTGAGAATATTCCGTTACGCCTGCACCTGGGAGAAGCGATGATGAATGAACGATTATACGCGGAAGCTGCCGAGCAATTTGCCGATGTGCTGAACCGTAGCTATGGGAATCTTAAGGCTAAAATGGGACTTGCAGAAGCGTATTACCATCAGCAGAAATATTCCGCCGCCCTGATCATTTATGAAGAGCTGCAGCATCAGCTTTCTTTGCCTGCCATGATCCTTTTTGTGAAATCGCTGATCAGGGAAAATTCTATGGAACAGGCAAAAGAAGTGTATCAGCGCGCGTTGATGATGGACCCCGGATTGAGGGATGAGGAAATAGATCGTTATTTAAGGCTTCCCGGCAACGCCGCAGCTTATGGAGAAGATGGGGGAGACGAAGCGTTTGACCAGGAGGACAGGCTGTTCATGGAAAAGCCGGCTATTAATTTTACCGACGTAGGCGGTATGCAACGCATAAAAGACGAGATATCCATCAAGATCATCGAACCCATGAAAAACCCGGAGCTGTATAAGGCTTTCGGTAAAAAGGCCGGGGGAGGAATATTGATGTACGGGCCTCCGGGCTGCGGCAAGACCTATATTGCCAAGGCGACGGCCGGGCAGATCAACGCTAAGTTCATCAATGTAGGATTGCACGATATACTCGATATGTGGATTGGGAACAGCGAAAAGAACCTGCATGAAATATTTGAAATAGCGAGGGAGAATGCGCCCTGCGTGCTGTTTTTTGACGAGGTGGACGCTATCGGCGCCAGCCGCAGCGATCTCAAACAATCGGCCATGCGGCATGTGATCAACCAGTTCCTCGCGGAAATGGACGGCATTGCTTCTGAAAACGAGGGCGTGCTGATCCTTGCAGCCACAAATGCGCCCTGGAATGTGGATCCGGCGTTTCGCAGACCCGGCCGGTTTGACCGCGTCATATTTGTAGAACCCCCGGACGAAAAAGCGAGGGAAGAGATCCTCCAATCCATGTTGAAGGACAAACCCGTCAATGCCGTCGATATCGTTAAGATTGCGCAGCAGACGGCGGATTATTCGGGCGCCGATATACAGGCCATGATCGATATTGCCGTAGAGGAAAAATTAAGAGCTTCCATGGCCAGCGGTAAACTGGAGCCTATCGGAACGAAAGACCTGATCAAAGCGGCAAAACAACACCGTCCCACTACGCTGGAATGGTTTGCTTCGGCAAGGAATTATGCATTGTACGCCAATGAATCGGGACTGTACAATGATATTCTTACCTATCTTAAGATCAAAAAATAAACATGCCCGATCTCGATGCCCTCTTACATAAAGCGCATTGGTTACTGCAACATAAAAAACCTTCCGAAGCGGAAAAGCAACTGATCCAGATAATCCGCCAGGACCCGCAGCATGCGCAGGCTTTTTCGCTGCTGGCGCGCTGCAAATATGAACAGAAAAAGTTTGCCGAAGGCATCGACGCGATTAAGACGGCAATCGCTCTCGCTGCGGACGTCGACTATTACCATTACCTGCTTTCTTTTGGATATTACCAGGTAAATCAACATCAGCAGGCGATCGAACAGTTGAATACCGCTATTCGCCTGAACCCTTATACGGCCGATTATTTCGGGCTTTTGTCGTTGATCCTGCTGGAAAAAAAGGATTTTAAAAAGGCGTTAAACGCGGCAAACGAGGGGCTCGCCATCGACGGCGAGAGTATCGCCTGCCTGAATGCGCGTTCTACCGCATTAAATAAGCTGCAGCAAACCGACGATGCCATGGAGACCATGCGCAATGCGCTGGACAAGGATCCGGAAAATGATTTTACCCATACCACCATCGGTTGGAATTTGCTGGAGAAAGGAAAAAATAAGGAAGCCGCCGTACATTTCAAGGAAGCGTTGCGTATCAACCCCGAATTGGAAGGCGCCCGAACCGGGTTAAAAGAAGCGTTGAAATCCCGTATTCCCCCTTATAAATGGCTGCTGCAATATAGTTTCTGGATCAACAACAAGGGGAAGAACGCCCGCTGGTTCATCCCTATTGGGATATATCTTGCCGTTAGGATCATTTTTTCCGCTTCCGGCAATGAGGAGCAGGGAACAGGAATGTTTGGCGGAGTGGTGTTGGGAGCCTACCTGTTGCTGGCTGCGACAAGCTGGATCATTAATCCCCTCGCTAATTTTTTCCTGCTCTTTAATAAAGACGGTAAATATGCGCTGACGGCAAATGAGAAATTGAATTCGATATTATTCATTAGCGCATTGGGTTGCGCTATCCTGTTGGCGCTGGCAGGATGGATACTGTCTTATCGCGGCGTCTCTCCTGAGCGCTGGCTGGCGGCCGCGCTGGTCGCGGCTTCGCTAGGCCTTCCCCTGGGGCATATGTCTTTCCCGATACGTTTATCGCAGAACCATAAATTGCAATGGTATGCTATCGGACTGGTCGGTTTCGGCTGTATCTCCCTGGCGTTATTATTATTTGCTCCCTTAGACGCCATCTCCGGCGCGCTGATCGCATACGGCATTGCCTTTGTATTGTACACCTGGCTCAGCGCGCTGCTCCCGCGATAGATGTGATGCGGTTATTGCCCGGCGTTACTTCATTGCTTATTGCATCCGGCGTCTGATCTGTCTTACTTGCTTAAACGCATATCGCCAAGGATATGCTCATAGGTTATGACGATTCCCTGCAAGCCGGTCCGGAAGTTCGGTTATGTTCCTGCACGATAGCTGTTCCATGACCTGTTGCAGTTGCCTGTTTAGGATGGCGATGGTATGTTGGCCGCCTTTCTTGCCCAGGGCGGCAACGCCATACATGAAAGACCTGCCCAGGAATGCAAAATCGGCCTTGTTGGCAAGTACGCGGGCAATGTCAACTCCGGATCGTATGCCGCTATCGATCATGACCGTCAATTTGTTTTCGCATACGGGCCGTATCCGTTTCAACGAGCTGATAGAGGATTCTCCCGCATCCAGTTGGCGTCCTCCGTGATTGGATACGATTATGCCATCAAGCCCCATCCGGACGGCGAATGCCGCATCCTCTTCGGAAGCGACGCCTTTCAGTACAAGCTTGCCCTTCCATCGATCCCTTAGCCGGGCCACTTTATCGTGGTTTAACCTTCCGTTGAAAGTACGATTCATAAACAAGCCCAGGTGCCGCATATTCATGCCCCCTTGCATATATGGTTTCAGGGTGGCAAAAGATGGTTGGCCATGCAACAGTGTTTGTAAGGCCCAATGGGGTCTTCCGACTATCTGGACCATGTTTCGCAGGGTCATCCTGGGCGGCATGGCCAGGCCGTTCCTGATCTCTTTGTGCCGGTATCCGAACGAAGGCACATCGGCGAGGACGACGAGAACAGGATAACCCGCCGATTGCGCCCGTTGTAGCAGGTCGTCCGTTATGGTATTTTCAACAGGATGATAAAGCTGGTACCAAGCCCTTCCCTCTGTGATCTCGGCGATCCGCTCAATGCTGCTTGTGGATACGGTGCTCAATATGAAGGGGATATTGTTTTCGAAAGCGGCTTTTGCCAGTATTTCCGGCGCGCCCGGCCAGATCAGTCCCTGCAACCCCACGGGAGCTATTCCAAAAGGCAAACTATAAGTATGACCGAAAAGTTCGGTCTGCAGGTTGGCGCTTTCATACTCGCAGCAGTATTTCGGTATCAGTTCAACGCGTTGTATGTCGCTCGCGTTCTTTTGAAGATTTACTTCTTCATTGCAACCGCCCTCGAGGTAATCAAAGGCAAATCCCGGGATACGTCGTTTCGCTTTGCGGCGGAGGTAATCGACAGATGGGTAATTTGGGTTGTAAGAAATGCTCATTTTCGGCGTTTATTAATTCATGTTTTCGGCTAATCACAAGCCGTTTTGTCAAAGTTATTTTCCGTATGGCTGGTTATATGTAACTACATTAACGAATACTTGCACTATCTTAACATATGAATTTCCGGAATCCGCGCTATTTGCCTATTATTATGATGTAATTGTTATCAGATGAAGCCGCATTTGCTGAAGATCAACTTAAACTCCGAACATTCTTTTAACGTTCGCCATGATAAAGTTCCTCATTTTTATAATAAATGGCACTACCATCCCGAGGTAGAACTGGTATATATTATCAAAGGGTCCGGACAGCAATTCATCGGCGATAATATTCATGTATTCAAGCCCGGCGATATGCTCCTCATTGGCGCCAATCTACCGCATTTATGGAGAAGCGATGAAAAGTTCCTTAAAAAAAAATCGGGCATAGAGGTGGAAGCCATTGTTATCCATTTCAAGCCCGACTGTTTCGGAAAAAATTTTTTCCAGCTCCCCGAAAACAAGCTGCTGGCGAAACTGCTGAACCGGGCGCAACAGGCCATCCGCATCAAGCGTCAAACCCAACAGGCAGTAGCCGTCTTAATGGAAGAACTGCTGCATGCGGCCAATACGGAAAGGATCATCCTGTTGCTTCGTATCCTGCGGCTGATCGCCGAGTCCAAACAAGTTAAACCGGTATGCACAAAGGATCTGCTGATCCATTATAAACCGGAAGAGACCGAGCGTATTAACGACATCTACCAATATATCCTGAATAATTATTCGAAGAATATTTCGCTCAACGAAATAGCCAGGATAGCCTATTTAAGTCCCCATTCGTTCTGCCGGTATTTTAAATCGAGGACCAATAAGACTTTTTCGCGTTTTCTTATTGAAGTCAGGATAGGGAAGGCCTGTAAGATGTTGGCTGAGACCAGCAAGAGTATTTCTGATATTTGTTACGAATGCGGATTCCAGAACTTTACCAATTTCAACCGGCATTTTAAGAACATCGTCAAGAATACGCCGCGCGCCCACCGCAAGTACTACCATGAGATCAAAAAGACGCTGATCGAATAGAGTTCTGATTTGGCGACGATGCCTGGTTTTACTTTCATGTCAAATCCAACCAACAGCGTAGGTCACCGACTTGTTCGATTTGAAAATTTTATCCGGGCAATTCACCCTTAAAGTTCTGATTTGCCTTTGCCCGGAAGTCAGCGACATATTGCCGGCTATTCATGGACAGGCTTTCTGGCTGCCCGCCGCCGCCTGCGCGGGAATGCAGCATAGCATAGCTGCCGTCGCAGGCTATTCATTCCGCCTGCACAGAAAAAAAAATGACCGCTACCAACCCGGAATGATCCGTCTAATACTCTTGTAGGTGTAGATGCATTATCACCGATAACAAAGACGCTAAAAAACCAGTTATGAAAGGAGTTAAAAAGAAATTGTCGTGCATTGTGCTTTTCCTGTGCGTATACGGACTTGCGCAGGCCCAGTCCAAACCTGACCCTGAAGCTAAATTAAAAGAGATGGGGATCGTTTTGAAAACCCCGGCGAAACCTGTTGCGAACTATGTAGGCGCCGTAACCAGCGGCAAGCTTATTTTTTTGTCAGGAGCGGGGCCGCGGCAGTCGGACGGCTCTTTTGTACAAGGCAAGGTAGGGTCGGCGATCAGCATCGAACAGGCGCAGGCGGCAGCGAAGCTGACAGGAATTGTATTGCTCGAAGCATTGAAGGCGGAGATCGGAGACCTCAAAAAAGTGAAGCGTATTGTGAAAGTATTGGGCATGGTCAATGCAATACCTTCATTCACGCAACAACCGCAGGTTATGAATGGTTTTTCCGATTTTATGGTAGAGGTATTTGGCGAAAAAGGCAAGCATGCGCGGTCTGCCGTTGGCGTGGGATCGCTGCCTTCGGATATCCCGGTCGAGATAGAAATGATCGTTGAGGTCTACTAAATCTTATTTTCAATTCACCCCGTTATAACGCGATTGATATCCCGATGCGCATTCGTGTAGCTGTTTTTTACCGTACAGGCGCCTTTCGCCGGGATATTGTTCATTAATTCATCTGGCATGTTCGTTACAACTGCGAAAAAGCGCTGGTTCCGGTTAGTGCCCATATTCTTCATCACTTTTAGCCTGGCATTCCTGGACAGGGCCAACTTCAGTTTTGCCGTTGCGGGCGGTATGGCGGAAGATCTGGGCATCACAAGCGCCATGTCTTCTTTGTTGTCGTCGCTTTTTTTCCTGGGATATTTCAGCTTCCAGGTTCCGGGTGGTATTTACGCCGCAACGCGAAGCGCGAAAAAATTAATTTTTTGGTCGCTCATCGGGTGGGGCGGCTTATCGGCGGCAACCGGTTTATTGCACAATACTTATCACTTAATGATTATCCGTTTCCTGCTCGGCGTGGTGGAGAGCGCTGTAATGCCGGCGCTTTTGATCTTGTTAAGCAAATGGTTTACTCGGAAAGAGCGGTCCATGGCCAATACCTTCCTGGCGCTTGGCAACCCGGTTACCATATTATGGATGTCTGTTTTATCCGGTTATCTCGTTCATTCATTCGGCTGGCGGGGCATGTTCATTGTAGAAGGCGTTCCGGCTATCATTTGGGCAATCTGTTGGTGGAAATGGGTTGACAATGAACCTTCAGCAGCCAAATGGTTGAGCGCTGAGGAAAAAAGCAGGCTGGAGGAAGAACTGAGAAAAGAGCAGGAAATCATCAAGCCGGTAAAAAACTATACAGCGGCATTTAAATCAAAAACGGTTCTGCTGCTTTGCATGCAATACATGCTCTGGAACCTGGGAGTATTCGGATTTGTCATGTGGTTGCCTTCTATTATTCGGGCGGCGTCGGACCTGGATATTGTACAGACGGGATGGTTAAGCGCTGTTCCCTACCTGTTGGCCTCGGTGAGTATGATCGTTGCCTCGTATTTTTCCGACAAGACCTTGAACCGGAGGCGGTTTATCTGGCCATTTCTGGCTATCAGCGGGATTGCCTTCTGCGCTTCCTGTTTGGTGAGCGAGGATAATTTCTTTCTTTCTTTCGCATTACTGGTTATAGCGGGAGGTTCGATATACGCGCCTTATGGCCCGTTTTTCGCTTCGCTTACGGAATTGATCCCCCGTAATGTTGCTGGCGGCGCCATTGCGCTGGTCAATAGTTTTGGGGCTTTAGGATCTTTTGTAGGGGCGTTTGTGGTTGGATACCTGCATGGGGTAACCGGTAGCTTTACGTCTTCTTATTTGTTTATGGCTGGCGCTTTATTCATTGCCGCCTTTATTTCCATGCTCGGATTAAATGATAAAACAGAAAGATCGGTTCAGTGATTTAATTTTTAATATCACAGGTTGGCTGTTTTTGGAGCCAACAAAGCTGCCCCTCCTGCGGAGCAGCTTTGTTATGCCTGGCGGGGCAGCGTGCGGCGCATCCCGCCGGACCGGAAACTGGGAATATTGCTGTATTTACCTGTGTTAACTTGCGTTTGTTTTTTGATAAAGCTTTATTTGCGTATAAAGTTTTGTTATATTGTAACGCGTTGTGATGTTATATGCCCGGTCTTTGGGTTTCTATGCGGCCTAAAAGCAAATGCAGGAAATCTTAGGAGGATGTATAAACGTACGTGTGGCATCTAATAACACAAAATGTTATTCTTGTTATTAACTAACTGCTGAATGAGGAATGATGATACATATTCTGTCGCGTCATTGCTTGACTTGATTGCAACCGGAGATCAACAGGCTTTTGCAAAATTGTTCGATCAGTACCGGAACCGCGTCTATACGGTAGCCTACAAGCTAACTCAATCTGCCAGTATCGCGGAAGAAATTGTAGAAGATGTTTTTCTAAAGATATGGTTGAAAAGAAATGACTTGTCCGCCATCCAGAACTTCAACGGCTACTTGTTGACCATTGCTCGTAATGACTGTTACCGCGCTTTGAAAAAAATTGCTCGTGATTATCGGATCACGTCGATCCACGAAGATGAATTGTTGCTGAGACATCATGTGACCGAGGATTACCTTGTGGAAAAACAATATAAAGAACTCCTGAACAACGCCATCAATAAGTTGCCCAAACAACAGAAGCTTGTGTTCAGGCTTATTAAGGAACAGGGCCTTAAACGCGAGGAAGTAGCCGATATATTGCAGCTAAGCCCTGAAACCGTAAAATTTCACCTATCCCAGGCAGTTAAAACTATACGCATTTTCTGCGTTCAGCATTTGGAAACAATGATCGGCTTGCTTTTCTTTATCGCTTCCCGGTTTGCCGTCTAAAATAAAATCATACCCGAACCAACCCGAAATTGTTTTAAAGGCGCTCTTTATAGATAAACCGACTCAACTTTTTATATATTAATAACCAGCGCATGGAGGCCGATCAGTTACAAAGATTATTTGAGAAATATGTCCGCAATGAATGCACGAGCCGGGAAAAGCGGGAATTGCTGGCGTTCGTAGAGCGGATGGAGAATGAAAAGGCGGTAATGGACCTGATCGACCGATTTATTGCCCGTACTGGCGGCGGAGAGGAGCTGGACAACGAAAAAGCCGGTATTATGCTGCAGCGGATCCTCCGGAAAGAGCAATTGCCTACGCCCGTCCTTTCGCGCGTTAAAAGCCGATATTCGTTGGCGTGGAAGGCCGCAGCCGCTGTTATTCTTTTTGCTGCGGGGTTCTATCTATGGAGAAATTATACGGGTAGCGGGGAATCTCCTTCTGTTGCCGCCCTTACTGATCAGCCTGGAATCATGCCAGGCGGATCTCACGCTATCCTTTCCATGTCCGATGGCCGTTCAATTCTGTTGGACAGTATGAAGGATGGTCATATCGCGCAGGGGGGAATACAGGTAGTGAAACGAAACGACATGCTTATATTTTCCGCAAGCCGGAACAATGACCATGCTGAGCAGGATCGTGTCATCTTTAATACCCTGAGCACGCCGGCTGGCGGGCAATACCAGGTACTGCTGCCCGATGGCAGCAAGGTTTGGTTGAATGCAACTTCTTCCCTTCATTTTCCAAATGTATTTACAGGAGATACCCGGGAAGTGGTCATAGAAGGGGAGGGTTATTTTGAGGTGGCCTCGAATAATAAGAAACCGTTTCATGTGAAAGTAGGCAATATGGTTGTTAAAGTACTCGGTACGCACTTTAATATAAATGCTTATAAAGATGATGGCAGGATCAGGACCAGCCTCCTGGAGGGAAGCATTCGCATAACCGAAGGAAGTATGTCGGAACTGCTCGCGCCTGGCCAACAGGGGATATTAAAAAGCGGCGAAGGGAAGCTGGACATCCAAACAATGGATATGGACCTGGTGATCGCCTGGAAAAACGGTCTGTTCAATTTTACAGGCTCTGATTTTTATACGATCATGCACCAGATAGGTCGGTGGTACGATATGCAAATAGAGTTCGAAGGAAAGATACCCAACCGGAATTTCGAAGGAAAAATTTCCCGGAGCGCCCAGTTGTCGGAGATTTTAAAGATACTGGAATTGCAGAACCTGAAATTTGAGGTCAAAGGGAGGAAGATAATTGTTAAAGATTGATTCGATAAGCGCATTAAAATAAAAAGACCAGTAATGTTCACAGCATTACTGGTCGAAATGGCTAAAATTTGTCTGTCAACAAGATTATTTAACCAAAACTTTAATAAAAGTAAGGCTTCAATGCCGGTTTTCCAAAAACTGATCTTCTGTGTTACCCGTTGATCTACAGTCTGGGCGGAGCGACTGTTATGCCATTGCAAGCCTTGTTCTCTACATAGCAATAACGGTTATTTGCAGCGATGCTAAAGTCGCCTGTTTGACTTCGTCGCTGCTGGCGCTTTCCTTTTGAATTGATTACCGTTGGTTAAAAAATCATCACTCGCATAATGCTGTTTCCATAATGAACAGAAAAGAATTTATTGCTGCTGCTTCATTGCTTTCCCTGGCCCCGTCTGTGCCTTTTGCTTCAGGCGGAAAAAAAGATATTCCCGCGCTTAAGTTGATCGATACCCACCAGCACCTGTATGATACGGATAGGTTCCACGATAATTGGGGATTGATTCCCGTGGACGGAGACTTTGGCATGCGCCAATATCAGGAGATTGCCAGGGCCGTCAATATTGAAAAAGCCGTCTATATTGAAGTAGCCGTACCGCCCGCCCGGAAATACGACGAAGCGATGTATGCCGTGGAATTGTGTGAAGACGATTCCAATCCTACTGTAGCCGCCGTTATCAGCTATGATATATACAGCGATGATTTTGTTTCATATATGTCCCGGTTTAAAAAATATCCCTGCATAAAGGGCATTCGCGCCGGGTTTCGGAGCGAGCAGGACCTGTCCGATGAAAAGATTATCCGGCATGCGCGGGCATTGGGCGAAATGGGTATGAGCCTTGATTTTTCCATCTCGCCGCGTTGGTTGGGAGCAATGGCCAGGTTTGTCCAAAATTGCCCCGAGACCTTGTTTCTTGTTAACCACTGCGCCAATGTCGATCCCAAAGCTTTTATGGCCCGAAAGAAGACGCCGGGCCGCCCTGATCATAACCCACAACAATGGTTAACCGATATGAAGCGCCTTGCCGCGCAGGAAAATGTGGCGTGTAAGATATCTGGAGTGGTTACCAGGTCTTCGGGTTATCTGCTGAATGCAGACAATCTCGGCCCGGCTATACGGCATTGCCTAGAGATCTTTGGACCAGACCGGGCGATGTTTGCGAGCGACTGGCCCTGGTGCCTGCGTGGTATGGACGTGAAAGGCTGGGTCAATATCCTTAAAGAAACAGTCGCAAAGCAACCGAGAGAAGATCAGGAAAAATTGTTTTATAAGAATGCAATACAATTTTATCGTCTTTAAAACCTAGCCATATATCGTATGTACTACCTGGTGAACGGGGCGCGATACCCGATTTTATGGATTCTTCGCGAGAGACGGATCATTGTTTTTATTTCCTGCTTATTGCTGTTGTTGATTGCCTGCAGGCAAAATGAAACAGATCGGGAATGGCCGGCATATGGCGGAGATAACGGCCGTATGCATTATTCAACATTATCGCAAATCGATACGGCTAATGTAAAGGATCTGGAAGTGGCATGGGTTTATCGGACAGGAGATGCAGCTGCAGGCAGCCAGATGCAAACGAACCCCCTGGTAGTTGATCAAACGCTGTATGGCGTTTCTCCTCAGTTAAGATTATTTGCCGTTGATGCAGGGAACGGAAAGGAAAAATGGACCTTTCATCCGTCGGATAAGAGGGATACAGCCGCTCAACCAACAGGCGGCTATCATGGTATGAATGCCTGCAGGGGATTGGCTTTATATAGGGATAACAAGAATGGCCATAAATTGTTTTATACTGTCGGGTCGTTCTTATATTGTATAAATGCCCGTACAGGAACGCTGGAAAAAGGATTTGGCGCGGGCGGCCAGGTTTCTTTGTATGAAGGTTTGGATGTGGAACGGGATATCCGACACCTACGGGTGACATCTACGTCCCCGGGGATCATTTACAAAGACCTGTTGATCATGGGGAGCAGTTTGAACGAGGAAGAAGAGGCCGCGCCCGGGCATATCCGAGCATATGATGTTCATACCGGAAAGATCAGGTGGATATTTCATAGTATTCCTCATCCGGGGGAGGAAGGGTATGAAACATGGTTATCTCCCAATCCTCATAAGTATAGAGGAGGGGCCAATACATGGGGCGGTTTTACCCTGGATGAAAAAAGAGGAATTGTGTTTGCGGCAACAGGAACGGCAAACCCTGACTTCTATGGCGGGCATCGGCCGGGAGATAACCTTTATGCCAATTCAGTACTGGCGATCGACGCCGCTACGGGAAAAAAGAAATGGCATTTTCAAACGGTCCACCATGACTTGTGGGACTGGGACCTGCCTATGCCTCCTGCGCTTGTCACGATTACAAGAGATGGTAAACGGCAGGATGTAGCAGTACAAGTTACCAAGCAGGGTTTTGTATTTGTATTCGATCGTGAAACCGGCGCGCCGGTTTACCCGATTGAGGAAAGGCCGGTTCCTGTTCAGTCGGAGCTGGAAGGAGAGTATTTATCGCCTACGCAGCCTTTCCCTGCAGTCATTGCTCCTTTTATCCGTCAGGAAATGCGGAAAGAAGATATCAATACCCTTCTTCCGGATTCATCATACAAGGATTTGCTACAACGGTTTGACAGGTATAAACGGGGATCTGTTTATACGCCGCCTTCCTTTCAGGGCACGATCGTGATGGCGCTAAATGGCGGAGCGGAATGGGGCGGCCCTTCGGTAGATGCGGAATCTGGCATTCTTTATATCAATGCAAATGAGATGCCTTGGATCATCGCCATGAAGGAAAATAAGTTTGAAAAAGAGATCCCGCGTCAGATGACTAATCTGGCGGCAGGAAAAATGCTCTATGCCAGGCATTGTCAATCCTGCCATGGCGCTGATTTGAAAGGAGGCGGGCTTGCGCCTGCTCTCGAATCGATGGGACTCAGGATGGATGAAGAGAATTTTAAACAGCTTGTAAAAACGGGAAGAAGAATGATGCCTTCATTTAACCGCTTATCCGAAAGTGAATTGAATGCCTTGAGCGCCTTCTTGCTTTCTATTAAACAAAAACAGGAAGAGCGTTTTGTTCCTCCTGCTTTGAAGGAAGACAGTATTTATTATAGCCGCTATGTTCCTCAGGGATACCAGCAATTTTTGTCAAAGGAAGGTTACCCTGCGATTGCGCCTCCCTGGGGTACGCTCAGCGCGCTGGATCTAAAGACGGGAAATTATTTATGGCAAAAGCCCTTGGGCGAAACGGAATTGGGAAAGCGCCTGCAAACAGAAACAGGTTCTATGAATTTTGGAGGCTCTGTGGTTACTTCCGGGGGACTATTGTTCATAGCCGCTACGCCGGATGAAATGTTCAGGGCGTATCATAAAACAACAGGCGAACTTTTATTCGAGACTAAACTCCCGGCCGCCGCCTATGCCACGCCTGCTATTTATAGTATTGGCGGCCGGCAATTTATTACGATTGCCTGTGGAGGAGGTCGCGCAAAAAAAGCGTCGGGCGATTACTACATAACTTTTAGCCTGAAGCAAAATTAATTCCCTAAGCAGCTAACCCAAATCAAAAGGACGCATACTCTATATTATCGCAGCCATTCGTTACTGTACCTTACTTACTGGCGCTATGTGGAGATGTAGAAATATTCGTTCCTGTCTTGAAAGCCATTTAACCGTATGCTCATGAATAGGTAATGTTCACAGCATCGCTTGTTCATTTGAAAATCGTCTGTCAGTGATTTTATAACCAAAACCTAAAATTATGATCCCGATTTTGCGAAGCCGGGCTACGACTGTCATCAGACCCCTAAAAGCCAGGGCCCGGCTGATCACACGAATGATTGTCTTGTGTTTATTTGCCTTTTCTTTTGAGGCGAAAGCCAATGGGTCTTTCCAGGAAATTAGTATATCTCAAAAGCGGGCGTCGTTATCCCAGATCTTTAAGGAGATCGAACGGCAGACCGGGCTCTTGTTTTTTTACGATAAGGCGCTTATAGAGGCAAAAGAACCGGTGCAGCTTAAAGTAAGAAGATTTGGATCGTTGAATGAAGCGCTTGCGGCAATCCTGAAAGACCAACGCCTTACTTATTCAATCATACGTAATACGGTCGTTATTTACGCGTCAGAGCCTGCAAAAACCTTTTCCGTAGAATCAGATCCCTTGAGGTCAGTAACCGCGATAGCCGCCCCTCCTATAATGGTCCGGGGAAGAGTGACTTCCAATAGCGGCGAGGCCTTGATCGGCGTAAGCGTATTGATCAAAGGAACTTCTATTGGCGCTACAACGGACGCGGCCGGCAATTATGCGCTTACCGTTCCCGACGGAAATGCTGTATTGATATTCACCAATGTTGGTTTTGTGACAAAGGAAATTGCAATAGAGAACAAAACTGAGTTGAGCGTTATGCTGGAAACAGATCAGCAAAAACTGGGAGAAGTAGTGGTGACCGCATTTGGCATCAAAAGAAGATCGAAAGCGCTGACTTATGCCGTTCAATCCATTAACGCGGATAAGGTCAACGAAGCCAAATCGACCAACATGATCGCGTCTTTACAGGGCAAGGTGGCTGGCATGCGCATTACCATGAGCCCCAACGGACCCGGCAGTTCTGCAAACGTGATCATAAGAGGACAGCGTTCCCTCGCAGGAAATAACCAACCGCTTTATATTATCGATGGCGTTCCTTTGGATAACAGTACCCGGATCAATGCGACGGCAGGAAGTACGGGTATTTATGGAGGGAGAGATGGAGGCGATGGCATCGGAATGCTCAACAGCGACGATGTAGAATCGATTACTGTTTTGAAAGGAGCTTCTGCAGCTGCGCTCTATGGAAGCCAGGGGCAGAATGGCGCTGTTATCATTACCACAAAAAGAGGGAAGGCGGGAAAGGTGTCTGTCAATTACACCGGGAATTTATCTTTTGATTCGCCGAATATATTGCCAGAGCTTCAATACGAATATGGACAGGGAGCTGGCGGAGTATATAATGCCAATGCTGAGAATAGCTGGGGACCGAAAGCAACCGGGCAAATGGAAACGCTTTGGAATGGACATACGATTCCTTTAGTCGGACAGAAAGACCGGCTTAAGGACTTTTTCAGAAAGGCCCTTACCGTCAACAATACACTGAGTATAACCGGGGGGAGCGAGTTGATGCAAACCTATTTTTCATATGGCAATACCAGCGCGCAGGGAATACTGCCTAACCAGGACCTGAACCGGCACAATTTCGATTTGAAGATCGATAACAAAATATCTTCAAGTCTCTCTTTCGCTACCAAGCTCACCTATATAAGGGAGGATATGGACAATAAGCATTCGACAGACTCGCATATAGACGCATATAGCCGTATCCTTAAGGCGCCGGTTACCATTCCGCTCAGCGAGATGAAGGAGTACGAGTATTTTGATGATCTGGGAAATAGGAAGCAAAGCTTCTGGCGTCCGAGTTCTGTATTCAATTCCAATCCCTACTGGGCATTGAACAGACACCTTTTTTTCGAGCAGAAAGACCGCATCATTGGACTTTTATCTGCTAAGTATAAGTTTACCAACTGGCTCGACCTGCAAATCAGGGGCAGCATCGACAGAACAATAAACAAGGTCGACGATAGAATATACGAAGATTCTTACCACTGGACCGGCGTGGGCGCCCTGTACGGTCTAAGGTATTTAAAAAGCACAGGCATGAATGTGGATGCCTTATTGTCTTTCCGGCATTCCTTCTCAGACAAATTTGAGCTGAACGGAAACATTGGGTCTTCTATCCAGGAAAGTAAATATGAAAGCCAGGAATTCAATGCCCGCGGACTGATAAAAAAAGATTTCTTTTTCATGCAGAACGCCGTCAACACAAATGGCGAAAATTCGCTGGGCCGTTCGCCGCAGATCCAATCTGTATATGGTATTGCCACTTTATCGTTCGACAACTACCTGTTCTTTGATGTAACGGTCAGGAACGACTGGTCGTCGGCGCTTACAGCAGGGAATCAATCCTATTTTTATCCGTCTTTCGGATTGTCTGGAATTGTTTCAGATATGGTGAAACTTCCTTCCTGGATTTCTTACGGAAAGGTTAGGCTGGCGTTGGCCAATTCGGGTTACGGGGGACTGCAATACCTGGACAGGAACTATTTTACGGTATCAGCGGGCGGAGTTATCAGTCCTTCTCCGATACGCGCCACAGATGATTATAAGCCGGAGCTGACCACTTCTTACGAGCTTGGATTAGACTGGAGATTCTTCAATGACAGGTTTGGCGTCGATGCAACCTACTATTTATCGAACACCAAAAACCAGTTGATAGCATTAGCTACGCCTTCCGTAGCTTCTTTGTACGGACAGGAATACATTAACGCAGGGCTTATCCGGAATAACGGCGTGGAATTAATGATCAGCGGAAGGCCGGTTGTATCAAAGAACTTCTCCTGGGACGTCTCTTTGAATTTTGCAGATAACAATAATAAGGTTGTCCGGCTGAATGAAGGTTCTACCAATCGTTTGATCGGCGGAAGCATTGGCGATATGTGGTTGCGTGGATGGCGATTGGATAGCCTGGGGAGAAAGATGGTCGATGCGGACGGAAGACCTCTTTTTTCAACCGGCGAAAATTATGTGGGGAATAGCAACCCGGATTATATGGTTGGGCTGTCCAATTCTTTTTCTTATAAGAACTTTTCGTTCAGTTTCCTGATCGACTATAGCAAGGGGGGAGTGGTAAATGCATTGATCCAGTCGATTCTAGATGTCGGCGGTCATTCCAAACGGACCCTCGAAGGAAGGGAAACAGGCTTGATCCTGGATGCCTATACTGCCGACGGTAAGGCAAACACAAAAAGCATTACGCCGGAAAGCTATTGGTCTAACCTCAATGGCGTGGGCTATGTCTATTCAGCCACGAACATGCGTCTTCGCGAGCTTTTGCTCGGCTACGCGATATCGCCCCGCCTGTTATCCAAAACAGCTAAATTTTTAAATGCGGCAAAAATATCCCTGGTCGGCAGAAACCTTCTCTTCTTTTACAATAAGGCTCCCATCGATCCCGAAAGTTTTCAGAATTATGCGCTGCCTACTACCCGAAATATTGGCGTCAACCTAAAACTCGCTTTCTGACGGCTTTAGCGGGCGCCTGAGCGATTGGTTCGCCTAAATCTATCGTTAATAAAGAAAAACATAAAGATCATGAAACATAAATATTCCGGAAATTACGCTTCATTCAAGACGCTGTTCTTCGCGTACCTGGTAGGAAGCATCGTTTTTCTGAGCGGATGCACAAAGAATTTCGAAGAGATCAATACCGATCCAACGCGCTTGTCCGTGTTGGATCCGCTTGATGTCCGCAGTATGTTTCCCGGAACATTGGTCGGCAGCCTGGTAGGTACAAATTATTGGGCATCCTCGTTAACGGCGGGCTTGTTTGCACAGCAATTTGCTTCTACGCAAAACAACCATTCTTTTCAACGGTACCTGGTGCCTAACAGCATGGGCTCCACGTTATACCGAGCATGGTACCTGAACGCAATAGCCCCCTTGGAGAATATAATAAAATCAACGCAGGAGAATGAACCTACGCTGAATGCGGTGGCCCGCATCTGGAAGGTATTTGTTATGCACCGGTTAACGGATACCTGGGGGCCGGTTCCCTACTCTCAAATCGGGGAATCGGGCAGGGTGGTCGAGTTCGATTCTCAAAAGGATATTTATTACGGATTCTTTAGTGAATTGGAAGAAGCCGTCGTCTTGTTGAGAAACAATATAAACAAGCTTTCGTTTGGCGATAAGGACCTGATCTACAAGGGCGACAATGAAAAATGGATCAGGTTTGCCAATACGCTCCGGTTGCGTTTGGCTTTGCGTATATCCAAAGTAGAACCTGTTAAAGCAAAAGAGGAGGCTGAGAAATCGGTAGCGGGAGGCGTGATGGTTGAGCCGGAAGATAATGCTTTCCGGGAAGTCTCGCCTAATTTGCCCAACGGCATGAATTACCAGACCGGCTGGAACGAACAGCGGATGAGCTCTAATTTTGAAAGCCTGTTCGTAGGATGGAATGATCCCAGGATGAGCAAGTATTTTTCACCTGCGCTCAGCGACGGACGGTATCGGAGCGTTCGTTGCGGTATGACGCCGGCCCAGCAAAATTTGCCCGATAATCATTATAACAATACGTCTAATGTAAGTTTTAAACTCCAGCCCGATAATATGAATACTACCCCTCAAACCATTCTGTATACGGCAGAAGCCTATTTTCTCAGGGCAGAAGGCGCTGTGTACGGCTGGAATATGGGCGGTACGGCTAAAGATCTGTATGAAGAAGGGATCGAGATGTCCATGCGCACTTGGGAAATTACCGACCAGGTTGTTATCAATAATTATATTAACGGAACAACTTTGCCAGTGGCATTGAATGACTATTTTGATACGCCGGCGCTGACGGATATTCCGGTTCGGTTTTCCAATGACATCGAAGAGCAACTGGAGCAGATCGGAACCCAAAAATGGATAGCCTTGTTCCCTGAGCCGCATGAGGCATGGGCGGAGATGAGAAGGTCGGGTTATCCTAAAATGTATCCGCTTATCAACTCTGATAACGCCGATGTTCCCAGAAACAAAATGATTCGCCGGCTATTGTTTTTGACGCAGGAGTATACCGAGAATCCGGTAGCGGTGGCAAATGCCATACCCTTGTTGGGAGCAGGCGGCGATAAGGAGAGCACTCCTCTTTGGTGGGACAAAAATTAGGAATCTCCAATAGCAAATCCCGATGCGATTGATCCTTCATCTTTTTGCCGTTTTATTTCTTCTGTTTTGTACAAGTCTGTCGAATGCGCAGGACAATCGATCGTTCAAGATATTCCAGTTCCCGCCCGATATGATACCGACCATCGATGGAAAAAATGACGACTGGCGCATGGTGGATTCGTCATATGTCGTCGGAATGGATCAATTATGGGATGATAGGGATGATAGGGATGATAGCGTCAGGCATAAGGCAGCTGACCCCAGGAACCTGGATGTGCGCGTAAAACTGGGTTGGGTAAAGGGGATGAACAGGTTGTATTTTCTTTATGAAGCGTATGATGATTACTGGGATTTTTCGTCTGCCACCTTGCATAACGATATATTTGAAGTAATCGTTGACGGAGACCAGTCCGGCGGCCCTTTTATCAGCGCCTTTCACCCGAATAAAGAGCTGGACCCAATGGACACATACTTTTCTTACCATGGGGTACATGCGCAGAACTATCATATTTTCACGCCGGCAAGAGGAAAGGACTGGGCGATGGTTTGGGGAAATCAGAGATGGATCAAGAACCTCCCTTATGCAAATGCCGCATATAAATATGATTTCAATCCCGGGGATCCCGGTTATTTAACCCTCGAGTTCTGGATAACTCCGTTTGACTATGCCGGTTCCGAAGGAGCAGCGCGCGCTGTTGAATCTGTCTTGACAGAGAATAATACTATCGGGCTTAGTTGGGCTGTTCTTGATTACGATGGGATCAATGACAAGACATATAACGGGTTCTGGAATTTAAGCAAGGAACGGACAATGTTTGGTAATGCCTCTTTCCTGTTGCCCTTCCGCCTGATGCCTTTGGAAAAGCAATTCACAAGATCTATTGATGCGCAATGGTCATTTGAGGTGACGGATATGAAGCGCCGGATGGTTTCATTTATTGATGAATCAAAGGGGGCTATTGATTCCTGGGAGTGGGACTTTGGGGATGGGAATCGCTCTCGCAAGCAAAACCCGGTACATTTTTATTCGGCCCCGGGGCACTATGTTGTGACATTATGGGTGAAAGGCTCGGCAGGGTCCTCGCGAATGGCTAAAGTGTGGGACGTAACGCTGAAATAAGACGTAAAATAAAATTTATTTCATTTCCGCCAACCCAAACCGGGAGGTAGTTCACTCTTAGTTTAGTAGAGCAGGGCCTGATAGCGACCGTCGCTAAGCAGGTCTTACTCAGGAAATTTTTAATAAGGATCGCTTATTGATCAAGGTTGTCCAGTGTTCACAGCGCTGACTGCTTTAAATCTGTCTGTCAACAATTTATCTAACCAAAACTGCAAACTATGGCTTCCAAACGGATGTATCCACCTAAAAGCGGCGCCTGTTCTTTAAAGGTCAAAACATGGTTGATTATGAGATTAATTGTTCCATTGCTGTTTGTCCTTCCTTTCCAGATAAGTGCAAATAGCATTGCGCAGGAAATTACCATTTCGGAAAAGACTGCGTTCCTCCCTGAACTATTCCGGGACATCGAACAACAAACAGGCTACTTGTTTTTTTACGACAAGGCGCTTATACAGACTAAAAAACCTGTTCGTGTCAGGTTGAAGAATGCGTCGCTCGAAGACGCGCTAAACATCTGTTTGAAAGGCCAGGAACTGGCTTATTCAGTAATGCGAAATACGATCGTCATTTATCCGCTGGCCGCGTCGGGTAAATCGGCCTACCATGTGCCTGAAACGCCTGAGGCTGTGCCCGGTAAACTCGATATTGAGGTCGTCGGGCAGGTTACCAACGACAAGTCCGAACCGTTGGAAGGCGTCAATATTAAAATAAAAGGAACAGCTACAGGCGTCATAACGGATATGGACGGTCGTTTTCGGATCAGCGTTCCTAATCAGGATGCCATACTGGAAATCTCCATTGTGGGCTATGTGGCGCAGGAAGTGCGGGTTGGCTCGCTGACCAGGCTGAACATAAAACTCGAAATAGCCAATACAGCATTGAACGAAGTAGTAGTGGTGGGATATGGCACTTCCTCGAAGGCGAACCTCTCCGGTTCGGTTTCGACAGTTAATATGGGAGACGTAACTTCTTCGCGGCCGCTTAACAACGTAGCTTCCATGATGGAAGGACAGGTGTCCGGCGTATTCATACATCAGAATTCCGCTCAACCCGGCGCCGAAGGCATGAATATCCTGATACGTGGGCAGGGCAGTATGGGCGATTCTCAACCGCTGGTGATCATCGACGGTATGGAATCGGCGATGGATAACGTAAACCCGCTGGATATCGAATCCATCAGCATATTGAAAGACGCCGCATCGGCGTCGATATATGGTACGCGGGCTGCTAACGGCGTTATCCTTATTACTACCAAGCGAGGCAAATCGGGCGCCCCGCAGATTCGATATAACACTTATGTATCCAAACAAAAGCCGACCGCCGTTCCTGATTTCCTGGGCTCGGCGGATTATGCCCGCCTACATAATGAAGCCAGGAAGAATGTAGGTCTTACGCCTACTTTTGCAGACGATGTGATCGCGAAATATGAAGCCGGCAATGATCCTAATTTTCCCAGTACTGATTGGATGAACGTGCTTTATTCCGGCCCTGCTTACTCTCACAACCATAGCCTGGGATTTTCAGGAGGCAGTGAAAAAACCCGTTACAACCTTTCCCTCGGATACAACCAGGAAAAAGGGATTATTAGGAAAGTGGATGCCGACCTGCTTACGATGCGCCTGAACCTGGACAATAAGATTTCCGACCGGATCAACGTCGGCGTAAATACCGCGTTGTCCCGCGCCGTTAATACCATTCCGCTTACTGGTCCTGAACTAACCCGGGGCGGCGATTTGCAGCAATTCTATAATTCGGTTACGCATATTCCCCCCACCCAGAAATTAAAGCTGGAAGACGGGTCCTGGTCGGGAGAATATCCGCTGGGGAATTTCGCAGCGTGGATTGCAAACGGCAACCTTCGCAAGACGATCGAAAACAAACTGGTAAATACTTTATTTGGCGAGATCCAGTTGTTGGAGGGACTTTCCTGGCGAAACCGGGCCAGCGTGGATTATACTTTTACGGAGATCACCAATCATATATCGCAGTTCACATACGGCGGCGGCCAGGTGTCGGGGCCTTCTTCCAATCAGGAAGATATCAATCGTAACCTGATCCTGGATATGGAATCGCTGCTTACGTATGCCCGCCAATTTGGGGGCCACCGGATCAAGGCCCTGGTCGGCACTTCCGGCCGTTCTGAAACGTTTTCTACAACTATGGCTTATCGACTCGGCTTTCCTTCAAACGATCTAACTTCTATCAACGCGGGCAGTACGGATGGATTACGGAATGGCGGCTACCAGATCAAATCCACCTTAGGTTCTTATTTTACCCGGATCAATTATGACTTTAACGGCAAATACCTGTTCGAAGCCAACCTGCGCCGGGACGGATCATCCAAGTTTGCAGACGGTCAGCGTTGGGGATGGTTCCCTTCCTTCTCCGCGGCCTGGAATATAACCAGCGAAAAATTCCTGAACGACGTAAGTTGGTTGGATTTTCTCAAGCTGCGAGCCTCCTGGGGTATCCTGGGCAATCACCGCATCGCCGATTTCATGTTCATGCAGAAAATAGCATTGGGACAAAACTATACGTTTGGCGGACCTGTAGCGGTGGGAGCGGCTCAAATTGCGGCTAATAATCTCGATATCACCTGGGAGAAAACAACAGAAACAAATATCGGGGTCGACTTCAGGTTATTCAATAATAGGATTTCCGGCAGCATCGATGTCTACAACCGGTATACCGATGATATCCTGACTGTGGTTCCCGTTTCCGCTACTTTCGGATTGCCTGCTCCTACGGTAAATGCCGGCGCGATGAGCAATAAAGGGATTGAAACAGAATTGAAATATTCAAATACCAGGGGCGCGCTGAAGTTTGATGTAGGAGTGAACGCTTCCTACAATAAGAATAACGTTGAAAAATATTACGGTCGCGATATTTTTGAAGTGAATGCCGAAGGCGGCGCCATCGTACGGGAAAAAGGTATTCCCTGGAATTCCTATATCGGCTATGAATGGATCGGTTATTTTATGAGCGATGAAGAAGCTAGCAAGGGCGCTGTTCATCACCCCAGCGTTGGGGCCGGCGACCTGAAGTTCCGCGACCAGAACGGGGATGGCAAGATCGACGGGCAGGACAGGGTGATCCTGGGCAAGCCTATACCCAGCTTCACGTATGGTTTGAACGCGAACCTGAGTTATAAAGGATTTGATTTTGGCTTTTTCTTTCACGGCGTTTCAGACGTGGAAAGGTATATCCGTGTGCGGGGTTATATGCCTTTCATGCGAAATGGAAAGACCCTTCGCATGCATATGGACCGGATGGTTGTGGAAAACGGCGTGGTGGTCCAGGAAGGGTATTTTCCCAAAACACTGCTGGAAGGCGGCCAGGGAGGGAAAAACATTGTTTCCAGCGGATTTACTATTCATAATGCTTCCTACCTACGGATGAAAAATATCCTGCTGGGTTATACCATACCGGCTTCCCTGACTAAAAAAATTTCCATTTCACGCGCCCGGATCTATGTGAGCGGTCAAAATCTGCTGACCATTACCAAATTTCCTGAAGGATATGATCCGGAAGCCAATAACACAGCATTCCATGGCCATATATTGGGCGGGGCCGCCGGCTGGAGCTATCCCCAGGCTAAATCATTTACAGCGGGCCTGGATATCAATTTCTAAAGGGCTATAGCGCCCGATTGTCGACTTCAAAATTTTTACAATGAAACGTATAAACATAAAATTACTAATCATACTGTTGACTATAATATCCGGATTAGGCGCTTGTACCAAAAGCTTCCTGGATGTTATACCGAATGACCAGCTTAGCGGCGCTACGTTTTGGAAGACAAAGGCGGATGCCAACATGGCCTTGGCTGGTTGTTACCGAGGCTGGGAAAATGGGATGAACATTGTGATGGGGGATGCGATGACGGATAACGATTACAGTCATATGACAGTGACCGGCTACCAGCAGGTAGGCAATGGCTCCGTCTCTCCGCAAAACGTGCTGGTTGGCACTGGCGCTCGGGCCTTTAGCTATGTTCAGATCAGGAAGTACAATAATTTTCTGGAGAATATCGAACCAATGACCGAGCTGACAGGCGCCGAGAAAAATCTCATGATGGCTGAAGTGAGGTTCCTGCGCGCCTATGATTATTTTCTTAAGGTCATGTTCTTCGGCGATATGCCGCTGATCACAACTACGATTCCCCCTGGCGAACTGCCATCGCGCGCTTCTGCCTCAGCGCTTCATAGTTTTATCTTAACTGAACTGGAAGAGATCAGCCAGGTATTGCCGGTGCAGAATGTGTTGGAGTCCAAAGGGCATATCACCAAGGGGGCCGCCCTCGCTTTAAAAGCAAGATTGGAATTATACCTCGGAAAATTTCCGGAAGCGATGTCGTCCTCCAAAGCAGTGATCGATATGGGCGTGTACGAACTGTTTCCCAACTACGAAGAATTATTTTATAGGCAGAACAATGCCGGCAACAAGGAATCAATAGCCGAGGTGCAGCATATTTTCAATGACTACTCAACAACTATTCCCTGGCAGCGCCTTCCTTCCTGGAAGGGTGGGTATGCCGAGTCGGGGGTGTCGAGAACGCTTGTAGACGCTTATGAAACATCTAACGGCCTTACCATTGACGAGGATCCCGCCTATAATCCCAATAACCCTTTTTCCAATCGCGATCCCAGGCTGAAGATGACGGTAGCGCTGCCGGGCTCCAACTGGTTTGGAAGGATCTATTCCGCGCTTAATCCGCAAATCAATGGCGCTTCAAACCCCGACTATTATCTCAATGACGGATCCAAGGCGGCGCAGATGGGAAGGAAATACCTGGACGCTGAAATACAGAATGCCGAGCGACAGAACTTCGATGCCAATATTATGGTGATCCGGCTGGCAGAAATGTACCTGACCTATGCAGAAGCAGCGGTTGAGACCGGCCAGGATCTCGATAGGGCGCTGGATTATATAAATCTGCTGCGGGCCCGGGCCGGTCATGTGCCCGCTACAACGCTTACCAAGGAACTGGTGCGTCGGGAAAGAAGAGTGGAACTGGCTCTTGAAGGACTACGGTATTATGACATCAAACGCTGGAACCTCGGCCCGCAAGTTATGAACGGACCTTATTACGGAAGCCGTCTGGGCTCTGTAAATATGACCACAGGCGAAGTAACCTGGGGAACCGGCTATATACTTGTAGAAAACCGGACCTTCTATCCTGCGCGGAATTACTTATTGCCTATTCCGCAGTCCGAACTTGACGTCAATCCCAATATGACCCAGAATCCGGGATATAACTAACGATATGCAACCATTTTCCATACCTGTAATAGAAGGGAATGCGGAAGAGGATCGCGTTGAAACACGGTCTTTTAGCTTCTTTTCCAATGCTCAAACCATAAATTATGCAGAGACTTTCTTTTTTCAAAACCGTTGCTAAGGCGAGTTTGACGGTGCTTGCCGCGAATTCGCTCAGCGCTTTCAAGCAACCGGAAGAGCAACCCGACATCGACCGGTTGCCAACGCATCTTAATCCGCTTGCTCCGGATTTCGACAAGGTCCGCGATGATTTCCCCCGCGTCCGAGATGAAGTATATATGGATAATGCATCCACGCACCCGATAAATATTTATACGGCAGCTGCACTTCACCGTTATACTGAATGGGCAAAGAACAATGTAGGCGAGCCATGGTGGCCGGGATGGACTGACAGCCGGGATGCTTGTAAGAAGCAATTCGCGCAATTGGTAAATGCCGATCAGGATGAAATAGCTTTTGCAAGAAGCACCGTGGAAGCGGAGAACAATATCCTGAACGGAATGGATCTTAAAGGAGGGAATGTGGTAACGACCGACCTTCACTATTCAGCCAGCCTGTATAGCTATAAAATGCGCGAGATGCGCGACGGGTTAAAGGTTCATGTCATCCGTCATAACGACTGGCGTTTTGACGTAAAGGATTTCGAAAAGGTTGTCAATAAAAAGACAAAGCTGATCGCTATTACCCTTGTCTCGAATGTAAATGGGTTCCTTGTAACTGATCTACGCGCGATCAGCGACCTGGCGCATGCCAATGGAGCCATATTGTATGTGGACATCATACAGGGCGTAGGCAATGTGCCGGTTGACGTGAGGGCAATGGGGATTGACGTTGCCGCCTGCTCTACATTTAAATGGCTGATGGGCAGCAAGGGCTTTGGGTTCCTGTATGTCCGGCGGGATCTGCAGGACACTGTTGTAAAGACCACTCATCATAATGGCGGCGTACATTTCAACTATTCTCCCTGGACAGACCAGGCTGATCCTTCCAAGCCCGATATAGATTTCACACCCCGTACGGGCGCAGGAATCTACGAAGTAAGCTATCCTTCTTATGAAGGCGTGATCTGCGCGCAAGCTGCTCTTAAATATATTTCCGAATTGGGCGTAGCCAATATTCGCCAGTATGTGCGAACGCTTACCAAAAAGCTTTCGGCCGAAATGCCCAGGCTTGGTTACCCTTCTATCACTCCCGAAGGAAATGATAGTCCGATCGTTGTGTTTACGGTAAAAACCCCGGATGCAACAATGCGTAAGCTCAGGCAGGCAAATATCCATGTGGCCATGCGCTTCGGCAATAAGCTCCGGATCTCGCCATCTATTTATAACAATAATTCGGATATCGAAAAACTGCTGGGCGTTCTTTCGTGAATTCATCGCCGCCGGCGCGGGTTGTCGACAGTTGTTTTTTTATCAAACAAGCAATATTTTGGAAAAAATCCCTCGCAGAACTTTTCTCTCATCAGCATCCGCCTGCGGGTTGGGGATGTATATGCTGCCCGCCGGCCTGTTTCTTTCAACCGGCAGTGTTGCCGCCGGTAAGAGGATCGGTATCATCGGGCTGGACACTTCGCAGGCGACCATGATCCTCAGCCATATCAACCATATTACGGGGCCCGGTTATGATGTGGTGCAACCTGCGCTTACCGACGAGTTTGACGGATTTAAAGTTGTGGCTGCCTATCCTTACGGCAGCAGGAACATTGCTTCGAGCGTAAAGCAGATTCCGTTCTATATAGAGAAAATGAAAGAAAACAATATCGCTATTGCTTCTTCCATTGAAGAATTACTGCAACAGACGGATATGGTCATGCTGATGACATTTGATGGTCATCCCCGGACCCAGCAGGCGTTACAGGTGATGAGGGCGGGCAAGCCTTTGTTTATTAATAAGCCTTTTGCCGCTTCTTTAAAAGAGGTGGCGAGAATTATTGAATATGCCAAGAAATCGAAAGTCCCGGTTTTTTCTTCGTCGCCTACGCGATACCTGATGGGAGCGCAGGCGGCGAGGAAGGGAGAGATCGGCGAAGTGACGGGCGCAGATTGTTATAGCGCGGCGCCCCTGGAACCGACCCACCCCGATTTTTTCTGGTACGGCATTCATGGAATTGAAATACTGTTTACCATATTGGGAAAGGATTGCAGGACCGTGCAACGTACCGGCAATGCCGGAACAGATCTCGTTACCGGCATCTGGGATAACGGCGTGATCGGCTCTTACCGGGGTATCCGGAAAGGATTCGCCACCCATAGCGGAACGGCTTTCGGCACAAAAGCGATCATTCCAGCCGGAGCATTCAATGAAGTAGGACATCGCCCCCTGGTAGCCGAGATGTTAAAGTTCTTTCAAAGCGGCGTCAGCCCGGTCAGCCTGGAAGAAACACTGGCCATTCATGTTTTTATGGAGGCCGCGGATGAGAGTAAACGGAATGGCGGCAAACCGGTGCAAACGGATGCGGTCTTGCAGAAGGCGCTAGATCAACTATGAGCGGGCTATAGAGCGCAGAACGCCTGATCGTTTATATGATTTTTATTTATTCTCACTGGCGCTAGTCCATGCAGCGAAAAACAAGCGCAGGAAAAGATAGCGTTGTCTCACTTAACAATTTCGTATGCCAATCATTAAAAACATTATATACGGATTTGCATTTTTATCGCTTGCCGCCTGTCGGCCTTCCAGCCGATTTTCGATCACAGTCGAAGAAGGCACAAACATGTCGGTAGCCGTGTCGCCAGATCATAAAACGCTTGTAATGGCCTTGCAGGGCGTGCTGTGGACGCTGCCGGCGGAAGGGGGAGAGGCTGTGCGGATTACGGACCAGTTCGCAGATGCGCATGAGCCGGATTGGTCGCCTGATGGCGAGTATATCGTTTTTCATTCCTACCGGGACGGGAATTATCATATCTGGACAGTGCGAAAAGACGGGACCGATCTCCGCCGCCGAACCGTCGGCTTGTTTGACGACCGCGAACCCTCCTGGTCGCCGGATGGCAAGTCCATCGTCTTTTCTTCCGACCGGGCCGGCAACTACGATATCTGGCAGCTAAGCCTGGAAGATCATTCGCTAACCCAGCTTACCAGGGATCGCGCGAATGACAACAATCCGGCTTATTCGCGCGACGGCTCCCGGATTGCGTTCGTATCAGACCGAAAAGAGGCCGGGATATACATTTGGGAGAACGGCAGAGAGCAATTGTTCCATTCATCTTCTTCCCGGCTTGTAGCCCCCTCCTGGAGCCCGGGCGATCGGAAAATATATTTTTCGGAGTACTTGAGCAAATCGATGCTGTTCGATGACAAAAATACCAGTATAGTATATGCGAAATCGATGGATGAAGGAAAGATTGAACAACTTTCTGACGAGAATGAAGACGTATTTCCTTTCCGCCCGGTTCCGTTAGACGAAGAAGTTTTTCTATATACGGCGGACGGACGCATTAAAAAAAGGTCGCTGGGAAAAGCTCAGCCGGAAACCATTCCTTTTACCGCCAGTTTTGTAGTGGACCGCCCGGCTTATAAAAGAAAGCAGTATGATTTTGATAACGACTCCAGCCAAAAGGCGCTGGGTATTGCAGGGCCTGTCATTTCCCCCGACGGCAGGAAGATAGCCTTTGCCGCGCTCGGCAATCTTTATGTGCAGGAGATAGACGGCGGTTTGCAACAATTGACCAGCGATGTGTTTGTAGACCTTGAACCGGACTGGTCGCCGGATGGCGGCAAACTGGCTTTCGTCACAGACAGGAATGGCCTGATGCAGGTATGGATCTACGATATGGCAAGCGCTACCGCCCGCATATTAACAGACCAGTTAAAAGGAGAAATGAGCTTTCCGTCCTGGTCTCCGTCCGGCCGGCAAATTGCCTTTTATGTAACAGATTATCGTAAACGGTGGGGAGGGGGAGTCCTGCATGTTGCCGACGCGGATGGCGCGCATCTCAGGCCATTGACCCATTCGATCGCAGTTCCCGGCAAGCCCAGTTGGTCGCCCGATGAAAAGACTATCGCGCTGGCGGCGCTGAAAGCACATTCCACCCGCTTCCGCGAAGGTCATAATGAATTTATGCTAGTGGACGTACAGGATGGCAGCGCCCGGTGGGTTACTCCTGACACGACCAGTTCGTTGAGCGTGCGCAATCAGAATGGCCCCGCATGGTCTCCTGATGGAAGCCGGTTTGCGTATGTCAATAAGGGTTTCCTGTACACCGTTGCCATAGATTCTTCGGGCGCCATCACTGGTAAGCCGGTGTTGCATAATGCTGCATTGACGGATAATATCAGTTGGACAAAGGATGCGAAATCCCTTTTATATCTTGAAACAGACCGCCTGAAAAAACTATCGACGGAGGATGGGACTTCCAGAGAGATTGTCCTGGACCTCGCTTGGAAGCAGGAAAGGCCTTCGCAACAATATATTTTGCATGCCGGAAAATTGATCACGGGGAAAGACGACGCATATCAGGAGGATATGGATATCTATATAACGGGTAACCGAATACGAAAAATAGCTCCCCGGTCTGGCCGCGAAAAAGATATCCCGGTTATAGAAGCATCAGACAAGGTAGTGATGCCTGGACTGTTTGAAATGCATGCCCATCAGAGCGCTGAGGCCGGCGAGGCGCTGGGCAAGATCTGGCTGTCTTACGGCATCACATCTGTGAGGGAACCTGGCGCTGATCCGTATGAAGCGTTGGAGCGAAAGGAAGCTTGGGCCAGCGGTGTGCGGCCAGGTCCCCGGAATTTCTTTACAGGGGTATTGATGGATGGCAATCGCGTTGCGTACGGCCTTGCCAGCAGCGTGGTGGAAAAAGAGCAGGTTCGCCAGGAGTTGAATCGGGCTGCTGCGCTTGGCTATGACCTGTTAAAGACCTATGTCCGGATGCCCGATTCCATTCAGCAATTGCTGACAGAAGGGGCTCATGCGTTGGGCATTCCCATTTCATCGCATGAACTATACCCCGCTGTCAGTTATAATGTTGACGCCATTGAGCACCTGGCGGGCACCAGCAGGCGGGGATATTCGATGATGCTGGATGGGAGCTTCAGGACCTATGACGACGTAATAAAACTGATTGCACGCTCCGGTATCAATATTACGCCAACCTTGTGCCTGCGCACAGGTTTCCAGCGCCTTGCTAAGCAGTACGAAGAATTGCTCGCAGACGCCCGGTCCAGGAAATTCATAGGCGAGGAGCTGATAGCGGCACAACTGCAACAGGCGGCGCGATACGATTCGGTCAAAACACCGCGATCTGACGCCAATTACAAGGCTTTGTTGACGACTATTAAAGCCATTGCAGATGCTGGCGGCAGTATAACCGCTGGTACAGACGCCCCCTTTGCATTGTGGGGCGTGAGTCTGCATAGCGAGCTTTGGATACTCGTCGACGCGGGACTAACGCCTTTCCAGGCGCTTCAGGCCGCCACCCTGAACGCTGCAAGGGCTGTCGGGGTTGATAAAGACCTGGGCAGTATTGAAACAGGTAAGCTTGCCGACCTGGTCATCGTCGAAGGAGATCCCCTTCGAAGGATACAGGATGCGATGAAAGTAAAAAAAGTGATCAGGAATGGAATCGTATATGATACGGACCAATGGATAAACCAATAATAATACAGGAAAATTTAGTTGTATGAAAATGTATAAGATTCTTTTAACTGGGTTTGTCGCTTTTTGTTTGATTACCTCCTCCGCAAAGGCGCAGAATATTACCATAACGCGCCAGGAGATGATTGAACTGACTCCGAAATGGAAGGGAGAACGGTTTGCAGATGGTCGCCCGAAGGTATCGGATGATTTACTCGAACGATTGAAAAGTATTCCCCTGGAACAGGCATGGGGAGCGCTCAGGGGAGAGGGCTATCTGAACCAGTATGAAACAAATTGGGTAAATATACACGCAGGCGAAGTATTGGTGGGCCGCGCGCTTACCGCCCAGTATATGCCTCTTCGCCCCGAGGTTCGGGAGCAATTGGAAAAAAAGGCAGCCCGGGAGGGACGAATAGGGGACATGGTATCCTGGCCGATAGATATGCTGGTGAAAGGGGATGTATATGTAGCCGACTCCTATGGCAAACTGGAGGACGGCCCTATTATCGGCAGCAATCTGGGCACGGCCATACTTTCCCGCTCAGGAAACGGGGTAGTGTTTAATGGAACGGTAAGGGATATGCGCGATTTGGCGGCGATGCCTGGTTTCACCTCCTTTGTAAGAGGCGATCATCCTTCTCACCAGCGGGAGATGATGCTGAAAGGGATCAATGTGGCCATTCGTATCGGGCCGGTGACCGTTTTGCCAGGCGATGTTGTCCTGGGATACCTGGGCGGCGTGGCTTTTATTCCTCCGCACCTGGTTGAAAGAGTAGTAAAGACAGGCGAGATAGTATTGTTGCGCGACGAGTTTGGGCAGTTGCGCTTGCGCGAAGGAAAATACACGCCTGGGCAGATCGACGACCGCTGGAGCGATGCAATCGAAAAGGACTTTTCGCAATGGCTGGACCAGAATCCCGGTAAATTGAAATTTTCAAAAGCTGAAATGCAGGAGTTATTGAAAAACCGCACCTGGTAATTGATGAATAGACCTGAGTCCTAACCCGGTTTTGGACGGTTTTACCTTGCCATTATTTTTTTTGCCCTGCTCCTGAAAGCGGCGCTGGCTTCGTCCCAGTGTTCTTCAATGATCAGCTGTATTTCCGGTAATATTTCAGGATAGTCTTGGGTCATTTTTTCGAGTATGCCTAATGAAAATGCGCGCACGGCGATGGGCGACCGGGGATCGGAAATAAAGCCGAAGCAAGCGTCCATTAGCCTGCCCTGGAATCGTTTAGGAATAGGAGTATATTGAAAAAGCCGGGTAATGTTCCTGGATATGGCCGGATGAATATTGGGCGTATTCAGCATTTTAAGCAATTGATCAAAATAGGGTCGGGCGAGATCGGGGCAACGTTGTATGCAGTAGCTCAGCGGCCAGCCGGCTCTTTGCCTGACCAGTGCATCGCCGGAAAGAAAAAGGTTCATCAGCCTGCCGAACTTCCCCGGATCGTCGCCGATATAGGCGACAATGGCATCACATTGCTCCTTCGAATACCTCTTCAATAAGGTTTTTTCAAGATCCATGGTTTCTGTTGAAAAAGTTTACTATATAAGCGCCGGATCTTTTATATCTATCTATACAAAAGAAGACAATATTTCTTAATTCGAGGCGGATGTATTGCTTAAGTATGGCGATCATGATCAGCAACGACAAAATATAAAAGGCGATGGCGGCATAAGCGGCGCCCATGGGGCCGAATAACTGTATGCCCAGGTAAGTAAGCAGCAGGCTCAGGATCATGAAGACGACATTAACGCGAAAGTTGATGTTCGGCTTTCCTATTGCATCGAGGGTAGATCCGAACTGGTAACTCAGGGGCCTGACAACGCTGAACAGGATGGTCAGCTGGAGGAGCGGAACAGCCGGGTAATATTCGCTTCCGGCAATAAGGTAAATGATCTGCCGGGGGAAAATAAAGATAAGCAGCGAGATGGGAATGATCAGCGCCAGTATGGTTCCTACCATCTGCTCAAAATAATATTTTACCTTTTCCAGGCCTTTTCTTTGCAAGGCTTCCACGTTTTTAGGATATAACACGTCGGCTGCCGCCAGCGAAGGCATGTCTACCATGTTGTTGATACGGGCGACTGTATTATAGTATGCTACATAGTTTTTTCCGGCCAGCGGGTCCAGCATATTGGCGGTAAGCAGGTGATCGAAGCTCCGGGCAAGGGTAGAAAACAGGTTGGCAAAAAAAGTAAATTTTCCAAAATGGAATAGCTTACGGATCAGTGAAGGATCATGCGCATACCGGCGAATGATAAGGCCATAAGATTTAACCAGTATATAAATCAGGGCGGCTGCCAGCGCGATGATCTGTAGCAATAAGGCATTCAATAGCGTAAAATGAGCGGGGAAAAAACAATACAGGATCAATAACCCGCAGAAAAAAAGCGCGTATCTTATGCAAGCCGCTACAAATAGGGTAGAAAACCGGTACTGCGACTGGAGGATAATTTCACAGTGGTTATAAGGGATCAATAACAGGATCAGGAAGCTGCTTTTGACCAACAGTTCGCTCAGGGCATTTGTTTTCAGCAGCGCGGATAAAAGGTTTCCGCCGATAAGGATCATACAGATGACAATCAGCGAAAATGCGGTATTCAGCAGGAGAGAGGCCGATTGAACGGCGTTATTTTTCCCGGCGTATTCCGGAAGTCCCAGGAACCGGATGGAGGAATTCCTGATCAATCCCTGCTTCACGACTTCAAACAGGGAGAACAGGGTAATGAAAAGGGCCCAGGTACCATTTGTTTCCGTGGAAAACCCCCTGACCAGGATCATAAAAGAGCCCACGCCAAAAAAGAACAGCGAAAATCTTTGCAGAAAGGTGTAGAACAGCGAGTTAAACCAAAACGATTGCTCAGGCGATTTCAAACAAAAATGATTGTCGGTGATGAATATGCCAAATTAGCGTTTTTGAACCGATTTTATTGTGCGGAGATAAAGAAGGCGCCATCCGCAATTTCTGCTGCCACTAAGGTTAAAAGGGTTTATTTTTACTGAAACGCTTCATAGATGCCAAAGAGATTGCTCCGGAATTCCTTCGCCAGGCTTTGGGGTTTCCTGAAACCGCAGGACATTAGCGATCATGATGAGATGGCGTACAGGTAATCAGACACAGACAATAAAATAACATGAGAAAAATCATTGCAGGAATCAATATGACGCTTGATGGGATTTTCGATCATACGGCAGTAGACCCGGATGAAGAGATACATCAACATTATGCCGACCTGCTGCATAATGCTGATGTAATTTTGTATGGCAGGATAACCTACCAACTTATGGAATACTGGAAAGCAGTAGTGAAAAAGCCTACCGGCGACAAATCAACGGACGAATTTGCTATAAGAATGGATAATATTCCAAAAATTGTTTTTTCCCGTACGTTGAAAAGCCTGGAATGGGAAACAGCCAGGCTGGCAGACCGGGCTATTGAAGAAGAGGTTTTAACGCTCAAGCAGTCCCACAATGGTGAAAAGGACATCTTGGTCGGCAGCCGGAGCTTGATCATAAGCTTAATGAAACTTAACTTAATTGACGAGCTCCAGCTTTGTGTTCATCCTGTTATAGCAGGACAAGGGTTGCCGTTATTTGAAAACATGAACGACAGAATTGTTCTTAAACTTTTAAAGATGAAAACCTTCAGTTCCGGCGCAGTGATATTTTATTATCAGCCATCCCGATCATAGGCGGATCGGACATGGCGTTACCTTCGGCATATCTTTTGTCTGAATTAATTTTATAGAAAATATTGGCCAATGAAAGCGGCAGTCATGTTTCAAAAAGACGAAAAGCCAAAATATGTGGAAGACTTTGCGGAACCGGAGGCGTTGCATGAAAATGAGGCGTTGATCTCCGTGAAAGCCTCCGCTGTAAAGAATCTTGATAAAATGCGTGCAAGCGGAAAGCATTATTCAACCCAAAACCAAGCTTGGTCGGCAAAAGTAATAGGCGGGGACGGCGTGGGAACGCTTGCAGACGGAACGCGCGTTTACGCCATTGGCATAAGCGGAATGGTTGCCGAAAAGGCGATTGTGGAGAAAGACATAATGGTAAAATTACCTGAAGGCATTGATGACGCAACAGCCGCGGCGCTGCCGAACGCGGTTATGGGGTCGGCTTTGGCATTGCGTTTCAGGGCGGGCTTGCAAAAAGGCGAAACGGTCCTGGTGAATGGAGCGACGGGCGTTACAGGAAAAATGGCTGTACAGATCGCCAAATATTACGGAGCCATGAAGGTGATTGCCACAGGAAGGAATGAACGAACATTAAAGGAGTTGTTATCGTTGGGCGCTGATGAAACTATTCCGCTCGGGCAGGATGACGAGCGTTTTGTATCGCGGATCAGGGATGCGCACAAACAAAATCCTATTGATGTAATTGTCGATTATCTCTGGGGGCATAGCGCTGAGTTGATTTTACATTCGCTGAAAGGCGATGGCGGGAATTCGCACCGCACCCGTTTTGTTACAGTCGGCGGTATGACCGGCGACACGATAACCCTGTCTTCCTCCATTTTGCGCAGCGCTGATATTCAGCTTTCCGGTTCCGGGCTTGGCAGTTGGTCGCGCGCGGAAGTAAAGCAGTTGATTACCGAGATCCTTCCCGAAATGCTTCAACTTACCGCCGAGGGAAAACTGAAAATCGAAACGGTAAATATCCCTTTGAGAGACATTGAAAAAGTCTGGGACATGAATATTGAAGGCGGCAAACGCCTGGTGGCGCTGATTTGAAAATTTTCTTTGCGCTACAGTGTGCAGTGTGCCTAACCGGCGAAGTGTAATACAACTACAAACGAGTGAGTGGCGGACAGACTTGGTTTCCTGGACCAACGGCGAAGCCGCAATGGCTGAAGCTGAATAGGTTATAACAGACAAACGGTGACGCAAGCTTTAACCGTTATTCAGATAAAGTATCCGTTTTGTTCTATAATTTTGTCCTATAATTTATATTATGTTAAGTAGTAAATTATTCAAAGAGCAGAGCAGCCTAGGACAGTTTGCCAGGTGAAAGCCCAGGAGCCTCGCCTGCTCATCCCGATAATCCTGCTTAAAAATACTGAACCGCTTTCAGCATGCCTCCTATTAAAAAGCATTGGTTTTTCATCAATTTTCCTAAGTTCCGGGAGACGGTTTTGTCGTTCTCCAAAAAGACAAAGCCGCTCTATTAAAGCGGCTTCGTAGTAAAAAATATGAATGACCAGGTTAATGCACCTTGTCTACGTTGTTGAACTTTTCGGTGTAGAAAGTGGCTTTGTCGGGATCGTTTTTCTGTTCATAGATATTGATGAGCAGGTCGTAAGAATCTTTAAGGAATTGTTTGTCTTCCATTTTCAACTTGCCTGCGCCGCCTAACAACTCATCCAGTTTCTGGAACTCTACAATTGCTTCGTCAAACTTTTTATTTGTTTCTCCGCGTAAGGTTTCTTTTAATTTTAATTCCTCTGGTTTTAGCTTAACGCCGCCCACAGGCCTGATCTTTTTATTGGTATTGATAATGTCTACCGCCTGGTTATAATAGATCTGGCCCAGCAGCATGTGCGCATTGGGATATTGAGGATTGACCTCAATGCTTTTCTTAACTTTTTCGATCGACTTGCTGATCAACTCTTTTGAATTTGCCGGCCTCTTTGTGCTGTCTTCATCATATGCGGTTTTATAAAGCTCCACCGCATAATTGAACCAGAACAGGTGGTTGGTAGGATTCGCCTGCGTCACTTCGTCATACTTGGCAAACAGCTCTTCACGGGACCCCTTTTCGCTTAACAGGTTTATTTCAAAGCCCAGCCAGAAAGGATCCTCGGGATACACTTCCTTCCCCAACGCAGTAAATTTCTTGGACTTCTCTATGTCATTCTTCTCCTTATAAAAATCCGCTAACCATTTATAAATAGATTCATATCCCTGGCCCTGGATCTTGCTCTCGGCTATTTTACCGTAATAGAGCGCGGCCGTATCCGGTTTATTGGCTTTTTCCGCCGAAATGCCGGCATATAAAATGGATATGGTATCAATGGTAATGCCATTGGTCCAGCCCTGGTCGATCATAAAATCAAATACGCCGAGGGATCCCTGGAAATTGGATAACGCATCTACAAAATTGCCTGCATTGTAATAGGATGCGGCATCTTTGGAATAGCCGGCATAAAGATCCGTTAACGGTTTCCTGTTGTCCAGCGTTAAAAGCATGTATCTCTTGGTAGAGTCTTTCACTGAAGTTTTTTCCAGTTCCACGTATTTTTCGAGGGAAGCCATTGCGATCTCTCTCGCGCCGGGAGTAGACGCTTTCTGGACAGAGTCCTGTGAAATGACGCTGTATATCTTTGCCTTGGTATACCAGCCTTCAGGATTGTTCTTGTTTTTTTCTACGGCTAAAAAATTCTCTATTTCAGTTTTAGCGTCATTAAGCCGTTGCTTGGCCAGGTAGTCCTTAGCCTTGTCGATTTTTTGAGCGGATAATCCCATGCCTGTCATAACTATCAGCCCCAATAACAAAAAGAAAGATTTCATGTTTTACTGTTTATTAAAAAAAGGATTCATAAAGAGCATTTTCCTATAGAGCGATTAACTAACTGCTTTGTTTTAATGATCAGCTTAAACC
>JAEUVR010000298.1 GCA_016786785.1 Chitinophagaceae bacterium
ATGCACATGTGGGGCGGCGAACCGGCGGCTTCCATTGTCAGCGGCAAACGCTCCTGGGACGCTTTCCTGAAACCGCTTCATACCCTTAATTTAGGGTATGGTTGGGACAGGATAGAAAATACGCTATGGAGGATCCATCACGACGAGTTGGATGGATTTACGGCAAAACAGATACTGCTGACCATCGGCATAAACAATGTCGGCATAAACAGCGATGCAGAGATCATAGAAGGCCTGCAAACCCTGGTCCTTGCTATTAAGGAAAGACAGCCTGCCGCTAAACTGATTTTATCCGGCATATATCCCATGAGAAAAACGGAGAAAAGGATAGTCGCGCTTAACCAGCAGGTCGCCAGGCTGGCGGCCAGAATGAAAGTACAGTTTGTCGATCCCGGCAGGGTTTTACTGAATGCGACGCAGACCATCGACGAATCGTTGTTCAGCGACGGGCTCCATCCCAATGAAGAAGGGTATGAAAAGCTGGCGGCGGCGTTGAAGGCCTATTTAAAATAAGCGCGACCACAGCGTTTGTTCCTGTAATTGCTTTCTTCGCGCATACGTTGCAGTGGTTGTTTTATCCGACGCAATCTCACTGTCATGCCCGGCGGTGCTTGCGCTATTTCACGTCTACGGTTTTCTCCCAGCCGGTATCTTTTAATGCCGGATCATTTTCTTTTTTTAAGAAATCGGCATTGGACAACGATTCGGCCGCCCAGGTTAAAAGGGCTTCGTCGGGAACCGTATCCACTGGAATGTTCCATGAAGTAGAGGTTTCCTGATAAGCAATATTGGACTGAGAACAATAGCATGAAATGATAGACCATCGCGGAGCATTGGAAAGATTGGCCTCGGAACGATGCAGCAGGTTGCTGTGAAAGAACAGCGCGTCGCCCGGATTCAATTCGCAATATTCCAGGTCCATCGTTTTTAACGCATTATTGACCATGGCGATGTCCGCGCCAACCTGCTCGCCGGCAAACCCATGATTCACCCTTCCCATTTTATGCGAGCCGCGGATCACCTGCAGGCAGCCATTCTCTTTATTGGCGGGGGTCAGGGCAATCATTACGCTGATCAGTTTATCGGGAAACATAAATTGATTCTTATACCAGTAACCATAATCCTGGTGCCACTCCCAGGCGCCGCCCACCTTTGGCTCTTTTTGCATCAGCTTGGAATGAAAATGGCATACGGGGCTATCGTCATCCAGCAGCTGCGCAACGCTATCCGTCATTTTTTTGCTCCGGATCAGATAACCGAACACATCATTCCCCGGGGTGAACCATAAGGAGAGTTTTGTTTTTTTGCCGGACTGATCATTTAAATCCATAGCATTATCGGCCATGGCTCTATCATCCAGCGCCGTCTGATACAACCGTTGAATTTCTTCTTTGCTACAAAATCCCGGCGCCAGCAAATACCCATCGCGATGATAGGCATGCAACTGATCGGGAGATAAACGCGTAGTGGACATATGAAAAAATTTTAGTTTGTAAATCGTCTTGTTTTATTACCTGCCATCGCTTTCCCTGATCATCGTGTCGTAGACCTTTCGCTACTCGTCATAAACGCGCCGACCACGTCCATCTTTGGGAATGTGATTGCCCTGATGATGAGGCAGCAGACAGCAGTAAAAAAAACAATAGCGGAGCAACTGCATTTTTCCTCATAATAAACATTAAAGCGCCCGCCCGAAAAATAAATCATATACAAGTTACGCAAAAGCCGCACAGATCCTCTTTAAAATAAAAACCTGGAGGACGAAAGCATAATATGGGGCCGCGCGAACAAACCGGACAATCATATTGTGCCGGCCCAAAATAAAGAGGGTAGATAAAAAAAGCCGGCTCCTGGGAGCCGGCTTTGTAAATACTATAATACTGCGCTATATAAATGCACCTGAACCTAATCTATTACCAGTTGCGTAATTCCAGTTCCACCCTGCGGTTCTTTGCTCTGCCAGCCGCAGTCTTATTGTCGGCGATGGGCTGAGCTTCTCCGTAACCGGAAGCTGTGATCCTGTCTTCGCTTATGCCTTTTCCAACTATATAATTTCTAACGGCATTTGCTCTTTTTTCGGACAATACCTGGTTAAAATCTTCTGCGCCAACATCGTCGGTATGGCCGGCGATATCCAGCTTCAGGGTAGGATCTTCTTCCAGCAATTTAACTACTTCATTTAACTGAATATGCGATTTTTTCAGCAGCACGTCCTTGCCGGTAGCAAAGAAGATCTGGCCAGCCGCTTTTTGAACCTTAGCAACCACTTCCTTCTTGATCTCAGGGCAGCCGTTATTAGCCGCTATGCCGGGAACAGAAGGACATTTGTCTTCTTCATCATTCACGCCGTCGCCATCCGTATCGGGTATGGGACATCCGTTATATCTTGCTAAACCGGGAACAGAAGGACATTTGTCTTCTTCATCATTTACGCCGTCGCCGTCCGTATCAGGGACAGGACAACCGTTGTATTTTGCAACGCCCGCTACGTCGGGACATTTATCGTCCTTATCGGCAATACCATCGCCGTCGCCGTCAGGGCATCCCTTGAGGCTGGCTAATCCCGCTACGTCAGGGCAGGCGTCTTCCGTATCCACTACGCCGTCGCCATCCGTATCTTTCGGTTCAACAATAGGAATGGGCACTTCTTTTAATACCGGGGCATCCTTGGGTTTTGAAAGATTATCAGCAACGCCAAAAGAATAGAACAGGTTATTTTTCAGGTTGCTCTTGCTGAAGCTTAGCCTGTAGTGAGCCTGTAAAAAAAGATAAGCGCTGCTCATCAGGTTAGCCTGAACGCCAAGGCCCAAAGGCGCATATCCTCCCCATTTGCTGCCATAATTGCCAATGCCCAAACCTGCGGTAAGGAAGGGATTGAACAAATGGTCGTCTGATAACGCTTTTGCATGAAGCGCGCCTTCGAACTCATTGGAATAAGCGTCGCCGGTGCGTTTGATATTGTCATTCGCGTTAGAAGTAAACAAACCATTATAGCGGGCGGAGAAATCAATGTTGTTGGTAAGTCCTTTCCAATACATTAAAGAGATACCAACGTCTTTGTTGTTAAATGACTTCCAATCATTTTGTTTTAAGACATCGCCCAAAGACGTAGCTTTTATCTCTGCAGGCGTTTTAAAATCAACGACGTTAAAACCAAAACCGATGAGATTCCCTTTCTTTTTTGAAGAAAACTTCTGTGCTGAAGCTACATTAAACAGCAGGCAGGAAGCTAAAAGGAATAATACAGGGCGTTTAATCATAATAAGTTAGATTTATGGGCGCGAAGTTAACAAATAAATCAAACAAATAACTATATTATAAGAACCTTAACCGGGGCATAAGTCTTTCTCTTTATGCGCGTTGACGCGACTGTTATAACCCCTACTAACATTTGCTTCAGGGATCTCGCCTCCCGCCGCTCCGGAAACCCAAAACCAATGTTTTGTTATATACAAATATGCGGCCAACAGGCACAGTAACCCGACCTGCGCACGGCATCCGCGAATATTCCCCTTGGCGTTTCTTTTATAAAATTGTATTTTAGGATCCATCAAAAAATATATAATGGGAAAGTTTTCTACTAAAACAGGGAATGACGGCCAGTATTATTTTAACCTGAAAGCCGACAATGGCCAGGTCATTCTTTCCAGCGAAGGTTATACCAGCGCTGCGGCAAGGCTTAATGGTATTGAGTCGGTAAAAGCCAATGCCAATGACGACAAAAAGTTCGAAAGGCTGACCGCTTCCAATGGCAAATTCTATTTTACCCTTAAAGCGACCAATGGCCAGATAATTGGCAAAAGCCAGATGTATGTGAATGAAGCAGGCCGCGACAATGGCATTGAATCGGTCAAGAATAATGCGCCGAATGCCTCCATAACGGAAGAATAACCGTTATTTAAACGCCCGG
This sequence comes from Chitinophagaceae bacterium, assembly GCA_016786785.1. Taxonomy (GTDB): domain Bacteria; phylum Bacteroidota; class Bacteroidia; order Chitinophagales; family Chitinophagaceae; genus Flavitalea. Next base: position 3,911 of record JAEUVR010000298.1, read on the forward strand.
TATGCCGGCGCGCTTGTCTTAGATCAGGCACGACCCGCCGGCATATCCTTTTATTCAATGCGCAACGACCGCGATACGGTCGCTTCCGCAAGAGCAAAATGTCGTATTGAAATTTCCCGGCAAACAAATTCGGTTTTGCATCCTGCCTATCAGCAGCCATCGACTATCTATCGCCATAGGCGCTATAACTGCTATCGCGCATTTTAATTTATCATCGTTTTGTTTTACATTCGCAGATTTACAGATTCCCTAAGAATGAGCAATCCAAAAACACTATCAAAAAACAAACCCATATCTATTCATGCCCGAAAAATTTACAGGCTTCTTCTTCGCATAGCTGTTTCACTGATTATTATCAACCTTGCCAGCCTCTGGATTGAAAAGGCTGTCGCGCCGAAAAGTTTTATTTCCAACGCCCTGATTTATTTTTTTGACGTCAGCCTGGAGAATAATATCCCGGCCTTATTCTCTACCCTGATCCTTCTTACTTCCGGCGTTCTTTTATTTTTCATCTATCGTATTTCCGTACGGCAACAGGATAAGCGAAAAGGATACTGGCTACTGCTGAGCTTGGTATTTGTGTTCTTATCCATTGACGAATCCACAGGCGTACATGAGCAGTTCAATAAACTCAGAAACGTGATAGGAGACGATCCATCGGGATTGCTTCATTATACCTGGATATTGCCCTATTCGATCTTTGCTCTGGCGGCGGGCATTTTCTTTATGAAGTTTTTATTCAGCCTGCCCGTCAAAACAAGGAACCTGTTCATCCTCTCGGGAGGAATGTATGTTTTTGCCGCGCTTGCATTTGAGCTGCCCGAAGGATATATCACCACAAAGTACGGCGCCGGACATACTTACGATAAGCTTTTTTGCACATTCGAAGAATTTATGGAGATGTACGCCATCATTCTCTTTATATATGCATTGCTTCAGTACATAGCCGGCTTTAACGCCAGTATTCGCTTTATTGCTGAAGAAGATAAAGACGCTCCTGAAGCGGTTGTTTCAGCGTCGCGCGAAGCTGCGCAATAATTATTTCAATTGCATATATTGTTCGTACAAGCGATTCAACGCTTCATTAGACATCTTCCCGTCATGAATAATAACGCGATACTGCAATCGTAGTCCCTCCCTGGATAAAGGAACGGGCGTTCTTCCGGGATAACGCGCGTTTTGCATACTTGGCTTCAGGTTGAGTATCCAGGATACGGGATCGCCGGGCGAGGGATGTTTGGGGAATACGGCCACTCCGCTCTCGCCTGCCGATTTACCTTCAAAAGATCCCCTGAAGTCTATCCAGGGCGCATAAACGCCCGACTCCACGGGTTGCAACGGCTTGTTATCCCAGGTAAAAGAGAGGTCCTGGGGAACGGTTAATCGCAGGCTGAATCCCCCATAACCCCAGACATTATCCGATCCGCCGATTTCCAAACCATCGACTAACGCCTTCAGGCGTATATCAAAATCAATGATCCTATACTGGTCTGTCGCCTTGAATACCGTAATAAAGGCGTTCTCTTTTACAATCGGTTTGGGCGGGGCGTCGCCTGAGGTAAGATCCCATGTCATTTCAGAACGGATCGTACCGGATTCCCTTCCTTTTTTCCAATTTACTTTTATGGGTTTCCAGGAGATATCTTTATACGACCAGCCATCTGCCACGAATTTACCGTTTAGCACAACCTGGTGCCAGCCCCAGAAAATGCCATGATGATGCGGATGATCTGCCGGCATATCTTCAGAAATAATATTTCCATCCAGACTATACAGGGGGTGAACATAGCCGGCTCTTTCATATTTGCCATTCAATGATTTTGGCGCCGCCTGAAAAAACAAAACTTTCTTTCCATTTTCCGACACTTCAATTCCTTCTGAAGATCTCGTCGCCGTAATGGCCTGACCAAGGGCAGATGCATAGACAAACAAAAAAAATATACCTGATAAGAAAAAAAACCTGTGGGCAATCGTACCTGGGGTAAATGACTTCATCTTTCCAAAATTTTTTAGCGTTTACGCTAACAAATATCCTGAATAAAAGGCAACGAACCCCGGGAAAATTAAAGCCGTCGCAGGCGGCAAAACGGCGTTGGTATTATTCAGTCGTCGCAGGCATCGACATCAGCTCTTTTTCTGTAAGCGGCATAGTCCTTTTATTCCTGAGTTGTTGAATTTGTTTTTTCGTTACTTTCTTAGGTTCGGTAACAAAGGCGTTATGCAGGTACCGGATAATATCGGCAATCTGTTCGTCTGTAAAATTGTTTGCAAACCCGGGCATGCTTCCTTTCAGCTCGTACAAGCGGCCGTCGACATGTATAGGCCCCTGGAGTCCGTGCAAAATGATCATCCCCAGCTTATCCACGGATCCGCTTACATATTGAGATCCTTTTAAGGGAGGCGCCATATTTTCGACGCCATTTCCATCGGCGCCATGACAGGTAGCGCAGGTAGAGCGAAACAGGACCAGACCATTTGTTCTCGTATCGTCCAGGGGGAATATTTCTGCAAAAATGGAGTTTTTCTTTCCCTCTTTTTTATTGGCGATGGTTTTGCTCAATATCTTATTCAACACATCATCCGGGTCGCTGTTACCGTTAAGCTGAAAGCTATCCCGGAATTTCTCTTCTGCGTCGACCAGGCTGCTGACTACAGCCTCCTGGTAAACCGGATCATTTGAATAAGCCTGCGAGAGCCTCGCCAGCAAAGGCAAAAACGCATCCGGATCCGAGCTGACCCATGGACCCAGCGACAAGGCGAGGTAAAGATCAATAACCGCATCTTCTTTAGCCATAAGACCGGTCGATAAAGCCGCCATATCGGCGGCATATTTGCCCGCAGGGTATTTTTCCAGCAGCGACAGCGCATGCGCAATGCGGTCGGATCCGCCTGCTGCAATGGCCTGTTTAAGAAAATCGAAAGACAGCGCATCCAGCCCGTTAAGCGTATGCAAGGCATGAATAGCCGCAATTTCATTTTCCTTATCCTGCGCCAACTTTTCCAACGATGGAATTACCGAGCGGTCGCCCCTAAAAATCAACAGCTGTTGGGCGCGATCCCTGATCCACCCGTTCTGCTGTTTTAGCAAGGCGACCAGGTCCGAAGAGGAGGTTTTTTCAAATGCAGGGATATCGGACAAGGGTTTGCTTTTATACTTCACCCTGAGAATGCGACCCATCCCCAGTATGGTATCTAATTTTTTAGCGCCGGCATGATGAGCATAATAGGGGGTAATGTATGCTTTATGCTGCATAATTCCCCTATGCATATCCGCTACATAAAGCGCGCCATCGGGCCCGTTAAAAAGGTTTACCGGACGAAAAGCTTCATCTGTCGACGCAATGAATTCCCTGCCTTCCCAGGCCTGCCTGGCGGATACCTTTATGCCCTCGTAAGAAAGAATATTACGTTTAATAAGATTTCCTTCGGGCTCGCAGGTAAAAGCATTCTGCAGGTATTCGGAAGGAAACTGATCGCCGCGATAGATAAGGGGCGCACAGGCTGCGGTAAATTCCAGCAGCAGGCTGTCTTTACTCAATATGCCAGTCTCTCCTCCGCGATTTACCGAGGTAGGATGCAGTGGATATACGCGTTGATCGGGCGTCAATACCTTATCAACTGCAGCCCTTGGCCGGAGATAAGGATTGCGTAAAAACATATTAGGCAACGCATAGTCGCCAATAAGCTGCACCGTATTGTTATTATAATATAAGCGGCCGAAGTTATCCTGGGATATGCCCCATTGCCCGCGTACTGAAGTATGCTCCTTTATCCATTGCCCGTCTTTGCGCTGGTAACGGTAATTTGATTTAGCGCTATATATCCAGTTGTCAATATTCATTCTTAGTCCGTTAGGCTGCATTTCCACATTGCCTCCATCGGAATACAAAGAATCAACCAAGGTTCTTTTGCCAGGTTTGTCATTGTCTATCTCTACAAACCATAGATTAGGGGGCTCTGCGTACAATAAGCCGCCATAAACATGAGCGATTGCCCTGGGCAAAACCAGGCTGTCGATAAATACCTTTGAATGATCCGCCACGCCGTTCCCATCTAAGTCTTCCAATATGGTAATACGTCCGGTAGGCGCATCTTCGCCAATCCCCTCCAGGTTGGGCATATACGCGCGCATCTCCACTACCCATATCCTGCCCTGGTTATCGAAATCGAGCGTTACCGGGGCTTCTATCATTGGCTCGGCGGCGACAAGCTGTAGCTCAAACCCTTTTTCAACGGTATACGAATCAAAAGAAACCCGGGGTTCCTTGAAAGATGGATTGCCGCAACCTATCATTATCATCAATGCAATTGAGAAACAGGCAAGGGTCGGAAGCTTAATGGTCACTTTACGAAACTATTTAGAAGATAAATATATTTAATATTACGGCTATCATCCTTATGCATTTTATAGCTTCTAAGCGATAGCTCAATGGCTAACTTTAGCAGGAAATGAATACTGCGCCAGTAAATTTACCAGTTTTATCATTTGTTTTTTGTTCAGCGGCGAATCTTTTGCCAGCCGACGCCATACCTTGTCCAAATTATTTCTTTCCGGAACGATATTTATAATACGGGCTATCTCTTTTTCAAAAGACGGCGATGAAGGAACAATGATATTCTTATCTCCATCGTGAAGATCTCCGGTAAAATCCCTGGCGCCAGCAACGGCAACAGAGCGATTGTTCTTCACGCTGACGCCCGGCGCGGCGCTAAGAGAGATATTGTAATCCTTGTTCAGCGCCGCGGCGTTGCCCGTAACGCTGATGCTGTTCAGCAGATTCCTGCCGCCATAGTTTTCCACTACAATGCCGGGGTTACAACCGATCACCAGGTTATTCCGGACCTCGGAAGGGCCGCCGCCGACAACAATGCCGCCCCAGTTCCGCGAGCGGACCACGATATTGTTTTTTACGATGTTTGCATTAGCGGGGTCAGGGTCGGTCGCTCCGTATACCATGATCCCCGGGCCTTTGGTTCCTGTGATAAAATTATTTTCAACGACGCTTTTGACCACGTTAAGTTTCAGCTCGATGCCGTACCCGATCGTGTTTTGAGGCCCGTCATTCTGCGAACCGTCGATCACATTGCCCCTGAAAACAAAATTCTCCACTATACCCTTCCCATCATGGCCGCCGATATAAACAGGAGTTCGCTTAGCGCCAATAAAATAATTGTCAATAATGTATATGTCCTTGTAATTGGCTTCAGGCGCATTGGCGCTGATAGATCCTCCCCCGCATTCATAAAACAAGCAGTTCTTAATGATAATATCCTGGCAGCCATCATTCCGCAACCCTATCCTTAACGCATAGGTATGCAAAGAGCGAAACTCCAGGTAATCAAGCGCCAGGTGATCGCCGTTTATCTGCAATAAATTCGCATTGTTTTCGCTGTATGTTATTACCGGTCGTTTTTCGCCATTGCCATAGCCTCTTATCACGATAGGTTTTCCAGGCAGCCCCGATACATTTATAATGATCTTATCCTCATAAATCCCTTCATGCAATGCGAGGCAGTCGCCTGGTTGCAGGGAAGCCAGAATAGTGGAGTAATCCTGGCCCGGCCGGATTTCCCAGACCTTCCCGTCATGAGTAGTGCCGGGTATGTTATTATTATTTTTTTTAATGTCTTGTGCGGATGCATTAAAAACGAGCATGGTTAAGACAAAAAACAACTCGATTTTTTTCATAAAAAGAAGCGGAATTCAGTTAGAATAATAAAAATGAAAAAAAAATTCAAAATCATGAGAAATTAATCAATATCAATATTCTTTTAAAATAGTTGGGCAGAATAACAGGACCTGGCTATCAACTACTCGTGCATTTTCTCAATCAAACAACTTATAATCAGTTTCTTATATAAGGGATGCCAATAACGCTAAACCTCCCGGACCTCATCAGCTTCGTCCTAATGCTTAAAGAAGCCAAGATACGCATGTTTGCTCATTTTTAGCAGTATAGAACAGCATTCTGCACAGCGTTTCCGGTAAAGCCGGCCTGTATAAAAAAAAAGGCGATCGCATGAAACGCTTGACAGGTGCAATTTTTCAGGCAAGGCCTCATATTTTGATTGAAGCAGGATAACCGACGGCCGTCGCCAAATGCCGGTTAAATTAGCATTTCAGGACATGGAAGTCAGATTTTTCCCCAATCTGTTTCAAAGATTCAACAATTAATTTATGGCGCCATTTTAGCATTGTGGCACTGATTAATTTACTTTTCCAATTTTAAAAATTTCTTAATCCAATGAATGCTAAAATGCAAGGGCTCGCAGGAATAGGCGTAGCAGTGATGTTGTTTTTTTCTTCCTGTCAAAAAGATCTGGTGGCTCCGGAAGAGGAGCAAGCCGCCGTTCGAAGCGATCTGGCTACGAGGGTATCAGCAGACGCTAACGATGTATCCGAAACAGCCCCCCCCATCCACACGCCCATTACAACAAATGTAAACTCAAATGTTGCCGGTTATTTGGAGACCCTGCCGGCAAGGTATAGTCTTACCACTAAAAGTTACCCCATGATCCTGTTTATTCACGGCATTGGGGAACTGGGCACCGGCGTTACCCGGGTCAATTGCTGCGGTCTTCCCAGGCATATCAATAACAAAACCTTCCCTGCCGAATTTGTCGTTAACGGAGCAAAATTTTCTTTTATCGTTATATCGCCGCAGTTCAAAGTGCGGCCTTCAGCGGCAGAAATACAGTCTGTCATCAGTTACGCCGTAGGCAAGTACCGGGTTGATCAATCCAGGATATACATTGCCGGATTAAGCATGGGTGGAGGTTCTACTTTCGACTATTCCGCAGTGTATGGCGAGAATGTAGCTGCCGCTGTGCCTGTTTGCGGCGGAACAGCGCCTACGCAAGCATTGGCGAAAAGCATTGCTTCCAAGAATTTGCCCTTATGGACCATCAGTTCGCGCGCAGACGCAGTGGTTCCCATTCAATGGGCAAGGGATTGGGTAGCCTGGATTAAAAATAATAACGCTTCTAACGCCGCAAATATCAAATTAACGGAATGGGTGAATGAAACGCATAACGATACCTGGTGGAAAGCGTTCGACCCTACTACCAAGGTAGACGGTTATAGTATCTATGAATGGATGCTTCACTATAAGAGAGGCGGAGTATCTATCCCTCCTCCGTCGAATAGTCCGTCCGCGCCAACGTCGCCGGCTACAGGTAATCAGGCGCCCATAGCCAGGGCCGGTGAAGATCAAACCATTCCCCTATCCTGGAATTACTTTCCCCTGCTCAACGGCACTACCTCTTCAGACGCCGACGGATGGATACAATCCTTCTCCTGGAGCAAGGTAAGCGGACCATCCTCTTTCACTATTGTAAGCCCCAACTCCGGGCAGACCAAAGTGAATAACCTCGTGGCAGGAACCTATACCTTCAGGCTTACTGTTACCGATAACAAAGGCGCTACGGCTACGGACGATGTGGTGATCAATATGGTTGCGGATGGGGGCACTGCTCCATCCGGCGGAGGCGGAATTACCAATCCTGTTCCGGGTAATCAGCCGCCCATACCCAGAGCCGGAGATGATCAAACCATTCCCTTGTCCTGGAATTACTTTCCCACAGTCAATGGCACTACCTCTTCAGACGCCGACGGATGGATACAATCCTTCTCCTGGAGCAAGGTAAGCGGACCGTCTTCTTTCACTATTGTAAGCCCCAACTCCGGACAGACCAAGATCACTAACCTTGTGGCAGGAACCTATGTTTTCAGGCTTACCGTTACCGACAATAGCGGCGCTACGGCTACCGACGATGTAGTGATTAATATGGTTGGAGATGGATCCGGCGGAAGCGTTATTACCAATCCTGTTTCGGGCAACCAGCCGCCTGTAGCCAGAGCAGGAGCAGATCAATCCATTCCCTTGTCCTGGAATTACTTCCCCACAGTCAACGGCACTCCTTCTACAGATTCTGATGGATGGATAAAAACCTTTGCCTGGAGCAAGGTAAGCGGACCGTCGTCTTACACTATTGTAAGCCCTAACTCCGGACAGACCAAGATCACGAACCTTGTGGCAGGAACCTATGTTTTCAGGCTTACTGTCACCGACAATAGCGGCGCTACGGCTACCGACGATGTAGTGGTCACTATGTATTAACAAACGCATTCAAAATATATCGCTCAAGAAGAGGCTGTCTTAAAAGACAGCCTCTTCTTATTTGGATAAATGATGGAAGATCCTGTTTACGCAATACCCCGCCTATTCTGCAACCGTAAGCCTGCCGTCTTTAAACACAATAAAGGTTCCGTCTCCCTTTTTTAACCCTACTTTATTTAGCCGGAATTGCTTTTCAGGAAAAGCCGTTTCCGTTAATTCAATATCCACCTGGTCTTCTTTAATACTTAACTGCGTGTAAATAAACAAGGCAATATCCTGGCGCACTCCCCTGGGCGTATACTCGTGTTCATAAAGCAGCGACCGGTCCTGCGATGAAAATATCCTCAGCATAACCGGGCTTCTTTTCTTTGCCACCGGGCTCAGGGCCTGCATATGCTTTGCCCCTGAGCTACCCTGCTCATATTCCTGCGGAGTGGAGATATATTTGAAATTTACGATCAGCGTTTTTTCTGCAGGATCAAAGAACCGCACTACCGCGCTGCTTAAGGGAACCATTAATGCGAAAAGCAACGTCAGGATCAGCGTCGAAAGAATGGGGCGGGGTCTTTCATGATCGGCAATGGCAAGCCGTCCCGGCTTTTTATCGTCCCTAACCTGCTCCCGGGAAAATGCAAGAAGTTTTTCTTTGCTGTACTGCGTTAGCGTAAACAATTTCAGTTTGGAAGCGTCGTATTTTTTTGAAAAAGAAGGAGCTCTCTTTCTCATGAACCGGTTTATAGCCCATGTTTTTCCCAGGCGGTAATAACAGTCTTCGCAGCTGAGCAGCGCAACCTTATGGCTGTTGTTTTCGAGTATCCGCTGCACATCTTTGGGCATCACGCTGCCTATACAGGGGACTTTATAGCGCGCAATATTCAGTTCGCCGGGTAGTTCGGGTTCGGGAAAATAGCTGCAACTGAAAAGCGTAACATCGGCTTTTTCCTTCGGGTACAGCGCGAGCAGGGGAAATTGCGGATGGCTGATGGCATGCTCGGCGCAGGAACCGATACAGATGCCGCAGCCCACGCATTTGTCGGGCGAAAGTATCGCTTTTCTTTCCCCGTCTTTGATGAGCATGTCGATGGCTTCGTACGGACAATCATAAGAACAAAGATTACAGGCGTCGCATTTGTCAAGATCAATATGAACAGGAGGCCTGTTCTTTCGTTTAATGATATAAGGTATGACGCACAGCGTCAGCCCGGAGCCTATTAAAATGATCCAGTTCTGTTTAACGCTGAACAACTTCATCAGGTAATAACCGAAATAATAATACCAGTCGAAGGTAGTCTGCGTAGGCAGGTTGGAAGCCTGCGCAGGAGGATCGCTTTTTACAGGGAACAGCAGCGATACAATACCGAGGGCAATAACGGCATAAATGATCAATCTTTTAGGAGGAAATATCCTGGGCTTCGATATGCGAAGCACATGTATCCAGATAATGATCGCCGTTACCAGCGATAAAGCAATATGCCCGAACAGCGCCACTTTAAAAAATCCGCCTACCGTATTCAGGTCGTTCAATAAAAATGCGCCGGCTATGGAAGGGTCGAAGATAGGCAGGCCGGAAAACAGCCTGGCGGTAAGATAACCCGTAAGCTTAGCCTTCTGATCCCAGACCAGCATATAACCGGTTACGCCGATGAGGATAACGATCAGGAAAGAAATGATGCCGCTGATCCAGGAAACCAGTCGTTTGAACTTAGCCGTTATTAACGTATGCAGCAGGTGCAGCAATATAAAAACAACCAGCAGGTCCGACGAATACCTGTGGATGCTCCTCATCCATCCGTTAAAAATATTGGCAGACATAGCTTCTACCGAATTCCAGGCATGGCGCGGGCTGATATCGTAAAAAATAAAAATATAGACGCCGGAAATACAGGCAACAATAAAAAAGAGAGCGGCTATGCTGCCCAGGTAGTATAGAGGATTTAAACCGGTAGAGAATAGCTTTCCCGGCAGGGAAGATATTTTTTGGAACAACTGGTGTCCGCGCACGCGCTCTTTAATGATATTCAGGGTATCGGTTTGTTTATCCATGCTGATCTTTTGTAACAATAAAGGATCTTATAAAAAGGCCGCTGACAAGGCTGATCATCAGCAAACCTGCCGATGTTGATATAATAAACCGCCAGTCTGGTTTATACGTTTTTAACAATGGATCGTAGCCGAAGCAGCGCAGGTAAAATCCTTTAATGATGCCGGGCCTTGTTTTTTCGGCCATCGCTTCTATTACGGCAAGCTTTATATCTTTTTTAGAAGGGTTTATCCCGTATATGTATCTGGATATCTTTCCTGCAGGCGTCAGTACAATAAGAATAGAAGGGTGGTTGAATTCCCTTGTCGGCGAATCATAATCATATTGATAGCCGATGGACGACAGGAAGCGCCGTATGTTCTCCGGGGAAGCAGAAATGGTTTTCCAGTTCGCGCCGTCCATTTCCCACCTGCTTTCATAGGCCGCCAGGTCAGCCGGCCTGTCGCTGCTGTCAAAAGAAAAGCTGATCATTGTAAAATCCTTTCCCAAACTGCCCAGCCCGGTAACGGCCGTTTTAACGCCATTGCTGATCACCCCGCAAAGCGAATGACACCTGGTGTATACGGGCGACACGATAAGGGGCGTTTTACCTAGCAGCGTAAACAGTTCGAAACGATTGCCAGCCGCGTCAAACGCTTCTATATTAGCCGCTTTCTGCGCAAGAAATTTTTTTTCATCAGGAAGAGCGAACCCGCTTAACAAGAAACATACAGGTAATATCCATAGATGCGCGTATTTCATATCAGCCTGATTAATGATACCGGGGCCGGGCCCCGGTATCCGTTCCAAACAACAAGGATATGGACATTGGATTTAATTTACATTCCATGTCGCCGCAAGCCATTTCCAGTTCAGGAAAAAGAGCGCAAGGAAAACAAGTAAAAATATAACGGTAAGCGCCAGCGTACCGGGCGCTTCAAATCCTTTGTGGGATCTGGCTTCCGGGGCCGGCGGCGAAATAGCAAGTTGCATATCTGCGGGACCATTTACTTTCGGTCCGAAGAAAACGGAGATTACCACGATCAATATCCATATCAGGGTAGACAGAAAGGCCAGCGTTCCTCCCAACATCATCAGCGCCCAGAAAAAATCAACCGCCGGGTTAAAATTGTAAGTAAAGGGCCCGCCGGAGAAACTGGAATCCCAGTGCCGGCGCGGAACGCCCATTTGCCCCAGCACGATCATGGAGATAGACAGCAGCGCTATTCCAATAAAAAACATCCAGGGCTGCCATTTGGCCCATCCAAAGCCCACGATCTTTCTCCGGAAGATCAGCGGTATAAGGTAATAAGTTATACCCATGAAAGTAAGCGTCGTTCCTATCACCACGGTCCCCTTAAAATGACCGGGAATAGCGATCGTATTGTGTACAATGATATTGGTTTGTTCCATACCAAAGATCACCCCGGTAGTGCCGCCGATAAATCCGAAGCCGATGACGGCCAGGATGATGGAAGAAAAAGCAGGATTGCCCCAGGGCGCTTTGGACAGCCACTGGAACAGGCCCTTATTATAACCCCATCGGCGCTGGGCCGATTCAAATGAAGAGGGCACTGCAAAAGCATGTATCATGGAAGCCAGCACGGCGAGGTACATGGCATAGCTGGTATTCCATACTTTCCATGCGCTGCTGACGCCGGGATCTGTCAGCAGGTGATGGGCGGACGCCAGGCAGATAAAGAGGATATACAACACAAAAGCTGTTCGCGATACCCTTTCGTTAATGGAAGTCCCGCCCACCGATAAAAAAGATACCATATACCAGATAGACACCATTGCCGCTACGTTGATCTGCTGCGAGGAATGCCCCAGCCCCCACCAGATCAGCTTATACATAGCCGGATCGATATTGTCGATCAATCCCAGCGACCATAAAAAAGTAGGAATATAGATCAGCGCGCCAGAAGCTAATGTAATCACCGCAATGATGGCCGCCGTCATCAACCCATAGGTAAAAAGCGGCATGGTATCTCCGTATGTCTTATCCCGTCTCGCGATCATCAGGTTGCCAAAGAACAGGATGACCGCAAGCAACGCGCCTACCGCAAAAAGGATTATGCCCAGGTAATACAAGGGATGCGCCTTGAGCGGCGTATAGGAAGTGAGCATTACATCCGCCTTGCCCATCAGGATAATGATATTCGACAATACCAGCCCGGCTACCATCAGCGCAAAAGCGACCCAGCCCAGCTTCGGCGCGCAAAACTTGGTATTTAGCACGACGGTTGAACCGAAATACAGGCCGGCGATCTCAAAAAAGATGATCCAGAAAATAAGCGCGTTCAGTCCGTGAAAAGTAACCAGCCGGTAATACCATTCAGCACCCAGGAGATGCACGGGTTGATACCGGGTGAAAACGATCAGTATTGCGGCTGTTACGGCAAGCAATAAGGAAATGACGGCGAATACCGCATTGTACCGGATGAGCTTTTCCGACCGGAGATCTACTTTAAATCCTGTTATATCGCAAGTACGAAACATAACATCTGGTTTTAGGGGTTAGTCTTTTAATGTTTTGATATAAGCGATCAGCTGGTCAATTTCATCATCCGTTACCGGGAATACCGGCATGGGGGTATTCTCAAAACCAACCGTTATTTTTTGCTGGGGGCTCTTAATGGATTCCTTTATATACGCCTCATCTACCTTAATGCTGATCTTTTTGCCGTTCTCTACTACCTCTTCCTTTTTCCCGAACAAGCCATTCCATGCCGGGGCGATCTGGCTGCTGCCGTCTGTTTTATGACAGGCGCCGCAGCCTTTGAGCGTATATACCTGCTCGCCCAGCAAGGCCATTTCTGTTTCAGACAGCGGTTCATTTTTCTTGTCCGGCGCCGGACCGGCCGCCTTTTTAAAATTTTCATAACCATAGGCTTTCAGGTCTGCTTCCTCCTCTATCACTACGATCTTCCCGATCATGGTATGATGACCGATGCCGCAAAACTCATTGCATATCACTTTGTATTCGCCGGATTCCGTTGGCTTGAACTCCAGCACATAATCGTAACCCGGGTATACCTGGAAGTTCATGTTCACCGGTTGTATGGAATACCCATGCACCAGGTCTCTCGAGGAGATATGAAACTTGTACGACTGGTCCTTTTGCAGGATCAGGACCGGGCTCCATCTCCACAT